>NZ_DEYV01000010.1:111793-631561 GCF_002364655.1 Pseudomonas sp. UBA3149
GAGACTGAGACTGAGACTGAGGCTGAGACTGAGGCTGAGGCAGTGTCGGCTGATGATGTCGATCCGGTAGTCGAGTCCTCTGCGATCAGTACGGCCGAGCCCGTTGCACAGGCTCCTGCTATTCCAGTTGACGATGAGCTTGACAGCGAGATGGTGGCCATCTTCCTGGAAGAGGCGGTCGACCTGCTTGATAGCGCTGGGCAGGCACTTGAGCGTTGGTTCAAGGAGCCGACCAACCATAACAATCTCTGGATTCTGCAGCGCGACCTACATACCCTCAAGGGCGGGGCGCGGATGGCTGATATCGAGCCCATCAGTCTTTTGGCCCATGAACTTGAGACGTTATACGAGGGGCTTGTTGACGGTCGTTACCAACCAAGTGACGACTTGAAACCGCTGCTCCAGCGTTGTCATGACCGCTTGGCTCAGCAGCTTGACCAGTTGCAGAATCATCAAGCGCTTAGTCAGCCTGATGACCTGGTCGATGCGATTCAGGCCTATCGGCAGGGTATACAGCGGACGCAGCAGGTCGAGCAGGATGAAGACGCTGCGTATTCCGAGGACACGTCAACGTCAGAGGTTCAACCTTTCGAGCCTCTGGACGAGGCTGACGAGGAACTGATCGATATTTTCCTTGAGGAAGGTTTCGATATTCTTCAAAGCGCGGCAGGTTCTCTGCAACGTTGGCAGATGGATACGCATAACAGCTTTGAGCTGGAAGCCTTGCAGCGTGACCTGCATACGCTCAAGGGCGGTGCCCGTATGGCTGACATCACACCCGTCAGCGATTTGGCCCATGAGCTTGAATTCCTATACGAAGGATTGAGTGCAGGACGCCTCCGTTCAAGTGAGCACTTGTTTGGCCTTCTACATCAAAGCCACGATCTGTTGCTTGAGATGCTGGAAAGTGTCCGTAATCGCCAACCTGTACCGTCTGGCCAGCGTCTGGTGGAGGCCATTCATGCTTTCCGTACCAGCACGGATCAGCAGTTGGAGCAACCTGTCAGCATTACATTGCCGCCTGCTCAAGTAGAAGACTCCGATGAAGACGAAATTCTGGAGATCTTTATCGAGGAGGCTGAGGACTTGCTCACCAATATGGAGTTGGCGCTCCATCGTTGGGAGGAAGTCGAAGGCTCGAATGAGGCCGTTGATGATCTGCTGCGCTGCCTGCATACCTTGAAAGGTGGTGCTCGTCTCGCAGGCCAGTTCGCACTGGGTGACCAGGCCCACTTGCTTGAACAGGAGCTGGGGGACGCCAGCCCATTAAACGGGCCCGTTGCCTCGGACCGTATTGTTGAGTTGAAAGGCAAGGCCCGTGACGGCTTGGCTGATCTAGGGGCACGAATTGCGGACCTGCGTGAACATTTCACCGCAGCGCCCATGCCTGCATTGGCTGTAGCGATTGAACCTGAACCAGTGAGCGAGCCCGAGCAACCTCTGGAGGTGCTTGCCCCTGTCATGGCCGCCGCACCGCAAGAGTCCAATGATCAGGTTCAGGTGCTGCCTTTCGTACAACGGGCGCAGGAAGCGGTGCGCAAAGACAGTAACCGTCGAGCTCCTCAGGAATTGGTACGCGTTCCGGCTGATCTGCTTGAAAACCTGGTTAATCTGGCCGGTGAGACCTCCATTTTCCGAGGTCGTGTCGAGCAGCAGGTTAGTGATATCGGTGCCACGCTCAGTGAGATGGAGGCGACCATTGAGCGGGTCCGCGATCAGTTACGTCGCTTGGATACCGAAACGCAGGCCCAGATCCTCAGCCGTCACCAGGATGAGCATGAGCGTGCGGGCTATGAAGAGTTCGATCCATTGGAAATGGACCGATACTCGCAACTGCAACAGCTGTCCCGCTCCTTGTTCGAGTCGGCGTCTGACTTGCTCGATCTGAAAAACACACTGGCATCCCGTAACCGTGATGCGGAGACCCTGCTATTACAGCAGGCTCGCGTCAACACGGAACTTCAGGAGGGCCTGATGCGTACGCGCATGGTGCCTTTCGACCGTATGGTTCCACGCCTGCGCCGCGTTGTTCGGCAGGTGGCGGGTGAGCTGGGAAAGCAGGTTGAGTTTGAGGTAAACAACCCCGAAGGCGAAATGGATCGCAATGTGCTGGAGCGCATTGTCGCTCCGCTCGAGCACATGCTGCGTAACGCGGTAGACCATGGTATCGAAAACAGTGAAGCACGTAAGGAAACAGGCAAGCCCGAAACGGGCAATATCCACCTCTCCTTGAGTCGTGAGGGCGGTGATATTCTGCTGACGCTTTCTGACGATGGCCGTGGTATCGATTTGTCTGCGGTACGTCGCAAAGCCATAGAACGCGGCCTGATGGATGAGGGCAGTGAGCTTTCCGAGCAGGAAGTCATGCAGTTCATCCTGGAGTCGGGCTTCTCCACCGCTGCACAGGTGACTCAGATTTCCGGACGCGGCGTTGGTATGGACGTGGTCCACTCCGAGGTTAAACAATTGGGTGGAACCATGGGTATTCACTCGGTTGCAGGAGAGGGAACGACCTTTTCGATCCGTTTGCCCTTTACGGTGTCGGTCAACCGGGCACTGATGGTGCACTCTGGCGAGGACCTGTATGCAGTTCCGCTGAACACAATCGAAGGTATCGTTCGTGTGTCGGCGACGGAGCTGGAAGCTTACTATCAGGCCGGTGCTCGTTCCTTCGAGTATGCAGGCCAGACGTATGAGCTGAAATACTTGGGTGAGCTGCTGGAAAATGGGCAGCGGCCTAAACTGATCAACCAGCCGCTTCCCTTGCCGGTTATTTTGGTGCGCTCGAATGACCATGCCGTGGCTATACAGATCGACAGCCTGGCCGGTTCGCGAGAGATCGTAGTAAAGAGCCTAGGCCCACAGTTTACCGGCGTGCATGGTATCTCTGGCGCTACGATTCTAGGGGATGGTCGAGTAGTCGTGATTCTTGACCTGCTGGCCTTGATTCGCAGCCGCTATGCTCGTGCCGTTGGCGCGCCGGCCGACCTCTCTATTGCGATCGACTATGCCGTGGAGACCGAAGTTGAGCGGCCGACACTGGTTATGGTGGTTGACGACTCGGTTACGGTTCGCAAGGTGACTAGCCGTCTGCTTGAACGGAGCGGGATGGACGTGATTACCGCTAAGGATGGCGTGGATGCGATTGCTCTACTTCAGGAGCGCAAGCCCGATATCCTGTTGCTTGATATCGAGATGCCGCGGATGGATGGCTTCGAGGTGGCTTCACTCGTGCGTCACGATGAGCATCTCAAGGACCTGCCTATCATCATGATTACGTCACGCACAGGCGAAAAGCACCGTGATCGTGCTTTCACTATTGGCGTAAATCATTACCTAGGCAAGCCGTACCAGGAAAATGAGCTTCTCAATCACATCCAACAGTTGGTCAAGGTAAATGACTGAGAAAGCAATAGTTCGAGTTGCCATTCTGGCTGATACCTCGTTGCAACGGTATGTGTTGCAGCAGGTATTGGCTGGCAACGGCTATCAGGTGGTATTCAACAGCGATCCGACGCGCCTTGATGTGGAAGCCTTGCGAGCCTGTGAGACGGATCTTTGGCTAGTGGATCTGGCTGAGTCGGAAGATTCCAACGTACTGGAGGATCTGCTTGAACATACCTCTACGCCCGTCCTCTTTGGAGAAGGCCAGGCACCTGAGTTCAGCTCGGATCTTTTCCCGCGCTGGGAGCGCCGCCTTATTACCAAGCTGAAGCATTTGGTGGGTGATACGACCGAGGCAGTTGGTCCGAGCCTTCAGGCGCTTCTGGCTGATACCGAGCGTCCGGAGCGACTGAGTTTGCCAGCGTCTCTGGCCTCAACGCCCTTGCAGATGGGGGAGTCTGCCAAAGAGGTATGGCTGTTGGCCGCATCGCTGGGCGGACCTGATGCAGTAAAGGCTTTTCTTGACGCTTTGCCAGGCGGACTGCCGATTGGCTTTCTTTATGCGCAGCATATCGATGCCAATTTTGAGGCGACACTTCCAATGGCGGTAGGTCGCCACAGTCAATGGCATGTACAAATTGCGCAGCCGGGACTTGAGGTCAGGTGTGGTGAGGTCATAGTCGTTCCAACACAGAACGAGCTGAGCTTTCGTAATGATTCCAAGCTGGATGTCCTGAGCCGCAAATGGCCGGAGCCCTATACGCCTTCGGTCGACCAGATGATGCTCAATCTGGCTCAACATTTCGGTTCGCGTTGCGGCATGATCATTTTTAGTGGCATGGGTAATGACGGTAGCAGCTCGGCAGCCTATATGCGCCGAAGAGGTGCGGAGATATGGACTCAAAGCGCCGACAGTTGTAGTTGCGCCAGTATGCCAGAGACACTTCGGGAGGCAGGATTCTCTTCGTTCACGAGTGATCCGCGGGGGCTGGCCGAAGCGCTGGTCAACCGCCTAGCCAAGCAGCATGCTCATTGAAAGGAGTTCCTATGAGCCAAACACCAGCACTCACAAGCACACCTGAAAACCTGACAGGACTGCTGCTTTCCCTTACGGACCGCACGCTTTTGCTGCCTAACGTTGCTGTGGCTGAGTTGATACCGTATCGACCGGTTGCCAAGCTGGCCGATCAGCCTGACTGGTGTTTGGGGCAGGTAGCGTGGCGAGACCTTCGGCTCCCGCTGCTCAGCTTCGAAGCCGCCTCGGGAGCGCCGTTGCAGTTTGACCGTAACAGTACGTCAGCCCGGGTCGCGATCATCAATGCCTTGGGAGGGCGTGCTCATGTGCGTTTCCTGGCCATCCTCGTGCAAGGTATTCCGCGTTCCATGAGAGTTACACCTGACCTTGAGTCGGCTGATGTTCCTCTGGACCCTCTGGAGCTGGCAGCTGTGAAGCATCAGGGTAGTGTAGTGAAGATTCCCGATCTGATTGCGCTGGAAGAAAAGCTGGCTGAAATCGGAGTGATCTAATCAGAAAGCCCGGTTGAGACCAGGCTTTCTAACCTTCTAGAAGTCTCCCCAGAGCTGCTGTGCTACAGCCAGCGCCACAACCGGCGCTGTTTCAGTCCTGAGTACACGCGGTCCCAGACGTGCAGAAACAAAACCGGCCTTTTGGGACTCTGCCACCTCGTTATCAGTAAGACCACCTTCTGGGCCTATCAGAAAGGCGAGACTAGAGGGTGGCGTGTGGCTGGTAAGCGGCTCCGCAACGGGATGAAGTACAAGCTTCAAATCGGCCTCGACCTTTCCAAGCCACTCGGCTAGCGTGACGGGGGCATGGATGATAGGGAGGGTTGAACGTCCGCACTGCTCACAGGCGCTAATGGCGACCTGCTTCCAATGTAGAAGACGCTTGTCGGCTCGCTCATCTTTCAGGCGCACCTCGCAGCGCTCCGTCATGATAGGAGTGATTTCGGCGGCGCCCAGTTCTGTCGCTTTTTGTATAGCCCAATCCATTCTTTCCCCTCGGGAAAGACCTTGCCCTAAATGGACACGAAGCGTTGATTCCTCCATTCCGGAAAAGCGCTCCTGTATGTCCACGTGCGCCGATTTTTTCCCGGTCTCGGTTAGCACTCCCTTGTATTCATAGCCAGACCCATCGAATAGCTGTACGGCTGTACCCGAGGTAAGACGTAATACACGTCCCATATAATGAGCCTGTGCTTCAGGGAGGATCTGTTGCCCGAGCGAAAGGGGAAGGTCGACATAAAAGCGAGATAGGCGCATTGGCAGTCACAGGTTTAGAAAGCAGTCGCTGCCTATTATTACTGACCCATGAGCTGAAGGCACGGCTTGATTCAATTAGGTAAGTAGGATCTAGCCACTGAGCGCGAACAAGCTATGAGTAACACTGTTGCGCCTTGATCGTTTCGGATCAAGGCGCAAGCGACAGATCAAACCGACTGTTTTGCTGCCAATGGCAGCTGGGCGAAGCGGACGCCCGCCAGACCATGGGTGATCAGCGAACGGATGTTGGCGTGATCAGCACCTTCAGGAGTCGCAATAACGCTACGGTAATGCTCCCCAAAGGCCAACAGGGCTTCCTGTGTCTCGAAGCTCTCCAGCAGCGCAAGGCCTAGGGTTTTGCAGGAGCCTTCATTTTGGCCAACTGCGTTTTCTACCGAACCATTTACAAAGGCTTGAGGCGTGTAATCATAGTGATCTGCAATGAAAGCCAGGGTATCGGCAAACAGATGCTCATCACTACGAAGCCGAGCGCGAAAGGTCTCGAGGGGAGTCATGGCTTGGCACTCTCCTTGAAAGCAGCAGCCTGTTCAGGTGTGGCTTCCTTCTGGTAACGCGATTTCCACTCGGCATACGGCATTCCATAGACGGCTTCACGTGCATCGTCCATGCTCAGTTCCACGCCCTTTTCATCCGCCGCCGCCTTATACCATTTCGATAGGCAGTTCCGGCAAAAGCCTGACAGGTTCATCAGGTCGATGTTTTGTACGTCGGT
Organism: Pseudomonas sp. UBA3149; assembly: GCF_002364655.1. Lineage (NCBI taxonomy): Bacteria > Pseudomonadati > Pseudomonadota > Gammaproteobacteria > Pseudomonadales > Pseudomonadaceae > Pseudomonas > Pseudomonas sp. UBA3149. The sequence continues at coordinate 118,194 of NZ_DEYV01000010.1, forward strand.
ACGCTTGCGCAAATGTTCTACTAATGTACGAAAGGCCGCAGCCTCCAGCTCAATGAGCTCTTGTTCGGTCATGGATCGATTCCTCCAAAAATGAATGCCTGGGACAATCAGGCATTCTTCGAATGACGCAGGTGGCGGCCACCATTGGCCGTAACCGTACTGCCTGTTGTATAGGTGGACTGCAACAGATAGGTCACAGCCTCGATGATCGGCGCGGCTCCAGGCTCATACGGAAGTAAAGCCTTTTTCAGCGTAGCCTCCTGATAATCAGCACTGCTGTCTTCTTTGAAAATGAGGAGACCGGGAGCAATGGTATTCACTCTGACAGTCGGTGCGAGCTTTTCAGCGAACGACAGGGTCATGTTACTCAACCCCGCCTTGGTCGCTGCATAGGCGATGTGATTCTTGCTGCCCCGGGAGGCACTGTCGTCACAAATGTGGATGATATCGGCGCGCATACTGGCAAGCAGGAGCGGCTCCAGAGCCAGGTTCAGGTGATACGGCGCTTCGAGATGCACCTGATACATGGTCTGGAAATGATGAAGCGAGTCGTCCAGCCAAAGCGATGCATTATGAATGATGCCGCGTAGGCTTTTGGCATAAGTGAGTACATAGTCGATAAACCGTTGCCTGTCTTCAACGGAGGTCAGGTCTACCTGAACAGGGTAAACATTTTCCAGCGTCACCAGCTCGCCAGGATCGTTGCGGTACGTGGCTACGATCTTATACCCCTGACTGCTCAATGTCTTGGTCAAGGCAAGGCCGACTCGTTTATTGGCGCCCGTGATAATCAGCGGGGCAGCAAACGTGTGATGCATGGGATGGGGCTCCGACAGACGAAAGGGCTGTCTGCTAGAGCTTCGATACTCTGCAGACAGCTTTCGATTATCGCAAACCCTTCACCATCGTGACATCATGAATGACGGGTCGTAGCAGGCCGGAGTGTTCTCCGGCGAGCCTGCGAGGCATCACTATTGAGCCAGCCGGAAAGCAGGCGAGTTACCCATGGGATAAAGAAGCACACCATGATAGGGGTCAGGATCAGGGTGCTGAGCAATATTCTGGGTATCAGTGGCAACCCAGCCAACCTGTCGCCTAACAAGGCATTGAATAGCAGCGATACAGGAAAGAACGCAAGCCAGACAGCAATGCTTTGCTTCCAGCGAGGGGGTGTGCGGCGGGCATCGCCAAACCAGGTATCAAGGCCCTGTGCACGCAGCTCCTGCGGCTGCTCGAAGAGATCCTTGCCCCGCTCAAGCCAGTGCTGACGCGTCGAGGAATGTTCCCACGCACCTAATGTCTGCTCATTAGAAAAACGAAACACGATCTGGACTTCATTATCGCCTGGCGGTGGGGAGAGGACGCCCGATCCAAGATAGCCTTCATAGCAGGTCGCCAAGCGCTCACCTTCGCGGAGCCATTCGAGAAAATTATCGTAACAGCCATCGGCGACACGGCGAGCCACCATCAGGGTGACGGGATGCATCATAGAACTCTCCACATGCAACTATCCGGATAGGACGGTCTGATTACACAGCGCCGGGTAGACACTGCGGTCGAGAACAGGAAGCGGCTCGTTTTGGAGTGCTTCGATCGCCTGAGTATCAGGCTGTGCAAGCATATACAAGGTTCATTCCATTTGCGTTAAATGCCGATGAGCGCTGGCTAGACCTAAGTAGTAGGCGTCATGTCAGTGCAAGAAGCGCTGTGTGTGAACCAAAAGGCAGCATGGTAAGGTTAGGCATACCAGTGATTAAGGAGGTGTCATGAAAGTCGCCATTTTATGTGGCTCTGTTTACGGCACGGCCGAGGAGGTCGCCAGGCACGCCAAGCAGATTCTGGAGGCAGGTGGGCATGAGGTCTGGCTCAATTTGCGTGGAGGATTGGACGATTTGCTGGCTTTCGATGCCGATGCGTTTCTTGCCGTGACATCGACAACCGGAATGGGAGAGCTGCCGGACAACGTACAGCCGCTTTACTATGCTCTGCGCGATACGCTTCCGGCTTGGCGTGGCAGGCCCGCAGCCGTGATCGGTTTGGGGGACGCCAGTTACGGCGATACTTACTGTGGTGGTGGCATGCAAATGCAGGAGCTGTTTGCCGAACTTGGACTGCAGGAAGTGCTGCCTATGTTAAAGCTCGATGCCAGTGAAACCGTTACTCCCGAAACAGACGCGGAGCCGTGGCTGGATCGTCTGATAACAGCCTTGATCCGCTGAGGGGAGCGGCAGCCTGCTAAGTCATCAGGCGCTAATAGCTTGATGACTATGTTGTCATGGCAGACTCTAATTCAAGATATTCAGACTCAAGTATCCAGTTTGCCGAATTGCTCCAGGCTGACTTCCTGCATGAGATCGAGCCAGGCTCTTGCCGCCCGGGAAAGGTATGCACCACGCCGCCAGATAAAGGAGGCGTCCCACCGGAGGTCAGGTTGGGTCAGAGGAATGCGTACGACATCGGGACGTATCAGCTTTTGGGCCACGATTCGGGGTAGGAGAACAACGCCTTGTCCTGCTGCTGCCAATGCTATTAGAAAGTCCGCCTGTCCACTTCTGCCACCTTCTTGGGGCGTAAAGCCCGCTTCGCGGCACGCCTGTAACAGTCGATCGTTCAAGGTATAGCTCTGCTGATATAGCAAGAAGGGCGTAGCGGCCAGCTCCGCTAATGCCAATCGGGACCTATTGGCCAATGGATGAATACATGACAACACGGCATCCAATGGCTCATTGCAAAAAGGTTGATAATCAAAAAAAGGATCATTAGGGGTAAGACAGCCACCAATCTCTATATCACCCTTGATGACCAACTCCTCCATGAGCTTGCTGCCACCTTCCACCAAGTGAACCGTAATTTGCGGATAGCGCTTACGGTAGAGGGAAAAGGGTGCTGCAAACAATGTTTCTGCACCCAGAATGGGCAGCCCAACGCGTAGTTGTCCTTGACCCAGGCGGGCCAGATCATCCAGCTCCGTCAGCATTTCGCGGTGTTGGCGCAATATGTGCTCAGCATATTTGAGCACAACATGTCCTGCATCGGTCAATTGTAGGGCGGGGCCTGTCCGATCTAGCAGACGCAACCCCAGACTTTGCTCCAGATGGGCAATCTGCTTGCTGACGGTCGATTGAGTCGCGTGAAGCACGCGTGTACTGGCAGTAAAACCGCCCTGGCGTACAACCTCGACAAACATGCGGAGTTGTTTGAATTCCATTTTGGAATGGCTCTGATTCTAATAATTCGCTTCTGGGATAGTAAGGCCGGGCGTATCCTTGAAGCCAGTTAAACGTAATGGATGTCTTATGGTTCCCCGTTACATGCGGACGCTGGTTGAGTTGGCTGTGTTGTTAGGTATCTGGTGGCTAGGCGGATGGCTTGGACAGTATTTCGGTTTGCCTATCCCGGCAGGTGTTCTAGGTCTGGCGATCCTTCTGCTGTCTCTTGCGCTGCGAGTGATAAAGCCAGAGTGGCTTGAAAGCGGTGCCCGTGTGCTGGTCGGTGAGATGCTGCTGTTTTTCATCCCAGCGCTGATGAGTCTGCTTGATTATGGGCCTCTCGTCCGGGAAGAGGGCATCCGTATTCTTATGGCGGTGTGCTTCAGCACGCTTCTGGTCATGATCAGCACCGCTTTGACGGTGGAATGGATGTTTCGTCGCAGGAGCCGCCAGGATGCTTGATTGGACTGGCATGTTCTGGCTGCTTCTGACGCTGGGTGGGTATATCCTGAGCCGGATGATTTACAAGCGCATCAAGTGGTATGTGCTGGCTCCTATTGTCTTTGTGCCGACTATTCTTTACCTGATTGCCATTCCGACAGGCACGAGCTATGCGCAGTATTCCCACTACACCGGTTGGCTGATCAGCCTGCTTGGGCCGGCTACCGTCGCGTTTGCCGTACCGATCTGGCAGCAGCGTCGACTTCTGGTCCGTTATTGGCGAGCACTTATGGCCGGCATTGTAGTAGGCAGCTTTGTGTCAATCTTCAGCTCTTGGGCATTGGCCCATTTGCTGGCTTTGGAAGCGCCTGTCACGTTATCCCTGCTGCCACGCTCGATTACGACACCGTTTGCCATGCCTATGTCCAAGGATCTGGGGGGCGTACCTGAACTGACCGCTGCTTTCGTATTGGTCACAGGTGTTTTTGGCGCTGTGGTAGGCAGTCTTCTTTTGCGCTTTCTTCCGTTGCGCTCTGCTCTGGCGCGAGGTGCGATGTTCGGTGTAGGTGCCCATGGTGCCGGTACAAGCCGCGCTTACGAGGTAGGCATTGAGGAGGGGACAGTGGCCGGACTGACGATGGTACTGACCGGCTTGTTGAATCTGTTGGGCGCCCAACTGCTGATCTGGGTGCTTTGATGGAGGGGGTGCATCCTTGCACCACGTTCATCCTTAAACCTTGAAATGAGATACCAAGGTATTCAGCTCAACAGCCAGGCGCGACAGCTCTTGGCTGGCTGCCGTGGTATCACGAGCACCTTCCGAGCTCTGGACTGACAGATCCCGAATATTGACCAGATTGTGGTCTACTTCGCGGGCTACCTGTGCCTGCTCTTCGGCTGCGCTGGCAATGACTAGGTTGCGCTCGTTAATCTCGCTGATGGCGCGGGTGATTTCTTCCAGCGCTTCGCCGGCACGACGAGCCACTTCCAGCGTAGAACCTGCTCGGGTCGTGCTGGACTCCATTGAGTTCACGGCCTGCTCAGTGCCATTCTGGATACTCATAATCATTTGCTCAATTTCACGAGTCGACTCTTGGGTACGATGCGCCAGAGCTCGTACCTCGTCGGCGACGACAGCGAAGCCGCGACCTGCTTCTCCCGCACGGGCCGCTTCAATAGCGGCGTTGAGTGCCAGCAGGTTGGTCTGGTCAGCCAGGCCACGAATCACATCAAGCACCTTGCCAATATCGCGTGATTGACTGGCAAGTTCACCGACCAGACATGCGGTCGTCTGAACCTCCGAGGTCATGTGCTCAATGGACGAAACGGTCTCCAGTACGCGACCCTGACCTTCCTGAGCCGCACTGGCAGAGTGCTTGGAGGCTTCGGACGTTGTCATGGCATTGCGAGCCACTTCTTCTACCGCCGAGCTCATTTCCGTTACGGCCGTTGCAGCCATCTGGATTTCGTCATTCTGGCGATTCAGGCCACGTGCACTCTCGTCAGTGATGCTGCTGAGCTCTTCGGAGGCGGCAGCCAACTGGCTCGAGGAGCCTGAGATGCGCTCTAACGTATGACGCAGTTTTTCCTGCATGGTACGCATGGCCGTCAAGAGACGAGCGGGCTCATCCTTGCCGGTAACCTGAATGTGCTTGGTCAGGTCACCGCTGGCAATTTCTTCAGCGGCACGCAGAGCCTGATCAACCGGCTGCACGATGCTACGCGTCAGCAGCCAAGCCAGGAGTACGGTCAGTAATGCGACGATGACCAACAAAGTAATAGCGGTGGCCACAGAGGTGGAATAGCTCTGGGCAGCGCTCTGATTCATTTCCTTTGTTGCGTCAGTATTGTACTGAATGAGCTTGGCCAGAATAGCGTTAATGGCATCAGAGTTTTTAAGTAATTCTTCGTTCAGAACGATCTTGAGTTCATCAAGCTGGTTAGCCGAAGAAAGCTCCAACATACGATTTTTCAACTGAAGGTAATCACTCCAGAGCTTTCGAAATTCGCTGTATAAAGCACGTGTAGTATCTGATGAAATTAACCTTTCATAGTTGGCGCTAGCTGTTTCGACCTGACTAGTGCGCTGATCAAACAGTGCCAACGTCTTTTGTAGATTCTCTGGCTCACGGTTGATAAGCAAACGGTATGAAAGGACGCGTAGGCGCAGAGTTAATGATGTAATGTCATCAAGGCTCGTTACGCTAGGAAGTACGTTCTGCTCAAAAGTAACACTGTTCTGGCGTATATCACGCATCTGATAGAGCGAGAAAACGCCCAGGAACAAAGTGAGTACAGCTATGAACGCGAACCCCAGAAAAGCACGAGGTGCGATATTCAAGTTACGAAGGGTCATTGCTTAGGTCCTGCTAAGTACAGCGTAAAGGAGGTTGCTTGGCTATCGGCTGTGCTTGACAGGACTTGATACCCGCTTGGCTGGAGACAGAAGGTTCTGACTGTTAAGGCATGTTTCCACATCTATCAATGAAGACGGCGGCGACTATCACTCAGTGCGGCCAGGCGACGGCTCAGGTGCAGTTGCTCGGCTGGGTCATCGCTTAACAATAGGGCATGCTCAAGGTCATAACGCTGGGCCTGAGGGCAGTCCAGCCGGCTATACAGTTCTGCACGAGCCAGATGATCCGAGACGCTGGGCGGCCCTACTTCCAATACCCGCTGCGCATCTTTCAGGGCTGCCAATAGTTGGTTATCAAATTCATGCAACTGACGAAGATTTCGAGACAGTCTCTGGAGCAGTTCGCGAGGCTGAGCAGTGCGTAGGTGCTGCGCTTGCAGCTGGGCATGTGGACCAAACTGATAGGCGAGCAGTCCGCGGCAATCCTTGGAATAAAGTCGTCTTCCACTGGTAGGGTCAAGCAGGTGATCCGCCTCAGGGACATGTAGCAGGAAATGGCCTGGAAAGTTGACGCCGACCAGAGGAATGTCCAGTCTGCGGGCCAGCTCCATCGCGATCAGTGATAAGGAAAGTGGCTGTCCCCTTCGACGAGCCAGCACCTTGTGCAGCAACGCTGCCTGAGGCTTCAGCGGCCAGTCATCGGCGTGAAAACCCAGCTCGATCATCCGGCGTACGAGCTGCTGCGCGCGCTCGGCGGACGAGCCTTGATGATCAATAGCTGCCTCGACAGAAGGAATGAGATCCGTCAGAAGATGCTGAGCCATTTCAGGCTGAAAGGTCAGGTCATGTTCGGCGGCTATCCAGAGTGCTGCCTCAAATATAGCAGGTGGCTCACGGTTGAGCGCATCCAGGCAGGCTTGGCGCGGTAACTCCATCGCAATCTCCCAAACCCCATGCCACAGCAGGGTAAGCGCAGACAAACACCATCCAGATCATAAGAGATATGGACTTTATTATGTTTGACAAGTTTAGACCGCTTCTCGAGTGATGCACCGCTCTGCTCAGGCAAGCAGAACGGCCAAGGAGGAAAGTCTATTTACCCAATGGGGTGAAAAGCGCTTCGATATCCGCTTCCGACATTCGCCAGTCGGCTGTGTTCTCCTCAAGAATCCCTGCGGCAATGCGAGATTTCTCATGCTGCAATTGCTGGATTTTCTCTTCCAGGGTGCCTCTTGCAATGAGCTTGTACACAAAAACCGGCTTATCTTGCCCTATGCGATAGGCACGGTCTGTGGCCTGGCTCTCCGCCGCAGGGTTCCACCAGGGGTCGAAGTGAATCACCGTATCGGCCGCAGTCAGGTTGAGTCCCGTACCGCCTGCTTTAAGGCTCAACAGGAAAACCGGGGCCTCACCGGACTGAAACTGTTCGACAGGCGTACGGCGATCCTGGGTTTCACCGGTAAGGGTGACATAGTCGATCCGTCTTTCATCCAGCGCCTGCTGGATCAGCGCCAGCATGGAAGTGAACTGCGAGAACAGCAGGACACGACTGCCATTGGCCAATAGGCCTTCGAGCAGTTCCAGCAAGCCGAGTAGCTTTCCAGACGACTTGGCGGATGTTTCGTTGCCGTTGACTAGTCGGATATCGCAGCAGACCTGGCGGAGTTTCAGCAGTGCATCAAGAACGATAATTTGGCTTCTGGCCAAGCCTTTCTTGGAGATTTCGCTACGGACCTTCTCATCAAGTGCAACACGTACCGTTTCATAAAGATCGCGCTGTGGCTGAGTCAGCTCGACCAACTGGACAATTTCTGTCTTGGGTGGCAGCTCGCTGGCTACTCGCTGTTTGGTACGACGCAGAATGAAAGGCTTTACTCGTCCCTTTAATTGGGCGAGGCGTTGGGTATCGCCATTTTTCTCGATCGGTGTTCGGTAGTCGCGCTTGAAGTCTTTTATATCGCCTAACCAGCCTGGCATCAGGAAGTGGAACTGAGACCAAAGCTCACCCAGATGATTTTCCAGCGGGGTGCCCGTCAGGCATAGACGGTGTCGCGTATTGAGTCCCCGCGCCGCTTGCGCCGCTTTGGTTGCCGCATTCTTAATGGATTGTGCTTCATCCAATACCAGAAGATGAAAGGAGAAGCTGGCCAACTGCTCGGCATCGCGCGGTAGCAGGGCGTAGGTAGTCAGGATGATATCGTGCTCAGGTATCCGCTCGAACAGGTTACGCCGTTGAGTACCGTGGAGGGCCAGTACTTTCAGCTCAGGTGTGAACTTGGCTGCTTCGTCCTGCCAGTTAGGTATCAGGCTGGTAGGCATGACGATCATGGCAGGGCTGGTCAACCGGCCAGCCGTTTTCTCTACCAGGATATGAGCCAGGGTTTGCAAGGTCTTACCAAGACCCATGTCATCGGCCAGGATCCCGCCCACATCCAGCTCGCGAAGTGCCTGCAACCAAGCCAGGCCATCGCGCTGATACGGTCTTAACTCGGCACGCAGGCTTTCCGGGACGTGCAGGGGCGAAGCTGAGTAATGGCGTAGTCGATGGGCGAAGTTTCTGAGCTGCTCACCACCCTGCCATGTCAGTGGAATATTTTCTTCAAGTTCAGCCAGCCGTGCGGCGTCCAGATGAGACAGGCGTATCTGCTTGGTATTAGCAGGTAACGAATGCCCATGCAGTTCCATGAGTGCGGCAAGCAAGGGCTTTAGTCTACCTAGAGACAGGGCGATACGTGCGGGGCGTCCTTGCTTGCGCGCAGCAGGGCTTTCCACGCGGAGCAGCAGGCGCTCATCGTCAGAGCGTCTGGCCAGTGCTCCCGGTTCGAATAATTGAGGATCCCGCCGGATAAGATCGATTAGGATAGGCAGCAGACTGACGCGCCGCCCTTGTACGACGATGCCGAGCTCCAGATCAAACCATTCATGATCAGGCGCCTCCTCAATTTCGCCGTACCAATTCTCCACCTCGGTCAGCTCAAAGGCGAATTCTGGACGCATATCTATCTGCCAGCCCGCTTCACGCAGCTGCGGAAGTGTGACTTCGATAAAGCGCAGCCAACTGGAGTCATCAGGCATTTCAAACATCTCGCCCGCATCTTCGGGCAAGGCTGCGCTTCGCCGTGTCGCTACTCGGAGGCCTGCGTCCTGTAAGACTTGTCGTAGGCGCTGCTCGGCTTCACTGTGGCGTGTTGGCAGCGTTGCCGCGCTACTACGACCCGGTACAGGCTTGCCGAACACTTTTTTACCGTCGTAAAGAAACGCCAGGGCAGCCCTGTGGCGGGTGACGGGGCGCATGCGTGCGGTTTGCCGATCATAGTCAACCTGTGTGTGGCTACCCAATACCAACAATGGCTTGGGCGGCTTGACCAGATTGATGGCTGTCTCGGCCGCTTCGCGGCGCGGAGGAGGGCTGCCGGCCCGCTGAAGGCGCTCCAGCTCGAACAGCACGGCAGCAGTATGCTTGCAGTTTCTGCCAGCCCCACATGTGCACCGGCCATCAACAAACCAACCTCTTGGACCAGGCTTGAGCGTGATGGATTGGCGGTAATCCAATCCCGAAGGACTGCTGCATATGGCATAGACCAGCCCATCGGCGGCTGACCGGACCGTGGCGTAACCTTCTTGAGCATAGCGCCGGCCACGCTCATAGTTGCGCTCAGTAAAGGAGCCTTTCCAGTCTTGCCAGTGCAGATGGTCGAAACGTAGACGCATATGAAGCCTGTAACACGAAGCACAAACGGGTAATTGTGCCACAGACCGAAAGCGTCCCCGTACTGAAGTCGCTCAGGTTGCTCAAATAGATATCACTTAATTACGACAGCATGGCTTATCTAAAGAGTCTGCTGTTAAGCGCTGGTTTCAGATTGGCTTGATTTAACCCTTCCATACTTCAGGATTAACCAAGTCCTGTGGCCGATTACCGCTTAAGGCGGCTGTCAGATTGGAGACAGCGCGCTCTGCCATGGCATACCGTGTCTCGTGAGTCGCTGAACCAATATGCGGTAAGGTGACGACATTCTTCAGCGAAAACAGGGGCGATGATGAAAGTGGTTCCTGCTCAAAAACATCCAGGCCTGCGCCGCGAATGTGCTGGTTGGAAAGCGCCTCGATTAGAGCCGCTTCATCAACCACTGGCCCGCGTGCAATATTGATCAGAATACCGCTGGGCTTCATGAGCCTTAGTTCACGTGCGCCGATCATCTGGCGAGTGGAGTCTGTCAGAGGGACTACCAGGCAAATAAAATCGGATTCCTGAAGCAGAGCTTCAAGGTCTCGATACTCTGCCTTGAATTCTTTCTCCAGCTCGGGCTTGCGGCTGCCTGCATGATAAAGAATCCGCATGTCGAAGCCGAAGTGGCCGCGCTTTGCAATGGCTGCACCTATGCGACCCATACCTACGATTCCCAGCGTCTTTCCATAAACGTCTGTACCGAAATGTTCTTCCGTTATGCCTTTTGTCCATTGCCCTGCTTTGGTGTAGGCATCCAGCTCAGGCAGGCGGCGAGCGGTACTCATCAGCAGAGCAAATCCAAGGTCTGCTGTGGTCTGGGTCAGTACATCGGGGGTGTTGGTCAGTAGAATGCCCTGCTCGGACAGGTAGGGCACGTCATAGCTGTCATATCCAACCGAAACGCTGGAAATCACTTCCAGGTTTTCTGCATGTTGCAACTCATGGCGGCCTAGTGTCTTGCTGGCACCAATCAGGCCGTGTGCGTGAAGGAGGGCATGCTGGAACTGCTCATCGACATTGCCCTGAGTATCAATGACGGTAACGTTAAAGGCTTCGCTCAACTGTTGAACCAGTGGAGCGGGAAGACGATTATAGATAACGACATTCTTTCTCACGGGCAACGGATCTCCGTTAGGGTTTAGTCTCTTTAGACTAGACCAGCAGCGACATATTGAGGGCGTATCGAATAATCCATCAGGAAGCGCTCAAGTTGCTCTTGCTCCGGTTGCTCATTGAACTCTGCACCCAATGCCTCGCGGTGGATTCCAGTTGACGCCAGCCATAAGCAATCAATGTTGGCCGAAACTGCACCCGGTACGTCGGTGACCAGTGAGTCACCCACAAACAGCAGCTTGGTGGCGCCTAAAGTTGCCAGTTCTCGTTGAGCACAAAGAAACGCATAGGGATCAGGCTTTCCGTACCAGCGCACACTTCCGCCCAGCGAAGCGAAGTAGTCGGCCAGCTTACCGGCGGCGTAGTAGGGTAGGCCGCCAGAGACTACTGTGCGATCAGGGTTGGCGCAGAGAAACGGTAAATGTGTGAAGTCCTTGAGCGGGGCCTGACGAAGCGCCAGCTCATCCTGAGGGAAGCTCCCTACGCCTAGGATGAGGGATGCCTGTTGGATGTCGATTACGAATCGGCTGCGTATGTGCTCGGGCCAGCCAGTCTGACCTTCGCCAGGTCCGGTCAGATAGATACCCCCCTGTGCCAGTGCTGGTTCCTGGCTAATGGCGTCGATGGCCAGCTGCCCTGAGGTCGTTATACCGGCAAATTGCTCTCGAGCGATACCCAGTTCAACCAGGTGATCCGTCATGGAAGCGGCATCACGGGATGCGTTGCTCAGGAACCAGACAGGTTTGCCTTCGGTTGCACGCCGTGCCAGCCAGTTCTGCGCACCGGGAAAGGCGTCGTAGCCGTCAATCAGTACCCCCCATAGGTCGAGAATAAATCCATCGTACTGATCGCATACAGCATCCAGATCAGAATGGGAAACAAGGTGAGGAAGGGGCGTGGATGGCGTCATGGAAAATAACGTCCTGATAAGGTTGCAAGAGCTGAAAGGATCCAGGGTACCTGCTTTAGCGATTGAGATCACTTCGGCCTAGAAAGCACAACACCGGCGCTGGGCCGGTGTTGTTGAATCTGGAGACAAGAGGACTCTTATTTTTATTTTTCTCTTGGCTCAGCTCAGAGCGATTAACGCGCTACAGCGTTAGTGCTCTTGGTCTGTGGTGCGTCGACGCGACCGTAAACGTCTTCGTAGCGAACGATATCATCTTCGCCCAGGTAGCCACCTGATTGTACTTCAATGATTTCCAGCGGTACCTTGCCAGGATTGGCCAAGCGATGTACAGACGTCATCGGCAAGTAAGTGGACTGGTTTTCGGTCAGCAGGAAGGTCTTGTCATCGCACGTGACCTGCGCTGTGCCAGAGACCACGATCCAGTGCTCGGCGCGGTGGTGGTGCATCTGCAGAGACAGCTGAGCGCCTGGTTTGACAGTGATACGCTTGACCTGGAAGCGCTGACCCATGTCGACGGAATCGTAAGAGCCCCAAGGACGGAACACTTCCAGATGGCTCTTGACCTCTTGGCGACCTTGCGCTTCGAGCTTGTTGACCACCTTCTTGACGTCTTGGACCTTATCCTTGTGTGCGATCATGACCGCATCTTTGGTCTCTACAACCACGACATCTTCGATGCCGATCAGGGAGACCAGCTTGTTGGTGCTGTGAACGAGGCAGTTACGGGCTTCGTGCAGAACCACGTCACCTTTGGTAACGTTGCCATCGCTATCCTTGTCATGCACATCCCAGATGGCTGACCAGGAGCCTACATCGTTCCAACCGGCAGACATTGGAACTACACAAGCGCGAGTGGTCTTTTCCATGACAGCATAGTCAATGGAGTTGTCCGGGCAGACGGCAAACGAGTTGCGGTCGATAATGATGTGATCGCCATCAACCTGGCTGCGCTCAAGCGCAAGCAGGCAGGTATCGTAAATATCAGGATCGTGCAGCTTCAGCTCTTCCAGGAAGCGGCTGGCGCGGAAGATGAACATACCGCTGTTCCAGTAGTAATCCCCAGATTCTACGTATTGGGTCGCGCGAATGGCGTCTGGCTTCTCTACGAAGCGCTCGACGCGATTGACCCCTTCAGGCAGGTTGGCTGAGTGGGTTGCCTTGATATAGCCGTAGCCGGTTTCCGGGCGCAGTGCAGGAATACCGAACAGCACCATTTCGCCTTTTTCAGCGGCTTCGGTGGCCGAATTCAAGGATGCTTTAAACGCATCGATATCTTCGATGACATGGTCTGCTGGCAGAACCAGCATCAGTTCATCTTTGCCATCGGCCAACAACTTCATGGCAGCAATCGCTACGGCAGGAGCCGTATTGCGACCAAACGGTTCCATGATCAAGGACTGAGGCTGGCACTTAACAGCCTTGAGCTGCTCCTCAACAATATAGCGGTGCTCGATATTGCAAACAATCAAGGGCTGCTGCATGCGTTCTTCGCAGGCCAGTCTTGATATGGTTTCCTGGAATAGGGTCTTTTCGCTTGCCAAAGCTAGGAACTGCTTTGGATACATTTTTCGAGATAGCGGCCAGAGTCGTGAACCGCTTCCCCCGGAAAGAATCACTGGAATCATGGCATTCTCCTTCAGCGCTTGCTGAGTTGTAGGTCGCAGTCCCTTCGGGCGGGACGAAGCGTCCGTGCTTCTAGTTCCTGCTTGAGCAGGGTTATGAAATAAAAAATAAAAGCCAGGCTAATTAGTTAGCTTTTTTAGTTACAAATTAATTACAGCTTATAGGCAGTACATCATCCCCAGGCTAATAAGCATTGAATTGCTCCACCCAAACGATGATCGTTACCGCTGATTAGAATGATAATTTAGGAAGATGGCTCGAATGATTCCTTTGTGCCATCAAGGTCTTCATTGACATAGTGCTCTTAAAAAAGTTCATTAAAGCCTAAGCACTCCAAAATGCCAGGGCAGGAATCAACTGTAGTAACGCTAGTTCCTCTGAGACTTCTTTTCTGTGAATCGTTCACCGAAAAAAGTGGCTTCTTTTCTTTTTGTGATCTGGGTCAAGCCACGAAGGAGAAAAGCAGCCCTTGTTTAGAGCTGCAAGAGAGGAGGTACGGCTAGGCGTGAGAGGCAGCGAAGATCTTTACAGGGGTACCTGTATAGGCCGCGGGAATTTGTGTTCTAGGCTCAATGGTCGCAATGACTACGTAAGTGGCGCCAGCTGCCTCAAGCGTTAAGGAGGTAATGATCCCTGACCTTGGCTGTTGCTCATCGAACAGATAAAAGTCGACTGACGAGCCTGGCAGAACAAGGCGATACTCATCGAATTCAAACCGTCCTTCGATGAGTGGTACTGTTCCGCTTTCTTTTATAAGCCCGGCGGCTCCTCTGCTTAGCCGTTTCTGGGCAAATGCCGAGTCGATCATATGACTGACGGTAACGTCATCATTAAAGCGATAAGCCTCAATCAGATATTGAAGCGCAGAAAGTTCTTTGGGGGCTAGGTTATAAAAGGCGCAACCCACCCGACCTGTATCCCGGTCAACTGATTTGATTTCAAATGTTACGTCAATAGCAAGACTAAGGGAGTTGATTGAAAAAAACAGTTTGCCCTTGAGGTTATCGCCAGTACGGGCGGTAATCGATTTTGAGATAAAGCTAAATCCGCCTATGGAAAGCTCAAGCAATTGATGCTCCATGCCTTCACGGTGGGCGCCTTGATACCGGATCCTGGCTGGTAGCTGAACGCGTAGGTGTTGCCTTTGTGTAGAACTGGTGTCGGGTGCGCTCATTGGATCTATCTCCATTGTAAAATTTTCATCTGCTTTAACAAAAGCAGGCAGGCGAAACTAAAGCATGATTAATAGGGAAGGCTTATATGAAGAAATTATCTGTTCATTTAAACAATATTGTCTCGCAGGAAGATCAATTTTTCCTGAGTAGAAGATTGTTCACTAAAAACATACCCTTCAACATCAAATGACTTTAAATCGGCAAGGTCTCGTAACCGGTTTTTTATAATGTAACGCGTCATGAGTCCGCGGGCTTTTTTTGCATAGAAGCTGATGATCTTGTATTGACCGCCTTTAAGATCCCTAAACTCGATATCGATAACGCGGCCCTTGAGTTGTGCACGTTTGACGGAGCCGAAATATTCGTTCGAGGCCAGGTTGATGAGAATATCGTCGCCCTGATTTTCCAACGCATCATTTAATCGCTGTGTGATGTGCGTGTCCCAGAAGGCGTAAAGGTCCTTGCCGCGTGAGTTGACCAGCTTGGTTCCCATCTCCAGCCGGTAGGGCTGCATAAGGTCCAGAGGACGCAAGATGCCATAAAGGCCGGACAGCATGCGCAAGTGTGTCTGGGCAAAGTCAAAGTCAGCGTCGTCGAAATCCTCAGCCGCTAAGCCGGTATAGACGTCACCCTTGAAGGCCAGTAGAGCCTGTTTGGCGTTTTCAGGCGTAAAGTCTGGAGACCAGCTGGCAAAGCGTGCAGCGTTAAGGCCGGCGATCTTGTCTGAAACTCCCATGAGTTTTGCGATATCGGCAGGCGAAAGCGTAACGAGCTGATTGATCAACGCTTGAGCGTCGTCGAGGCATTCAGGCTGTGTATAGCGCCGAGTGGCTGGCGGTGTTTCGTAGTCAAGGGTTTTGGCGGGTGAAATCACCATCAGCATGGTATAGAGCTCCTTTCGATTAACGGCTCATTGTAGGCCGTGCACAAAACGTAGCTCCAGTTGGAAAAAGCTATATGGCATATGAAGGTAGGAGGCTCTGTAAACAGCGGGTAAAAACTTTAGTACCACATCGGCAACGTTGCCAGTGGTATTAGCCAATAAGAAAAAAATGGTGTCCAGTTAGAAAAAAGGGGTTTTGCCTGCTCAAAGATTAGGGTATTACCAAGATGTCCGCTGCACGAACGGGGTTGCCCTTGAGTTGCAGGCTTGGCCCTGAAGCCCCGAGGTGTGGTGGCACCTTTCGCTGCGGAGCGCCGTATTGGCCTCCGTCGACTGGCCACAAGAGTCCCGTTGGGATTCTCGATGAGGTGAACGAGTATGGATGATCATGGACGCTCCCGCCCCACCCAGCCCACCCTCTATGTGCTCGACACCAACGTACTGATTCACGATCCTAATGCACTACTGAACTTCGAAGAACATCACGTTGCTATTCCGATGACGGTGTTGGAGGAGCTCGATAAGTTAAAAACCGGGAAACATAGCGTGGCTGCCGAGTGCCGTCAGGCGATTCGGCTGATTGATACCGTTCTTGCTGAGGCCTCTCCTCAGGATGTCGAAAAAGGTGTGCCCATACCGCGCGGCAAAGGGGAGACGAAAGGGTATTTCTCCATTCTGATGAACAAGCGGGCGGCCCCTGTTACCTGGCTGCCTGATAATCACAATGATAACCGCATCATCAATCAGCTGGTTGAACTGTGTACTCACCATCCCGGTGAGCGCGTAGTACTGGTAACCAAAGACATCAACATGCGTTTAAAGGCGCGGGGATGCGGGATTGATGCTGAGGATTACCATACCGATCAGCTGGTAGATGATATTGCACTGTTGTCGCGTGGCTATCACACCCTTGAAGGTTCTTTCTGGGATCGCGTCAGCAAGGTCGATTCACGGCAGGATGTAGGGCGCGTCTGGCATCGGGTACAGCTGTCCGATAGTTTGCCGCCAATGCACCTGAATGACTTCATTATCGACGAGCAGGGGTTCGTTGGTTGGGTCAAGGCTGTTCGGGATGATGAACTTATCATTCTCGATATGCATCAGGAGCCTCTGCTGCATCAAGAGGCCTGGGGTCTTCGACCTCGAGACATCTACCAAGGCCTAGCGTTGTTCGCTCTGTTGGATCCTGACATTCACTTGGTAAACCTGACCGGGGCAGCCGGGTCGGGGAAAACCATTCTTGCCCTGGCCGCAGCCATTGAGCAAACCATGGTTACCAAGCGTTATCGTCGAATCATCGCGACGCGTAGCGTTCAGGGACTGGATGAGGATATCGGCTTCCTACCCGGCACCGAGGCGGAAAAGATGGAGCCATGGCTGGGCGCCATTACCGACAACCTGGAAGCGCTGCATATGGATGATGAAAGTCCTCATAGCAGCGTCGACTACATCCTGAGTAAGGTGCCGCTTCAGTTCAAATCCTTGAATTACATTCGTGGGCGTAGTTTCCAGCAGAGTCTGATCCTTATTGATGAGTGCCAAAACCTTACGCCGCATCAGATGAAAACCATTATTACCCGCGCCGGTGCCGGCTCAAAAGTCATCTGTCTGGGTAACCTGGCGCAGATCGATACGCCGTATCTGTCAGCAACCAGTTCAGGATTGACGTATCTGAGCGAGCGTTTCAAGGGCTTCC
This sequence comes from Pseudomonas sp. UBA3149, assembly GCF_002364655.1. NCBI lineage: Bacteria > Pseudomonadati > Pseudomonadota > Gammaproteobacteria > Pseudomonadales > Pseudomonadaceae > Pseudomonas > Pseudomonas sp. UBA3149. Next base: position 135,330 of record NZ_DEYV01000010.1, read on the forward strand.
CCCACGGGGTGCATATCACGTTGCAAGGCGTGCCTCGCTCGGTGCTGGCCGAGTACGCCGAAGCGCATATGTAATGACCTCCTGGCAGGAAACCGGCAAAGGATATTGCCAGTTTCCTGCTTATCCCGTTCGTCCATAGTAGAATCAAGGGCCTCTGTATAACGGAAGGCCAAACATGCTGACCCATCTTGATTCCCAGGGCCGCGCCAACATGGTGGACGTTACCGACAAGCAGGTAACGTTTCGTGAGGCTGTTGCTGAAGCACAAGTGCGCATGCTCCCTGAAACGCTGCAAATGATTCAGCAGGGCGGCCACCCGAAAGGTGACGTCTTTGCGGTGGCGCGTATAGCCGGTATTCAGGCGGCCAAGAAAACCCATGAATTGATCCCCTTGTGTCATCCGCTTCTGCTGACAGGCGTGAAAGTTGAGCTCACTGCCTGCGAGCCCGATAGCGTTCATATTCAGGCAACGTGCAAATTGTCAGGCCAGACGGGCGTGGAAATGGAAGCCTTGACTGCTGCCAGCGTGGCGGCCTTAACGATCTATGACATGTGTAAGGCTGTGGATCGGGGTATGAGTATCGAAGCGGTTCGTCTGCTGGAAAAGAAGGGTGGCAAGAGCGGCCATTTCAAAGTGGAGCACGACGCATGATCGAAGTGCATTATTTCGCACGGTACCGTGAAGCATTGCAATGCGAGCACGAGCGCATTCAATGGCAGGATGAATTTACTCAGCTAAACGATCTTCGTGCTCACCTGATCGCTAGAGGTGGGGTGTGGGCTGAAGTGTTAGGCGAGCGGAACCTGATGTGTGCACGTAACGAAGAGCTGTGCACATTGGATGAGCCGTTGGTTGACGGTGATCAAGTGGCTTTCTTCCCGACTGTAACGGGAGGTTAGACATGACCATACGAGTGCAGGCCGAGGCGTTCGACCCTGGCGTCGAAGCCAGCGCAATGCATGCGGCCAATGTAGGCGTAGGTGCCGTCGTAACCTTCATAGGCTATGTACGCGATTTCAATGACGGACTAGATGTATCCGGTCTTTATCTGGAGCATTTTCCTGGCATGACTGAAAAGTCGCTGGCGAAGATTGCTTATGAGGCAAGCTCTCGTTGGCCGCTACTCAAGGTGAATATCATCCATCGGGTAGGGCGTCTGGAGCCTGGTGAGCCCATCGTTTTCGTAGGTACGGCAAGCGCACATCGTCAGGCGGCGTTCGAAGCCTGTGCATTTATCATGGACTATTTGAAAACAAGGGCGCCTTTCTGGAAGAAGGAAGACACTCCCCAAGGCCCACGCTGGGTTGAAGGCAAGAGCAGCGATATCAGCGCTGCCCAGCGCTGGAAGTAGGCCCATGCTCTGACAGCGTAAAACCGGAGGGCAGGTATGGTTTGGCTGTGTGCGATGGGAGCCATTCTTGGGCTGGTACTTGTCATAAGCCTCTGTCAGCTGTGGCAATGGCTGAAGCTGACAGACAGCGCATTGACAGACGGGTATATCGTTTCTCTGGAAAAGGCCCCACTCTATCGGCTGACATTCAGCTATCAGGTCCAAGAGCAGCGCTACAGCCTGAACTTCCTGGATACGCTAATGGGGTATTCGTCTTCCAGTCTAAAAGCCTTGGCGGAGCAGGTAGCAGTAGGCGATAGGATCAAGGTTTACTATTGCACCAGCGACCCTTCGTTCTGTTGTGTGGGCTTTAAACCAACACACAGGAGTATCGTTAAGGTCTGGTTGTTGAACCTGTTGGCACCGCTGGCACCTTTTGGCTTTTGAGGCGCGCAAAGGGGAGCAGAGTGTTCGACTCCGCCCCCGAGTCGTCAGGAATGCTTGCGTGGGACTGGCTTGAGTAGCTCTGCCGGAGGCATATCACATGCGATTTTGCGGCCTAGCAATGTCTCGATTGGCGGTAGGGCAAATGCGTCGTCCTCGCCTGCAAAACTGATTGATATTCCGCTGGTACCTGCACGACCTGTACGTCCTATCCGGTGTACATAGTCATCTGGATCTTCCGGTAGCGTGAAATTGATAACGTGGCTAATGCCGTCGATATGAATGCCACGACCCGCGACATCTGTAGCGACCAGGACACGAATCTTGCCCTCACGGAAGCCTTCCAGCGTTCGGATCCGTTTATGCTGCGGAACATCGCCTGACATCTGCGCTGCACTGATGCCGTCTTTAGTCAGACGTTCCTCAATGCGACGCACCTCATCCTTGCGGTTGGCGAAAACCATCACGCGTTCCCAGTTGTTCTGGCTGATGAGGTTGTATAGCAAACGATACTTGTCATCTGAAGACACTGCATATACGCGTTGGTCAACGGTCTCGCTGGCTACGTTTTCAGGCTCGATTTCCACAATGGCTGGATCGACTGTCCACTGCTTGGCAAGGTTCATGACGTCCTCGGTAAAGGTGGCCGAGAACAGCAAGGTCTGACGTTCGTTCTTGTGGGGAGTCTGGCGAATAATCTGGCGGACCTGGGGGATAAAGCCCATGTCGAGCATGCGATCCGCCTCGTCCAGAACCAATACCTCCACCATATCCAGATGAACCTCGCCACGCTGGTTGAAGTCCAGCAAACGCCCTGGTGTTGCGACAAGGATATCGCAGAACCGCGACTCCAGTTGCTTGAGCTGTTTGTCGAAATCCATTCCGCCTACAAAGGTCATCACATTGAGGCCCGTGTACTTGGTCAGATTTTCTGCATCCTTGGCAATCTGTACGACCAGCTCTCGAGTCGGCGCAATAATAAGTGCACGTGGCTCACCCATGTAGCGCTCTTCAGGCGGCGGGGTGGTAAGCAGCTGGGTAATGGTCGAAATCAAAAACGCGGCTGTCTTGCCCGTCCCGGTTTGAGCTCGACCTATGGCATCTTGGCCTTTCAGTGTAAATCCCAGCACTTGTGCTTGGATGGGCGTGCAATAAGGAAAACCCAGGTCATGGATAGCATGCATCAGGCTGGGTGCAAGGTTGAAGTCGTGGAAGCGGACCTTGCCTTCCTGAGGCTCTACTGCAAAGTCATTAAGCGTCCAGTTGCTGACAGGCGCCTTGCGCTCGCGTCGTGGCTTTGGTGATCTGGTCGCTGCAGGTTTCCCGTTTTCTTTCTTCGGTGGCCTGGGCTGACGCTCGGCTTTCGCCTGAGTCGTGGGTTGTGCCTGTTCAGGCTGTAACGGGGTTTCGTCGCGCTGAAGGGGCGCAACCTTTTCAGGGGTGGGCTGAGGTGCTTGCGCATCTCCTTTGCCAAATAGTTTTTTTAGTGCCTTGAGCACGGTTTATCTCGTAATTTGAATAGAAATTAAGCCAGGAGTGTAAAGCAAGTTACGGGCCTGGCAAATGAGGCTTGATCGAGAGGAGGGAGGGGAGTGTTGCCTGTTTTAGCCAAACAGGCAATTTCTTCCGTTGCGCTTGGCTTCATAAAGCGCTTTATCTGCACGCTCTATGTGATTCTCGAGCGTATCCTGTTTATGCATTTCAGCCAAGCCGATTGAAATGGTAACGCCTGGTAATTTGCCGGCAGGAGAGTAAAAGTCGGCGATACTGGCAAGGCTTTCCCGCAAACGCTCGCCAATCATTCGAGCTTCAGGCTTATCCAGCTCGGGAAGCAGAATGACAAATTCTTCTCCACCGTAGCGCGACATGCTGTCCTTAGGCCTTAACTGGGAGCGCAGGGTATTGGCTACCATGCAAAGTGCGTAGTCGCCTGCCAGATGCCCATACGTATCGTTATAGCGTTTGAAATGATCCACATCGAGCATCAACAGGCAAAGCGGCTGCTGGTTGAATGCGCAGCGGGTACTTTCGCGCTCATAGAGTTGTTCAAGGCGCCTGCGATTGAACAGGCCGGTAAGCGTGTCGACATTCGCGTTGCGCTCGGTATCCAGAATGATTCGATTGTTCTGGCGGACACGCTCACACAGGATTTCAAGCAGGTTCTGAGTGGTTTTAGGAGAATGCTCCATCAGTTGAAACAGATCCTTGCGGTGCAGGCCTATGACTTCGCAGACTTCATCGGCGATCACGTACGCCGTTGGCTTGTAATTGTCGAGAAAGCTGACCTCACCTGCACAGTCGCCCTCACTCAGAACGGATACAGGTTGATTATCCAGCGACTCCAAATGAACCCTGAAGCGGCCCTGGACAATCATATAAAGGTAGTGATTATGTTCGCTGGGCGACAGAAGCATCTCGCCTGGGTTTAGAACACGCTTGGTCAGCGTGCGGGCCAGTTTTTCAAGGTGCGACAGATCAACATCCCGGAACAACCGTAGATGGCGTATATGCTGAAGGTTTTCCTGCCACTGAGGAATAGCCATCATCAGCATGGCATTACAAGGGTGAAAACGGCGCCAGAAGGCATGGTCGCTCCAAAACTACAGAAAGCGGACGTATAGAGATCACTTCTTGACTGAGATAAGTAAAGAAAGTTCTTCATCCATTGTTCAGTACTGTGAGCGTTATCTTGTTTTGTATATGAACTGGTACAAAGGCTCAACGACAACAGACGTTGAGCCGTCACTCTCAAGCCAAACGGTCCTGTAACCACTGAGCGATCAAGGCGATTTCTTCCTGTGTTACTTCATGGCCCATGGAATAGTCCTGCCATTGAACAGGCACCTGCTCCTTGGCGAGAAAGTCATAGGCTTCACGTCCCAACCCCAGCGGTACGACATCATCGAGCGTGCCATGAATGCATAGCACCGGAATGTCTCGCTGAGCCTCACTGGCAAGCGTTTCCTGGAAGCCGGGTGCATAGGTCGAAAGAGCCAGTACGCCACCCAGAGGTTTGTGGGCAATGGCGAAAGCAGTATGAAACACGACTGCTCCGCCTTGTGAAAAGCCTGCTAGCACAATGCGTCGGGCATCAATGCCCATGTCCATCTGCTGCGTGATCAACTCATCGACATAGCGGGCCGACTCATCCAGTTGTGAATGATCAATGGCGCGTGCAGGTGACATGGCCAGGATGTCGTACCAGGACGGCATGGCCCATCCGCCGTTGATACTGACTGGGCGTGAAGGGGCCTGAGGCAGTACAAAACGGGTCGTCGTGAGCACGCGCTGCACTATTTCGGCCACCGGCTGAAAATCATAACGATCTGCGCCCAGGCCGTGTAGCCAGATCACGCATGAGTCTGCGGGTTGGGGGGATTCGATGATCAGCGGAGTTATTTCAGGCATGTGTGCTCCATAAAAGTGCGTTCTGATCGGCAGCGGTAACAAATGGTGCGTTAAGAGGGTGTCGCATTTATATAAATTCTTTTGCAGTCTCAGTGAAGTTTACTAAGCCGCTTCGATTCTGCCATGTCGCTATAAGTGGTCCGCCTTTTGCTGTATCTGCAATGTGTGCTTTTTGATGCACCGACAGGTAACACAACGTTGTCATGTTGTCTGGTGTATTAAAGGCCACTCGGTCAAGCAAATAAAAACAAATATTTCCAGCAGCGAGCCGAGAGCGAAGGGGTTGAACCTCTCAATTCCTCGATGGTTCTTGCGATGTATACGTTGCTCTCATGGCTGCGTACAAGCCCTAAAGGGCAAGCGGGACCGGATGCTGACTTTTATAACAACTGGAGGTTATCGATGAAAATGGTGAAATCCACCCTGGCGATTCTGACCACTGCGGCTGTATTGGGTGTCAGTGGCTTCGCCCATGCAGGTGCGACCTTGGATGCCGTGAAGAAAAAGGGCTTCGTGCAGTGCGGTATCAGTGATGGTCTGCCTGGCTTCTCCTATGCAGAGGCGGGTGGCAAGTATGCAGGTCTTGATGTTGATGTATGCCGGGCAGTGGCTGCTGCCGTATTCGGTGACGCCGAGAAAGTCCGCTATTCACCATTGACTGCCAAGGAGCGCTTCACGGCGTTGCAGTCTGGCGAAATCGATATTCTCTCCCGTAATACTACCTGGACCAGTTCACGGGACGCTGGCATGGGTATGAATTTCACGGGCGTAACGTACTACGACGGCGTTGGTTTTTTGGTCAATAAGAAGCTAGGTGTTTCCAGCGCTAAAGAACTCGATGGTGCAACGATCTGCATTCAGGCGGGTACCACGACTGAACTGAACGTTTCTGACTACTTCCGTGCCAATGGTATGAAGTACACCCCGATCACTTATGATCGTTCTGACGAAAGCGCCAAGTCCCTTGAAGCCGGACGTTGTGACGTACTGACGTCCGATCAGTCTCAACTCTATGCCCAGCGTATCAAGCTAGCCAACCCGGACGATTACGTGGTTCTGCCAGAAGTGATCTCCAAGGAGCCTCTCGGTCCTGCTGTACGCCGAGGTGATGATGAATGGTTTGCCATTGCGAAATGGTCGCTATTCGCCATGATCGGCGCTGAGGAACTAGGTATTACCTCTGCCAACGTGGAAGACATGGCCAAGAACGCCAAGAATCCTGATGTGGCTCGTATGCTGGGTGCCGAAGGCAACTTTGGTAACGACCTGAAGCTGCCCAAAGATTGGGCGGTTCAGATTGTCAAGCAGGTTGGTAACTATGGCGAGGTCTTCGAGCGTAACGTCGGCATGGGTAGCGCGCTCAAGATCAAGCGCGGCCTGAATGCTCAATGGAACAAAGGCGGCATCCTGTACGCACCTCCCGTGCGCTGATTTGCCTATCGCCGCGGCCTGGTTAATAGCCAGGTCGCGGCGTTTTGTTTCATCGCATCTCGGAAAACATCATGTCTAAATCAATAGGCACGTCTGGGTCGTTGATCAACGATCCGCGCGCTCGCGCCTGGGCGTTTCAGATACTGGCTATTGTGGCGGTCGCTGCACTTGGCTGGTACTTATTCAACAACACACAAACCAACCTGGAACACCGGGGGATCACCTCCGGTTTTGCTTTTCTTGAGCATAGCGCAGGCTTTGGCGTTAGCCAGAGTCTGATCGACTACAAGGAATCGGATTCTTATGGCCGACTCTTTCTGGTCGGCCTGGCGAATACGCTTCTGGTATCCATCCTGGGTATCATCCTGGCCACTGTGCTGGGCTTTATCATCGGTATTGCTCGTCTTTCGCCGAACTGGCTGGTACGTAAACTCGCCGCGATCTATATCGAGACCTTTCGCAACATTCCGCCACTGCTCCAGATATTCTTCTGGTATTTCGCTGTGTTGCGTCTGGTGCCTGGACCCCGACAGAGTCTCAGCTTCTTCGACACGTTGTTTTTGAACAACCGAGGACTGTACGTTCCAGCACCCGTGTCGGCAGAAGGTGTCGTACCGTTCCTGGTGGCGATTGCGCTAGCTGTTGTGGCCAGTATTGCCCTGGCGCGCTGGGTAAAGGTTCGGCGTGACAGGACCGGAAGAGGCTTTCCGCTGCTGATCTCGATTATCGCTTTGCTGATCGTTCTGCCAGGTTTGGCAGCCCTGATATTTGGTGCACCGTTCCATTGGATCGTTCCGCAGCTCAAGGGCTTCAACTTTCAGGGCGGCTGGGTGGTGATTCCTGAGCTGTTCGCCTTGCTGGTGGCACTCTCCGTTTATACCGCAGCATTCATTGCTGAAACGGTTCGTTCGGGTATCCAGTCGGTGAGCCATGGGCAGACCGAAGCAGCCAATTCCCTGGGGCTGAAGCCTAGTCGGACGCTACGCCTGGTCATCATTCCCCAGTCCATGCGGGTCATCATCCCGCCACTGACCAGCCAATACCTTAACCTGACTAAGAACTCATCATTGGCTGCCGGTATTGGCTATCCGGACATGGTGTCGCTGTTTGCCGGTACGGTACTGAACCAGACCGGGCAGGCGATCGAGACCATTGCCATCACGATGTCAGTCTATCTGGTTATCAGCCTGAGCATTTCGCTGTTGATGAACGTGTACAACAAGCGAATGGCTTTGCGTGAGCGATAAGAGGCGATCATGACTACACATACGTTCAAACCTGATCTGCCGCCGCCGAATCGCTCGGTCGGTGCGTGGGCCTGGATGCGGGCCAATCTGTTTTCCAGCGTTTACAACACGCTGCTTACGTTACTTGCTCTGTATCTGGTCTGGCTGTTGGTTCCGCCCATGATCAAATGGGCTTTCCTGGATGCAACGTTCAGCGGGACCGAACGCTCCGACTGTACGCCAGGAGGCGCGTGCTGGGTATTCATCAAGATGCGCTTTGGTCAGTTCATGTACGGGTTTTACCCGCCGGAGCTGCGCTGGCGTGTGGATGTGGCGCTGGTGCTCGCGGTTTTGGGTGCTGCACCGCTGTTTATCAAGGCGATGCCCCGAAAGGTAGTTTATGGCATCGTTTTCCTGATCGTTTATCCCGTTGTTGCCTGGGTATTGCTGCATGGCGGCGTGCTGGGTCTCGACGCGGTGCCCACCAGCCGTTGGGGTGGCCTGACGCTGACACTGGTCATTGCCTCTGTCGGTATTGCCGGTGCGCTGCCGCTGGGTATATTCCTGGCATTGGGACGTCGTTCGGAGATGCCGGCCGTACGCGTGTTGTGCGTGACCTTTATCGAGTTCTGGCGGGGCATTCCGCTGATCACGGTGTTGTTCATGTCATCCGTCATGCTGCCGTTGTTCCTGCCTGAAGGCATGAGCTTCGACAAACTATTGCGGGCACTGATTGGCGTCATCCTGTTCCAGTCAGCTTACATTGCCGAAGTCGTGCGTGGTGGTTTGCAGGCGATCCCGAAAGGGCAGTACGAAGCGGCGTCAGCCATGGGACTGGGCTACTGGCGCGCCATGGGGCTGGTCATACTGCCTCAGGCATTGAAGCTGGTGATCCCGGGAATCGTGAACACGTTTATCGCGCTGTTCAAGGATACCAGTCTGGTGATCATCATTGGTCTGTTCGATCTCTTGAACAGCCTGCACCAGGCTACCGTTGATCCAGCCTGGCTGGGTATGTCGACCGAAGGCTATGTCTTTGGCGCATTGATTTATTGGGCTTTCTGTTTCGGTATGTCGCAGTACAGTCAGCGTCTGGAACGCCGTCTCGACACCGGCCATCGCCGCTAAGGAGCGAATCAGCATGAGTGAAAATGCCAAGACTCTGGGCATCGGTGACAAGATCATGATCCAGATGCAAGACGTGAACAAATGGTACGGTCAGTTCCACGTGCTTAAGGACATCAACCTGACGGTCCGACAGGGCGAGCGTATCGTGCTCTGCGGCCCGTCAGGGTCAGGCAAGTCGACCACGATCCGCTGTATCAACCGCCTGGAAGAGCATCAGAAGGGCAATATTGTCGTTGATGATGTAGAGCTCAATGGGGACCTGAAAAACATCGAGGCCATTCGCCGTGAAGTCGGGATGGTCTTCCAGCATTTCAATCTATTCCCTCATCTGACGGTACTGGAAAACTGTACGCTGGCCCCTATCTGGGTACGTAAGCTACCCAAGAAGGAAGCCGAAGAAGTCGCGATGCATTATCTGAAGCGCGTACGCATTCCAGATCAGGCTCACAAGTATCCAGGACAGCTCTCCGGTGGTCAGCAACAGCGTGTGGCCATTGCCCGTGCGTTGTGCATGAAGCCCAAGATCATGCTGTTTGACGAGCCTACCTCAGCGCTTGACCCGGAAATGGTAAAGGAGGTGCTCGATACCATGATCGGCCTTGCTCAGGATGGCATGACCATGCTGTGCGTGACTCACGAAATGGGCTTTGCCCGAACGGTAGCAAACCGTGTGATTTTCATGGACAAGGGTGAAATCGTCGAGCAGGCCCCGCCGGATCAGTTCTTCGATAATCCTCAAAACGAGCGTACCAAGCTCTTCCTGGGTCAGATCCTCCACTGATCCATCAAGAAAGGCGCCTCAGGGCGCCTTTCTTATTAGGCTGTCCTTTTATCGGGCCAAGCGGGAGAATACAGCTACGCTCTCTGGTTGAATGGCTTGCTGTACGTGGACGCTTTACCCTTATCCTTGACCATGACTCATCCGCTGCGGCCGTGGTTCGTCTATCTGGTCAGAGCTGAAAATGGCTCACTCTACTGCGGCATCAGCGATGACCCTCAACGCCGTTTCAAGGCTCACCAGCAAGGCAAGGGGGCTCGCTTTTTTCATTCAAGTCCTGCCAAGGCACTGGTCTATACGGAGCCGTGTGTAGACAAATCTGCAGCGCTTCGCCGTGAACGCGCCGTTAAAAAACTCAAAAAGAACATCAAGGAAGCCATGATAGTGGCTCAGGGAGGATAGTCTTTAAGGGGGAGGGCGGTTACTCTGCGCTTCTCCAATAAGAGGACGTGCGCATGACCGATCTCATCCTGCATCACTACTGGACCTCTCCTTTTGCCGAGAAAGTGCATCTGCTGATGGGATTCAAGCAGCTGTCCTGGCGCTCCGTCATTATTCCCCGTGTCATGCCAAAGCCGGATCTCACCGCATTGACCGGCGGCTATCGCAAGACGCCTGTGCTTCAGGTCGGGGCGGATATCTATTGTGATACGGCGCTGATCGCGCAGCGCCTGGAGCAGGCTAAGGCCACTCCCACGCTCTTTCCAGAGGGCCAGGAGTTTGCCTGTCGCGCCTTTGCAGCCTGGGCCGATAGTGTAGTGTTCCAGCACGCCGTGGCACTGATTTTCCAGCCCGACGTCATCGCCGAGCGCATGGCCAATGTTCCGCCTGAGCAGGCTCACGCGTTCATGGCGGACCGTAAGGCGCTTTTTGAAAAGGGAAATGCACCTCGGGTTACGGCAAGGCAGGCGGCCCAACATTGGCCCACCCTAATGGCACGACTTGAGGAGCAATTGGCGCGCAGCAGTGGCGAATACCTCTTCAATGCTCCCTCTATCGCAGATTTCTCGCTGGCGCATTGCCTCTGGTTTTTGCAGTCAGCTCGCCAGACTGCGCCTCTGGTGGACACTTATCCTGAAGTATCCACCTGGCTAGGTCGAGTGCTGGGATTCGGTCATGGCACTTATTCCGACCTGAGCGCAGAGGAGGCCATACGCATTGCGTATGATTCCGATCCTGCCCCTATTCCAGAAGGGGAAATGTTCTTGCCGGCGGGCCTTGCTCAAGGCGATCGTGTAGCGGTTTCAGCTCAGGATTATGGACTGGAGGAGGTAGAAGGTGAATTGCTCTATGCCGGGACAGAGGAAGTAATTCTAAGACGTGAGGACGAGCGTGCCGGCATTGTCCATGTTCACTTTCCCAGGATAGGATTCAATATCGAAACGCGATGAGGCTGACAGGCAGAGCGATCAGGGCTGTCACTCTGCCTGGCGGTCAGTCCTTGCGGCGCTTGATCTGATCTTTTAGCTGGGTAGGGACTTGTCGGATGATCAATACGTCCTGAGACTCGTCGTACTCTACCTTGGAGCCAAGCAGGTGAGCCTCGAAGCTGATGGATAGTCCCTCGGCGCGCCCCGTAAAGCGGCGGAATTGGTTGAGGGTGCGCTTGTCTGCAGGGATTTCAGGCGCAAGTCCGTAGTCCTTGTTGCGGATGTAATCATAGAAGGCCTTGGGCTGCTCTTCACTCATCAGCTCCGACAGTTCATCCAGGGCAATGGGCTCGCCAATACGGGCCTGGGTGCTGGCATAGTCGACCAGGGTGTCGGTTTTTTCCTTGGCTTTCTCCTCAGGCAGGTCTTCGCTTTCTACATAGTCGCTAAAGGCCTTGAGCAGGGTGCGCGTCTCGCTGGGCGCATCGACACCTTCCTGGCAGCCAATGAAGTCACGAAAATAATCCGAGACCTTCTTGCCGCCCTTGCCCTTGATAAAGGAGATGTATTGCTTGGACTGCTTGTTATTACGCCATTCGGAAATATTGATGCGTGCCGCCAAATGAAGCTGCCCGAGGTCCAGGTGTTTGGCGGGCGCTACGTCCAGGGTGTCGGTTACGGTTACGCCTTCACTATGATGCAGCAGGGCAATGGCAAGGTAATCCGTCATGCCTTGCTGATAATGGGCAAGGAGAACATGGCCGCCTGTTGAAAGGTTTGAGCCTTCCATAAGCTGCTTGAGGTGCTCGACGGCCTGCTGGCTGAATGCAACAAAGTTCTTGCCGCCGTCCAGATACTCATTGAGCCAGCCACTGAAGGGATAGGCACCAGACTCCTCGTGGAACAGCCCCCAGGCCTTGTTGGGTTTGGCGTTATAGCTTTCGTTGAGATCGGCCATCAGGTTTTCGATGGCCTGGGATGCCTCGAGCTCGGCTTCACGGGCATGCAGCGTAGCGGGCTGACCGTCGGGTTTCTTGTCGATCAGGTGAACGATAGCATGGCGAATGGGCATGGGACTCTCTATCAATGAAGCGCAGGCGACATTGCCGCGAAAATCAGATGTGGCCTGATAGTGTACCGCACCCGTGCGACGGGCTTAATCGGCATTCTTGATCCAGCGTGTGCGGCGCCATTGGTCTTGAGCATCCGGTGAAAGAAAAGTCCAGGCCACCAGCCGGCTGCGTTTCTGACCTTGGGACATGTCGATCGTACGGATATCTACCGCATGGACCTGCTTTAGAGCAGCCACCAGACTGTCGACATTAGAGACCTTGGACACCAGAGTACTAAACCAGAACACCTGCGGACCATAGCAGGCACTGTCTTCTGCCAAGGTGCGTACAAAGCGGGCTTCACCGCCCTTGCACCATAGCTCAGCGCCCTGACCGCCGAAGTTGAGTACGGGCAATTTGCGCTTCGGGTCCAGTTTGCCAAGGTTTTTCCACTTGCGCTGACTGCCGCTGCGCGCTTCTTCCAGAGAGGTGTGAAAGGGCGGATTGCAGAGAGTTATATCGAAACGATCATCTGGGGCGATGATGTTTCGAAACGTGCGGTTCGGCTCGGTCTGCTGCCGTAACGATATAGCCTTGGTCAGCTGATTGCCTTGCAGGATGGTCTTGGCGGAGGCCAGCGCCGTTGCGTCGATATCGGCCCCAACGAAATGCCAGCCGTACTCGTGATGGCCAATCAGCGGATAGATGCAGTTGGCGCCAACCCCTATATCCAGCGCCTTGATCATAGCGCCACGAGGAACAATACCCTCATTACGTTCAGTCAGCAGGTCTGCCAAGGAATGAACATAATCGGCGCGGCCTGGAATAGGGGGGCATAAATAGCCTTCCGGGATGTCCCAGTGGGCAATTCCATAATATTGCCGGAGCAGGGCGCGATTGAAGACTTTGACAGCGGTAGGATCGGCAAAGTCGATGCTTTGCTTGCCGTAGGGGTTGATGATGACGAAGGGCGCCAGTTCAGGGCAGGCCTTAATCATCTTGGCAAAATCATAGCGCCCCTGGTGACGGTTGCGGGGATGCAGAACCCCTTTATTCAGGTTGGGGGCAGCGGGGCGCTTGGGTGGCTGAGTCATGAAAAGGCTCGAACGATTAGGGGTAGCCCAGCAGGGCTTTTATGGTGGGGAGGTTGGAGCGGATCCAGCGCTTATCGATAGCGCCCCAATCACGGATGACATAATGTCCTGCATGGTTGCGAGCGCCTTCGGTCTGCTCAAATGCACAGTCGATATCCAGATCGCTCAACGCCGAAAGGGTGTCCTGTGCAGTACGTCTGGGCATGCCTGTCGCTTCCATCAGGGCCGGTACACTCGTTGCGACTCCAGAGTCGACCAGCCAGGCGACGTACAGGCGGCGGTAGAAGCTTGTCTTGGTTTTGCTTACGTCCATTGTCCAATCCTTGAGCATCCATCGATAACAAATCAAAAGGCCCGCCTAAGCGGGCCTATGGTGGCATTCAACCGTTACAGGCTGGCGATTCGTCCACGCTGTTCGGCCAGCTTGGCGAGCGCCTGCTCGGCTTCGGCCAGCTTGGCGCGTTCTTTGGCAATCACCTCGGCTGGCGCCTTGTCCACGAAGCCGGCGTTGTTCAGCTTGCCTCCGACGCGCTTTACCTCGCCTTCCAGACGCTGGATTTCCTTATCCAGACGACCCAGTTCAGCAGCCTTGTCGATCAGACCTGCCATCGGTACCAACACTTCCATCTCGCCAACAAGCGCTGTAGCAGAAAGCGGTGCCTCTTCATCGGCAGCCAGAATGCGGATCGACTCGAACTTGGCCAGCTTCTTGAGCAGGGGCTCGTTTTCGCTCATGCGTCGCTGATCTTCAGCGCTGGCATGCTTGAGCAGAATGTCGATGCGCTTGGCCATGGAGATGTTCATCTCACCACGAATCTGACGCACTCCTAGCATCAGCGCCTTGATCCACTCGATATCACCCTCAGCTGCGCTATCGATACGGGCCTCATTGGCAATGGGCCAAGTCTGCAGCATGAGGGTTTCGCCCTGTTGGCCGGCCAGCGGCGCGATACGGTGCCAGATTTCCTCCGTAATGAAGGGCATGAACGGATGTGCCAGACGCAGCGCAACTTCCAGCACACGTACTAGCGTGCGACGCGTACCACGCTGACGTTCGATAGAGGCATTCTCATCCCACAATACCGGCTTCACTAGCTCCAGATACCAAGCGCAGTATTCATCCCAGATGAATTCATAGAGTGCCTGAGTAGCCAGGTCGAAGCGGAACTGTTCTAGCTGGCGAGTCACTTCAGCTTCTGTACGCTGCAGTTGAGAGATGATCCAGCAATCCACAGAAGACAATTCGACCGGTTCGTCATTGACGCCACAGTCCTTGCCTTCGGTGTTTTCCAGCACGAAGTTGGCCGCATTCCAGATCTTGTTGCAGAAATTGCGGAAGCCTTCGACACGGCCCATATCGAATTTGATATCGCGGCCGGTGGAGGCCAGGGAGCAGAATGTGAAACGCAGGGCATCAGTACCGTAGCTGGCAATGCCTTCCGGGAATTCAGCACGGGTCTGCTTGGCAATCTTTTCCGCCAGCTTTGGCTGCATCATGCCGCTGGTGCGCTTCTGCAGCAGGCTCTCCAGATCAATGCCATCGACGATATCCAGCGGGTCAAGCACGTTGCCCTTGGATTTGGACATCTTCTGGCCCTGACCGTCGCGTACAAGACCGTGAACGTAGACGGTTTTGAACGGAATCTGCCCAGTCAGGTGAGTAGACAGCATGATCATCCGGGCGACCCAGAAGAAGATGATGTCAAAACCGGTTACCAGAACGTCGGTGGGGTGGAACGTCTTTAAAAATTCGGTCTGTTCCGGCCAACCAAGGGTAGAGAATGTCCACAGACCCGAACTGAACCAGGTGTCGAGAACGTCGTCGTCCTGGCGCAGCGCGATCTCGCCCAGATTGTGCTTGCTGCGGACTTCCGCTTCATCGCGACCAACGTAGACGTTGCCAGCCTCGTCATACCACGCCGGAATACGGTGGCCCCACCAGAGCTGACGGCTGATGCACCAATCCTGAATATCACGCATCCAGGAAAAGTACATGTTCTCGTACTGTTTGGGTACGAACTGAATAGAGCCGTTTTCCACGACCTCAATGGCTTTTTCAGCCAGAGGCTTGGTGGAGACGTACCATTGATCGGTCAGCCAAGGCTCAATAACAGTGCCGGAGCGATCGCCCTTGGGTACTTTCAGCGCATGGTCTTCAATTTTCTCTAGAAGACCGGCAGAGTCAAAGGCCGCTACGATCTGCTTGCGGGCTTCGAAACGATCCAGGCCCGCGTATGCGGACGGAATCCCTGCGTCGACTTCAGTGTTTACGCTGCCATCCAGGTTGAATACTTGTGCGGTGGCGAGTACCGCTGCGTTTTTATCGAAAATATTGATCAGGGGCAGGTTATGGCGCTTGCCGACCTCATAGTCATTGAAGTCGTGAGCAGGGGTGATTTTGACGCAACCTGTGCCAAATTCTGGATCACAATAATCGTCGCCCACGATCGGGATGCGACGGCCTACCAGCGGCAGCTCGATGAATTTGCCGATCAGTGCCTTGTAGCGCTCATCTTCAGGATGTACCGCTACGGCGGAGTCGCCCAACATGGTTTCCGGGCGGGTCGTGGCAACGATCAGGTAATCCTTGCCCTCTGCCGTCTTGGCACCATCAGCCAGGGGATAGCGCAGGTTCCACAATGAGCCTTTCTCATCATGGTTCTCGACTTCCAGATCGGAGATAGCCGTATGCAGCTTGGTATCCCAGTTGACCAGGCGCTTGCCGCGATAAATCAGGCCGTCCTCGTGTAGACGGACAAAGGCCTCCTTGACTGCTTCAGACAGACCGTCATCCATCGTGAAGCGTTCGCGTGACCAGTCTACGGAAGAGCCCAGGCGACGAATCTGGCGAGTGATGTTGCCGCCAGACTCGTTTTTCCATTCCCAGACTTTCTCTAGAAACTTCTCGCGACCCAGATCATGACGGCTGACGCCCTGCGCACTCAATTGGCGCTCCACCACCATCTGGGTGGCAATGCCTGCGTGGTCCGTGCCGGGCTGCCACAGGGTATTGCGGCCCTGCATGCGGCGGAAGCGGATCAGGGCGTCCATGATGGCATTGTTAAAGCCATGGCCCATGTGCAGGCTGCCGGTGACGTTGGGCGGCGGAATCATAATGGTATAGGGCTCGCCGGAGCCCTGAGGCGCGAAGTATCCCTTGGATTCCCAGGTCTGGTACCAAGAGGTTTCGATGTCGTGTGGCTGGTAAGTCTTGTCCATGTACGTTGGCAAAGGCGTCTGAAGAGGGAAAGCCTTTGAGTATAACGGGGATAACGGTCAGGTGCGATTGATCGCAACACTGACCGTCTTGTAATCAGACCTGCTCGCGCTGCCTGATCAGTTCATCGAGGCGGGCATCCAGGCGTTTTTGCAGTTCGGCTTCAACTTTAGGTGCGAATTCGGCAATGACCTCCTGGAGTATGAGGCGCGCTTCCTGGCGAAGTAGCTCCTCCAGGGATTCCTCATCCTGTCGAGAAACGCGCTCCGGCTCGATCTGATCAAGCAGCGGAGGAATAGCGCTTAGCCGTTCAATAGAGGGTACGACTACATCGGACAGTACAGGAATACCATCCTGGTCCAGCCGGTCGGTAAGCATGGGAAGGTCGTGTTTATCCAGTAGCTGGCGGATCGATTCCAGATCATTCATGAGATGTGCCGGGCGAGGCGGGAGGTCTTTGTCCATGATTGTCAGACTCGCGACAGACGATGGTCTTGTAAAGCATAGCCGCGCTCTCGGTAAAAGCGGAAATTCTCACGAGCCGCTTTGCGTATTGAAGCCTCTTCGATGACCAGTTCGGCAATTCTGCTGAAGCCGGCAAAAAAAGCAGGAATACGAGTATCCAGGTTGATCAACATTTCGCCGGTTCGCTCCTGTTGGGTGTCAATACCCAGCAGGACTGGGCTATCCGGCTTGTCCTCGGCAAAATCGTGAGGCAGGAAGCTGTCGGGACGGAAGTCCCAAAGCCGTTCGTCCAGCTGACTGCGTTGGGCTTCGTCAGCGCAATGGATATACGTCTGCATCTGCTGTCTCCACGCTTTTTCGGCGAGGCGGCATGCAAACGTCAGTCGGGCGTCAGGGTCGTCGCTGGGAAGAACATAGAAGTCGACACGGGTCATGTCTGGCTCCGGAGTATGGCTGGCAGCAGCGGCGCGATAGGGAAGCGAACCCTATCGCGCTGCACCGATTCAGCCTTGGCTGCGGTCTAGCAGATACTGCATAAGCAATGGGACGGGGCGGCCGGTAGAGGCCTTGTCCTTGCCACCACTGATCCAGGCGGTGCCAGCGATATCCAGGTGAGCCCATTTGTAGTTCTTGGCAAAGCGCGACAGGAAGCACGCTGCCGTAATGGTGCCTGCTTTAGGGCCACCAATGTTTGCGATATCAGCGAAGGGACTGTCGAGTTGCTCTTGATACTCATCATGCAGAGGCAACTGCCATACGCGGTCATCAGCCGCATCGCCGGCGGCTTTGATCTGCTGGATCAGGTTGTCATCGTTACCTAGCAGGCCAGAGACAACCGACCCCAGGGCTGTGACGCAGGCGCCGGTCAGTGTAGCGATATCGATCACGGACTGGGGCTTAAAGCGCTCGGCATAGGTTAGTGTATCGCACAGCACCAGACGGCCTTCAGCGTCTGTGTTGAGGATTTCCACCGTCTGACCGCTCATGGTTGTGACGATGTCGCCAGGGCGGGTCGCCGTTCCACTAGGCATGTTTTCGGCGCAAGCCAACAGGCCTACCAGGTTGATTGGGAGCTTGAGCTCGAGCGCGGCACGGAATGTACCCAGTACGCTGGCAGCACCACACATGTCGTATTTCATCTCATCCATGCCCTGGCTGGGCTTGATGCTGATGCCGCCGGTATCGAACGTAATGCCTTTGCCGACCAGAACATGGGGGGCTGTGTCTTTTGCAGCACCCTTGTATTGAAGCACTACCAGGCGGGGCGGTTGCTCGCTGCCTTGTGCCACGGCGAGAAACGAACCCATGCCCAGCTCGCGCATCTTCTTTTCGTCCAGTACATCGACTTTGAGGCCGGTTTCCTTGTACTGCTTGCCAAGTGCTTTGGCTTCGTCCGCAATGTAGGCGGGGTTACAGATGTTTGGTGGCAGGTTGCCAAAATCCTTGGCATAGGCAACGCCTGCAGCAATGGCCTGGGCGTGGGCAAGGCCTCGCTCCATATCAACTTGAGCGGCCTTGCTGCCTGCCAGAATGATTTTCTTCAGAGCACGAGGCTCGGTTTTCTTGCTCTTGAAACGATCGAAAACATACAGGCCATCCGCCAGCGTTTCAGCCAGCAGGCGAGCCTTCGCATAGCTGTCACGCTGCTTGACGTTGACATCGCCGAGGAAGAAGGCAGCATCAGTACCGCCCAAACCTTTGAGTACGCCTAATGCTGCGCTGACCACTTTGCGATATGCGCGATCGCCCAGGCCTTCTTCAGTATTTCCAGTGCCCACCAGCAAAACGCGCTCGGCTTTCAGACCGGTAAGGCCGGTCAGCAGCAGCGTCTGCCCCGGTTTGCCTGCCAGATCACCGCGCTTGACTGCAGCGCTCAGGGCGCCACCGGTAGCGGTATCGACCGTGGCCGCCGAAGCGTCCATATAACCATGTTCACCAACAGCAAGAACCAGTGTGGCTGTTTTCAGTGTTTCCGGACTTGCACTTTTAACGAGAAATTCCATTACGAGAAGCTCCCCAAGACAAACGAGTAGGTTTGCAGGATAATGCCAGCTATTTTCGCCGGGGCCGCCCTGCGGGCTGCCTTGCGCGGGTCGGTTTAGCAACGGCGGCTAGTTTGAGCGTACGCGCCTGAGCCTGACAACCCTGGAGAGCCTTGTTTGATCGTCTTTCGTTATCTAGCACGTGAAGTTCTCACCACCATGGGCGCGGTAAGCGCCGTTTTGCTGGTGATCATCATGAGTGGTCGCTTCATTAAATATCTGGCTCAAGCTGCGCAGGGTATCCTGGATCCTGGCGCCTTGATGATGATCATGGGATACCGGATTCCCGGTTTCCTAGAGCTGATTCTGCCGCTTGGTCTATTTTTGGGGATTCTGCTCTCCTATGGCCGTCTGTACCTGGAAAGTGAGATGACGGTCCTTTCCGCTACCGGAATGAGTCAGCAACGCCTCCTGGCCTATACGATGGCACCGGCAACACTCATTGCGTTTGTTGTTGCCTGGTTGAGTCTGTCGCTGACCCCTATGGGCGTTCAGCGTGTGGGTGAGATCTTGAATCAGCAGGATGCGCTGACCGAGTTCGATACCCTGGCGCCCGGTCGCTTCCAGTCGCTGCGTGATGGCTCGCGGGTGACCTATACCGAAGCGCTCAGCAATGATCGTACCCAGCTCTCGGGCGTCTTTATTTCTGAAAAGAATGAAGCCAAGGCCGGGTCTGATCGGGGCATTGGTGTGCTGATCGCCGATAAGGGCCACCAGGAAATCCATTCCGATGGCAGTCGTTACCTGATTCTGGAAAATGGTTTCCGGTATGACGGTACCCCAGGTCAGGCGGACTATCGTGCGCTTCAATACGATACCTACGGAGTGTTGCTTCCTAAGCCTGAAGTCAGTACGGATGTAGGTGCGCGCGAAGCGATTCCGACACGTGCCCTGATGTCCAGCGATGACATCCGTCAGAAGGCCGAGCTGCAGTGGCGTCTTTCCATTCCGGTGCTGGTTTTCATCGTGACGCTGATTGCCGTGCCGTTATCGCGTGTCAATCCACGTCAGGGACGCTTCCTTAAACTACTGCCCGCCATCCTGCTTTATATGGCCTACCTTTCCCTGCTGATTGCCGCCCGTGGCTCGCTCGATAAGGGCAAGCTTCCGCCTGCCATCGGTCTTTGGCCGGTTCATCTGTTGTTTCTTGCGTTAGGTTTGCTGCTGGCCTTCTGGGAGCCGTTGCGCCTGTCCATGCGCCGCCGTGCTACGGAGAAAGGTCATGAGTAAACTCGATCGTTATATAGGTCGCTCGGTTCTAGTCAGTATTCTGGCTGTTCTTGGCGTTATTCTTGGATTGGCCTTGCTGTTTGCCTATATCGATCAGCTAGGGGATTTCGATGATAACTACGGCGCCCTGCAGGCGCTTACGTATGTACTGTTGACTGGCCCGCGGCGGGCTTATGAGCTCCTGCCCATGGCAGCGCTGATAGGCTGTCTGATTGGCCTGGGCTCGCTGGCCAGTAGCAGCGAGCTGATCATCATGCGAGCCGCTGGTGTCTCGCTGGCTCGAATTGTCTGGGCTGTCATGAAGCCTATGCTGCTGATCATGCTTGCAGGCGTGCTTATTGGTGAATATGTCGCTCCCTGGTCGGAAAACATTGCTCAGAGCAACCGTGCAATGGCGCAGGGCGGCGGTGATGCCCAGAGTTCCAAGCATGGCCTGTGGCATCGTCAGGGACGTGAGTACGTTCATATCAATGCGGTGCAGCCCAACGGTGTTCTGTTTGGTATTACACGTTATCAGTTTGATGAGCAGCGCCATTTGCTGTCGGCAAGCTTTGCCAAGCGTGCCGAGTACCGAGGCGACCATTGGGAGCTGCAAACGATCTCCACGACCCACTTCCGTGATCGTCACACCGAAGTCATAACAGCTCCAACAGAAAATTGGGACATCGAACTGACACCACAAATACTCGACACCGTTGTGATGGAGCCCGATGCTTTGTCCATTTCTGGTTTGTGGTGGTACATCCATTACCTGGCGGATCAGGGGCTTAATAATGCCTCTTACTGGCTGGCGTTCTGGGGCAAGGTATTCCAGCCGCTGGTGACAGCGGCACTTGTATTAATGGCCATTTCATTCATCTTCGGCCCGCTGCGCTCGGTAACATTGGGTCAGCGTATTTTTACCGGTGTGGTAGTAGGATTCGTATTCCGTATTGCTCAGGACCTGTTGGGGCCCTCCAGTCTGGTATTTGGATTCTCACCCATATTGGCGGTCCTGGTGCCTGCAGGAGTCTGTGCATTGGCAGGCATATGGTTATTGCGTAAAGCGGGCTGATGTCCTCACGAAAAAGGCTGAACATTCATCTGTTCGGCCTTTTTTGTGTCCTACTCCAAGATATGTATGGTTTGGCTCTTGGAAGCCAGATCAGACCAGCTTCGCCTGCGTGTATCGACGAGTATCCATAAAAGGCCTACCCCTAGGCAGAGATACGAGAAAAGAGCGGCGGCGAAGCGCAGGGCGGCTTGAGGCAGACTAATCCTTGTGCCGTCGGTATTTTGTATTCGGATCTTCCAGGCCTGCATGCCGAGCGTTTGGCCGTTATGTATCCAGTAGCCCGCAAAGTAAGCAAAGCTGACCAATACAATCAGGATGCTCAATATAGGGTCGCCTATCAGCTCCCCTTGTTCGGCCATTGCCTTGAGGCGGGAACCTCCCATCCAGGCCGCCAACCCGCCGAAATAACCCAATGTAGCCACCATTATCAAGGCAACAAGCAGAATGCTGTCATAGAGGCTTGCAGCTAGTCGCCTGGCAAGACCGGCGGATGGGTATTTTCTGGTAGGCAGGGATAGGGTTCGTGGCATGAGGCGTTGCTGTTCGTAATAAGCGTTCTACTGCAACACTTGGTAGTTAGCATGGCAAGCCTGTCTTTCCTCGAAAGGCTTACAGCAATAAACCGTCCTGAGGGTGTAGAGGGGGCGGGAGGTCTCGTTCATCCAGCAGTTCAAGCAGGGAGATTTCCAGACCTCTGCACATGGCATTGAGTGGCAGGTCGTTTGGCATCTTATCGAAAGGGTCCGCTATCTGATCTCCCAGGGCATCCAGTCCAAAAAAGGTATACGCCAGTACGCAAACAGCAAGTGGGGTAAACCAGCCAATGCTATCCACCAGGCAGAACGGTAGTAGAAAACAGTAAATGTGTACGGTGCGATGCAGCATCAGAATATAGGGATAGGGGATAGGTGTATTTCTGATGCGTTCACAGCCTCCCAGCACATAGGAGAGGCGACTGATCTGTTGATCTACAGAGCTAAGAAGAATTTCGCTGGAGTTGTGTTGCCGCATCAACTGACTGATGTTCTGTCCAATAAGACCCAGTATCACATTAGGCCGATTGGCGGCTGCCAGCGCCCGGGCGCAGTCGTTCTGTGTCAGAAGGCGCTTCAGGTCGGGCGTTGGGTCATCGTTTCTCAAGTGGTCGCGAAGCGCATGGCTGAATGCGGTCAGTTGAAGAGCTATGGAGCGTCGCTCTTCAACAGTCATTCCAGGAAAAAAACTCAACGTTTGCCGCACTAGGTTGCGAGAGACGATGAGCAATTCTCCCCACAGGGTCCGCGCTTCCCAAAAGCGCTGGTAGGCCACGCTATTACGAAAGCCCAAGAATATCGCCAGCGTCAGTCCCCAAAGTGTAAAAGGCGTAGCTGTCAAAATAACCTTGTAGTGGTAGAGGGTGCCATGCGTGGCTACGACAAAGGAGCTTAGCAGCACCGTGTAGAGCACTCGCTTCCAAATGGCGGGAATAATGGAGCCTTTCAGAGAAAACAGCAGCACCCATAGCGATGGGGTCTGAGGGCGTACGATCATGCTAACCCTTATGCTCAAATACCAAACGGTGGGAAGTGGGCGTCAGCCGAGTGCCGCTAGCATTCGGAAATATCACCATAAAGACGCAGGGTTCGTTCCTGAATTTCTTCTTTTATCTCATCGGCGACAGCCTTGAGCAGAACGGCATGATGAAGCTGGGTGGCGTGTAGATCCCTCTCGACAATGATGCCGTGGGGTGTCGTGACAATGACTCTGGCGAAATTCTCATCTCTTTCCAGGCATTCCACCTTGCCTTCGCAAGCGAGTTGACTGACTAATGCGGCCAGCAGGTTCTTCATATCCATATCCCCTCAGATGTATCAGAATGACATGACTTCCGGTCCCTGAGTTCTCGCCGTTTGGCGGAAGAGGCTTGGAGGAGTGTGCCTGGCGTTCATGCACTATTAAAAGGCCTCGTGCAAGACGAGACTTTAAAGACAAAGCGTCAACTGGCTTTTAATCACCATTGGAAAGCGGGCCTGTAATACGTCGGCGCAGGCTTTGATAATGGGCACGATGACGTGGCGGCGGAGCGTAATAGTGTCTTGCGTGGAGCCTATGGTAGTGCAGCCTTTGAAGCTGACGGTAAGTAATAGGGGCTTTGTAATTCTCATGGTGAGGCGGCGGCCCATAAACCCGCTCACGCTCAAAAGCCGCGGCTTCACCTGCACTGATAAGGCAGCCGATGAGTAAGGTTACCTTCAATATTCGACCTGGCATACGTACCTCCTTCAGCAAGAGCTTTTGCCTCGCTGCTATAAAGCACCGTACGGCTGTCGCGTGACGTCAAGGCAGGTAAAGGTTGGGTAAAGAGGTGAGGCAGGAAGACCGCTCAAGCCTGCGTTAAACGGTGCAGAACGATGCATAGAGAGATCGGGAGGATGAATCTTTCGCGTTGGCTTGTAATGATCTACTCCAAGGCACGCCTGAGGCGCTTTATACCAAGGAAGTAGTTATTACTTGGGAGAGCCAGAAGAGGGCAGGATAGAGAGACACAAAAAAACCGGCTCTAGGGCCGGTTCTTCTGATGTTTCAGGACTTGCTGGAAAGTCCTGAAAACTTTGTATGGTGCCTCGGGAGAGACTCGAACTCTCACTCTGTCGCCAGAAACGGATTTTGAATCCGCCGCGTCTACCGATTCCGCCACCGAGGCAATGGCGGCGCAGTATAGGGATGAGATTGTTTCGAGTCAACGCTTTAAATGGTCTTATTTCATCTCTTCCGGTAAGCTGTGCGACCTTTCGAGATGAGCCTGCATGCAAGTTTCCGATTTTTATTTTGAACTACCTGAATCGCTCATAGCACGTCATCCGCTATCCGAGCGCCGCGCAAGCCGGCTGCTGGTGCTGGACGGACCTTCTGGAGCGATCAATCATCAGCAGTTTTCCGACCTGCTGGACTATCTGCGTCCAGAGGATCTCATGATCTTCAACGATACGCGGGTTATTCCTGCGCGATTGTTTGGGCAAAAAGCCAGTGGCGGAAAGCTTGAAATACTTGTCGAGCGTGTCCTGGATGAATTCAGGGTCTTGGCTCATGTGCGTTCCAGCAAGTCTCCCAAGCCGGGTGCAGTCATCCATGTCGAGGGTGGCGGAGAGGCGGAGATGCTGGCGCGGCATGATGCGCTGTTTGAGCTGCGCTTTGCAGAGCCTGTGCTGGGGCTTCTGGAGCGGGTAGGGCGCATGCCGCTGCCGCCCTACATTGATCGCCCGGACGATGAAGAGGATCGTGAACGGTATCAGACCGTTTATGCCCGCAATGCAGGGGCTGTGGCTGCACCGACGGCAGGGCTGCATTTTGACGAAGCCATGCTGCAAGCCATTCGCGAAAAAGGTATCGAAACCGAATTCGTGACGTTGCATGTGGGGGCCGGTACGTTCCAGCCCGTTCGGGTCGATCGCATCGAAGATCATCATATGCATCGAGAGTGGTTGCAGGTCAGTCAGGCGGTCGTCGATGCCGTCGAGCGCTGCAAGGGCCGTGGCGGGCGCGTCATTGCAGTGGGCACGACCAGTGTCCGCTCCTTGGAAAGCGCTGCGCGAGACGGTCAACTCAAGGCTTTTAGTGGCGATACGGATATCTTCCTTTATCCTGGCAAGCCTTTTCACGTTGTCGATGCGCTGGTGACCAACTTTCACCTGCCCGAGTCGACGTTGCTGATGCTGGTTTCGGCTTTTGCAGGTTATCCTGAGACAATGGCCGCCTACGCCGCTGCCGTTGAGCAAAACTACCGTTTCTTTAGTTATGGTGATGCCATGTTCATTACCCGTAACCCAAACGCCAAAGGGCCAGAGTCCTGAAATGAGCTTCATGAAGTTTGAGTTGCTGGCGACCGAAGGCCGGGCCCGTCGAGGCCGACTGAGCTTTCCTCGCGGCGTAGTCGAAACCCCTGCGTTCATGCCGGTTGGCACATACGGCACCGTCAAAGGCATGTTGCCACGGGACATTGAGGCGATTGGGGCACATATCATCCTGGGGAATACATTCCACCTCTGGCTGAGGCCTGGGGTCGAAGTCATTGGTCGTCACGGCGATCTGCATGACTTCATGCAATGGAAGGGCCCTATCCTTACGGATTCTGGCGGCTTTCAGGTATTCAGCCTGGGGGCGCTGCGCAAGATCAAGGAGGAGGGCGTCTACTTTGCGTCGCCAGTCGATGGTGCCAAGGTCTTCATGGGGCCGGAAGAGTCCATGGCCGTTCAGCGAGCGCTGGGATCGGACATCGTCATGATCTTTGATGAGTGCACGCCGTATCCTGCCGACTTCGATACAGCCAAGCGCTCCATGGAGCTGTCGCTGCGCTGGGCCAAGCGTTCACGTATTGCCCATGGTGATAGCCCTTCGGCGTTATTCGGCATTGTCCAGGGCGGAATGCATGAGGAGCTACGTCTGCGTTCGCTGGAGGGGCTGGAAAACATCGGTTTCGATGGTTACGCCATCGGCGGGCTTTCAGTGGGAGAGCCGAAGGAAGAAATGATCAGGGTTCTGGACTTTCTTCCGCCGCATCTGCCTGCTGACAAACCTCGTTACCTCATGGGTGTTGGAAAGCCGGAAGATCTGGTCGAAGGTGTGCGGCGTGGCGTCGACATGTTTGATTGTGTAATGCCTACACGTAACGCACGTAATGGGCACTTATTCATTGATACCGGCGTTCTCAAGATTCGTAATGCTGTCCACCGGCATGACGATTCACCCTTGGATCCGACCTGCGACTGCTATACCTGCCGCAACTTTTCCCGTGCTTATCTGCATCACTTGGATAAATGCGGCGAAATGCTAGGCAGCATGCTGAATACAATCCATAACCTGCGTCACTATCAACGGCTGATGTCTGGTTTACGTGATGCTATTCAACAGGGTAAATTGGCCGACTTCGTCGATTCCTTCTATGCGCGCCGCGGCTTGCCTACCCCGCCGTTGGCAGATTGATTTCCAGACTTTGCAACAGGAGTTATTGCAATGAGCTTTCTGATCCCCGCTGCCTATGCCCAGGAGACTGCTCCGGCGGCTGCCGCACCAGGTGGTGAATATATTCAATTCATTTTCCTGATCGGTTTCGTGGTCATTTTTTACTTTCTGATCTGGCGTCCGCAGGCCAAGCGTGCCAAGGAGCACAAGAACCTGCTGGGCAATCTGCAGAAGGGTGACGAAGTGGTAACGTCCGGTGGTATCGCTGGACGTGTAGTAAAGGTGACGGATGATTTCGTGGTTATCGAAGTATCCGATACTGTCGAACTCAAGTTCCAGAAAGGTGCGATTGCCGCTACGTTGCCCAAGGGCACGTTGAAAGCAATCTAATCCTACCTCTAGGTATATGCACGGGGCGCGCAAGGCGCCTCGTTTCTTAATCCGGGCGGTGTCATGCTCAATAAATATCCCTTATGGAAATACCTGCTGATCCTGGCAGTGCTGGTGGTCGGCTTCATTTATTCCGCGCCCAATCTCTACCCCGATGATCCTGCTATTCAAATCAGCAGCTCAAGCACGGAGCTGACGGTGAGTCAGGCGGAATTGGATAACATTACCAAGGCGCTGGCCGACACCAATATCAGCGTAAAGGCTGTCGATCTTGCCAGTGACGGTAAGCGTGGGCTCATTCGGTTGAGTAAGGCAGATGATCAATTGCCGGCTCAGGACGTAGTGCGCAAGACCTTGGGTGATGACTATGTCGTTGCGCTTAACCTGGCCCCGACTACGCCCGAATGGCTGCGCAAGCTTGGCGCAAGTCCAATGAAGTTGGGTCTTGACCTGTCGGGTGGCGTGCATTTCCTGCTATCCGTTGACATGGACAAGGCTGTCGATGCGCGTATGAAGGTGTACGACAGCGAAGTGAAGACACTGCTTCGTCGCGAGAGAGTTCGGTACCGCAGTCTTCCCCAGCAGGGCAATGTCATTCAGCTGGGCTTTGCTGATGCGCAAGCACTGGAACAAGCGTCCGATCTGATCCGAAAGAATTACAACGACTTCGTTCTGACAAATGAAGCGCGTGACAATCTTCAGGTGCTACGCCTTGAACTGTCTCAGGCGAAGCTGACGGAGATTCGTGAATATTCCATCAAACAGAACCTTACTACTGTTCGTAACCGTGTGAACGAGCTGGGTGTGGCCGAGCCGCTTGTTCAGCGCCAGGGCGCCAACCGTATTGTAGTAGAGTTGCCTGGCGTACAGGACACTGCAGAAGCGAAGCGTATTCTCGGCAAGACGGCAAACCTGGAGTTCCGTCTGGCAGCAACGCAAGACACTCCGCGCAGTGCTACAGAAAGCTTTGAGTTCCGTGATGCCGGTCGTCAATCCGTTCCGCTGGAACGCAGTGTAATCATCACGGGTGATCAGGTTACAGACGCTTCTGCAAGCTTTGATGAAAATGGTCGCCCGCAAGTGAACATCAAACTGGATGGTCACGGTGGTGACCTGATGAGTCGTGCTACGCGTGGAAACATTGGACGCAGCATGGCCGTTGTGTTCATTGAGCAGAAGCCGGTGACTCGCTACGAGCGTCAGACCGTTAATGGTGTTGAAAAGGATGTCGCTGTACCAAGCTTCCAGGAAGATCGCCGTATTATCAGTCTGGCTACCATCCAGTCAGCGCTGGGCAACAGTTTCCGTATTACAGGGCTGAATGGTTCTGGTGAAGCCTCCGAACTTGCGCTGCTGTTGCGTGCTGGTGGTCTTGCCGCGCCCATGTATTTCGCTGAGGAGCGAACGCTGGGTCCAAGCCTTGGTGCAGATAATATTGCCAAGGGCCTTAATGCTGCGCTCTGGGGAATGGCTTTTGTCTCCCTGTTTATTATCGTGATCTACCGCGTCTTTGGTGTGATCGCGACAGTGGCGCTGGGCTTCAACATGGTTCTTTTGATCGGGTTGATGTCTGTCCTTAATGCAACGCTTACGCTGCCAGGTATTGCCGGTATCGTTCTGACAATGGGTATGGCGGTTGATGCCAACGTATTGATCTTCTCGCGTATCCGCGAAGAACTGGCGAATGGTATGCACGTACAGCGAGCAATTCATGAAGGTTTCAGCAGGGCGTTCAGTGCGATTGTCGATGCCAACCTGACTACGCTTCTCGTCGGCGCGATCCTGTTTGCAATGGGCACCGGCCCGGTCAAGGGCTTCGCTGTCACAATGTCGCTCGGTATTTTCACCTCCATGTTCACAGCCATCATGGTGACTCGTGCAATGGTCAACCTGAGCTTTGGCGGCCGTAACATCAAGAAGCTGTGGATTTGAGGAGCTGCGATGAAACGAACCATTAATTTCATGGGCGTACGCAATGTTGCGTTCGCCCTGACACTGGTGCTTACATTGATTGCCATTGGTAGCCTAGCTATCAAGGGACTCAATTTCGGCCTGGATTTCACAGGCGGAACCCTGATTGAGCTGCGTTATGAGAAAGCAGCGGATTTGGGAAGCATTCGTACTCAACTGGAGCGTTCGGGCTTCAAGGATGCTGTTGTTCAGAGCTTTGGTGCGACTACCGATGTGCTGGTACGTATGCCTGGCGACGATGCGCAGCTAGGTCAGAAGGTTGCGGCTGCGCTGCAGCAGGCCAGTAACGATAATCCGGCTTCTGTTACGCGTGTCGAGTTCGTAGGTCCCCAGGTAGGGGAAGAGCTGCGGGACCAGGGTGGACTCGGAATGCTTCTGGCGCTGGGCGGGGTATTGCTTTACGTCGGCTTTCGTTTCCAATGGAAGTTTGCGTTGGGCGCGATCCTGTCTCTCGTGCACGACGTTATTGTTACGCTTGGTGTGCTGTCGTTCTTCCAGGTTACGTTCGATCTGACCGTTCTGGCTGCAGTACTGGCTATCATTGGCTATTCATTGAACGACACCATCGTGGTGTTTGACCGGGTACGTGAAAACTTCCGTGTTTTACGCAAAGCAAGCCTGATCGATAACATCAACATCTCTACTACGCAGACACTTCTCAGAACCTTGGCGACATCCATTTCCACGTTGTTGGCAATTACAGCATTGCTGGTTTTTGGAGGCGATAACCTCTTCGGTTTCTCGGTTGCCTTGTTTATTGGTGTGCTCGCAGGAACTTATTCTTCGATCTATATCGCAAACGTTGTGTTGATCTGGCTGAATTTGAACTCGGAAGACCTGATACCACCAGCAGCAAAGGAACTTGATGACAGGCCTTGATGTCCAAGGCTCGGAATAAGGTGGATGCCTTGTTGGTAAATCAGGAGAGATTGACGTGAATAAATCGATGCTCGTTGGAACGGTATTGGGCGCAGTTCTGGTTACGGCTGGAGGTGCTGTTGCCTATGGTGTTTCAGATCGAGGTCCAAAGTTCGCTGAGGTCGTAGCCGTCCAACCGGTCAAGGAAACGATCAAAACGCCCCGTGAAGTCTGTAAGGATGTAGCGGTTACACATCGCAGGCCTGTACAGGATCAGCATCAGATTGCCGGAACTGCCATCGGCGCTGTAGTCGGTGGTCTGCTGGGTAATCAGGTCGGCGGGGGTAATGGCAAGAAGCTTGCCACTGTCGCCGGGGCTGTGGGTGGAGGTTACGTAGGTAACAAAACCCAGGAGCACATGCAGAACTCCGATACCTATACCACCACGCAAAAGCGCTGCAGCACGGTTACAGACGCGAGCGAAAAAGTGGTGGCTTACGACGTCAAGTATCTACTGGATGGCAAGGTGGGGCAAGTCCGCATGGATCGTGATCCCGGTAAGCAGATCCCCGTACAGGGTGGTCAGCTGGTATTGGCCGAGCAGACTGCTTCCGTACAGTAAGAAAAGTGACCACAAAAAACCCGCCATATGGCGGGTTTTTTTATGCTCGAATCAGTCAATGTACTCGAAGAGTTTCACGATCCTTTGAACACCAGAGACGCTCTGAGCAACGTTTGTGGCCAGATTGGCTTCTTGGTGCGTCACCAGGCCAAGCATGTAAACAATGCCATTTTCCGTGACTATCTTGATACGAGAGGCAGGCACACTGTTATCAGTAAGCATCTTACTTTTGATCTTGGTGGTGATCCAGGTGTCGTTGTTGCGAGCCAGTAGTGAGGAAGGCTCAAGTACCTGGAGTTCGTTATGAACCAGCTTTACACGTTGTACATTGCGCGCAACCTGCTCGGCCTGCGCCTTGAGTTCTGGACGTGGAGTCTGGCCGGCCAGTAGAACTACTCCGTTATAGCTGACAACGACAATGTGCGACTTATCCAGGTCAGGGTTGGCCTTAGATATATTCACTTTTGCCTTGGTCTCGATCAGTGAATCATCAATCTTGCTACCGATGGTCCGCGTGCCGCGGTTGTCCGCGATGGGGTCGTCACGGGTTGCGCTTAGAAAGCCGCTGCAGCCGCTGAGTACGACGGTGAGGGCGAGGCAGGACAGTGCCAAGCATTTTTTCATTCTTCACTCCCGAACAGTTGCTGATCTATCTGGTCGCATAGGCAGTGGATGACTAGCAGATGCACTTCCTGAATGCGTGCTGTTACTTTGGCTGGGACGCGAATCTCGATATCTTCTGGCAGAAGCAGCGAGGCCATGCCGCCCCCGTCTCGCCCGGTAAGCGCTACAACTGTCATCTCGCGGTCATGGGCAGCTTGTATGGCCTGGATTATATTGGCTGAGTTTCCGCTGGTGGAAATGGCAAGCAGTACATCGCCAGGCTGGCCCAGCGCCCGAATTTGCTTTGAGAAGACTTCGTTGTAGCTATAGTCGTTCGCAATTGAGGTCAGGGTCGAGCTGTCGGTTGTTAAGGCGAGGGCGGGCAGGCTTGGGCGCTCACGCTCAAAACGATTGAGAAGCTCTGATGAAAAATGCTGGGCATCTCCTGCGGAGCCACCGTTTCCGCAGGACAGGATTTTTCCTTCATTCAATAGTGCATTGACCATTACCTGGCTGGCATGCTCGATGTGAGGAACAAGCACATCCATGGCCTGACGCTTGGTCTCAATGCTGTCCAGGAAGAGTTTGGTAATGCGGGCTTGCGTGTCCATCGGGTTTGCTTGACCTTGTAAAACTACTCAGGAATCGAATGCGTTCTTTATCCATTCGAGATGCGAAGAGGTACTGCCGACAGCAGGGCTGAGCGCAACAACATCAAAGCGGCAAGGGGATTTAGCCCAACGAGACTCGCTTTGAAGAAAAAGCTGTGCGGTTGCAATCAGACGTTGACGCTTTCTGGCGTCAATGCTTTCAACGGCTCCGCCCCAGGCAATATGACGCCTGGAGCGTACTTCCACAAATACTACTGTATCCCTGTCGAGCATGACCAGATCAAGCTCGCCGCTACGCCGCGACCAGTTGCGGACTACAAGTTTGAGCCCTTGTTTCTGCAGGTAGGCAAGCGCTTGATCTTCGGCGGCCTGCCCACTTTCTCGCGTCGTGGTTTTCACAGCGTACCGGATTGTGAAACGGGCTGAACCTGCCCATTGACGAACTGGGCCCAAGGTAGTCTGCGCACCACGCGCTGCGTTGGGCTTAGCGTCAGGTCACCTGACAGGCCATTTATTTGCGTATTGGGGAGCGCCTTGAGCTGTGGCAGACGAGTAGAAAGCAAGTAGGCATCTACTCCCATGGCATATAGGCGACCCAGGCTGCTGGACGCTTGGGGCCACTGGGTAACGACCTTGCGGCGAACAGGATCGTTGGTATTAAGCAGCCACGGTGTTTCGCAGAACTGAATTCCGTTCAGGTCCTGATCCTGAGCAGGGTTGCTGCTGCCGGAATACAGGTGTGAAGTGGCGTAGACGGGTATATCTCCAGCATATTGATACGCCAGCGTAGGCTTGATCTGGCGAGCCTGTTGGGGTGTTGCTGCAAGGAAGATAAAGTCGATGCTTTGCCCGCCCTGACGGTTTTGCAGCAGACGCGTAATCTGGCGTGCCAGCTCTACCGGCTGATCGATTCGCTCGGCTCCAAGCAGCATGCCGCCTTTTGCCCGCCACTCCTGGTCAAAGGCTGCCAGTACACGGTCGCCCCAATCGCCGCGCGGAACCATCGCTACCGCAGTGTGCTTGCCTTCTTCCGCTGCGCGGTCGGCCGCTTCGCGTGCCTCATCCTCTGCCGCCAGACCGAACTGATAGAGCTGCTTTGGGCCTACGCCTTGGCTGTCGCTGTAGTTGAGCGCAAGAGTAGGCAAAGGTAGCTGTTGATGATCGCTGAGTTGCTTGACCAAGCTTTTCTCTAACGGACCAACCACCAGCTGGGCGCCGTCGGCTTTGGCCTGACGATAAAAGTCGTCAATGGAGCGGACCTGTGTGCTGTCGTAAAAGGATACGGCAGGAGGTGTCTGGCCGTTTTGCTGACTCTCGTAAAGCGAAGCCATGAAGCCGTCCTGTAAGGCGCGGGATACATTGGCAAGTTGTCCCTGTTGCGGTAGCAGCAAGGCGATATGTGTCAGCGGCTGTTGCTCCAGGTTGCGCAGCTTTTCAAGCGCTTGCGGAAGATGCGAGGCGGCTGGATGATTTGGATTCTGCTTGCGCCAGTCGTCAATGGCGGCGAGCTGATCATCCAGTGAGCCGTTTGAATGAGTGATAGCGGCCAGTGCCAGCCAGCCATTAAGCTCATTGTTGCCTGCCACAGGTTGGAGTTGGTCGGCAGGAAGAGCCGAAATCAGACTCCAGATGGCTTCGTGGTTGGCGCTGGCCTGATCACTTTTGAGAAGCGGGGCAATGAAAATGCGCTCCTTGACTGCCGCCAGGGTCTGGTTGTCTGCCTGCAGGGCGCGTGCCTTTACCATGGATACACTGATCTGCTGCTCGACAGGCAGCTCGCTCAGGTGTTCGAAGCCAGGCTGTTGGAGTGCTTTCAGAGCCTCCTTTGGCTGATTTTCCGCTAAAGCAATTTCGCCTCTCAGGGTGCCGGCGTATACCTGCGGTATAGGCTTCAATTGCTGCAGTTGAATGCTGCCCAGTATCTGCTTGGCCTGCGTGAAGTTTTGCTGCTTGCAGGCAATCTCGGCAGCGGAGAGGCGCAACATGTTGGCCTTCTCTGATGTATCACTACCTGCCTGCTCAAGCAATTGCTGTATGTTGGCCTGGGGGATACGAGGCAGCTCACCCAATGTGTTGGAAGGCGAGCTTGCACAGGCGGCAAGTAGGCTAATAAGTGGAACGCTAACTAGCGTACGCAGGCGAACAGTCATGGCGTAATTCCTGGCGCAAAACAATTAATTGGCTGGATTGTAGCGAGTGCTGGTGAGCGGCGCGAATAGCGATGCCTCGAAACGCGTACAATGGAGGCCTTTATTGATACAAGAGTTTCATTATGAGCACTCCCGGCACGCTTTATATCGTCGCGACCCCCATAGGTAATCTGGAGGACATCAGTGCTCGGGCGCTTCGCATTCTGAAAGAAGTGTCGTTGATTGCCGCTGAAGATACGCGCCATTCTTCGCGCTTGTTGCAGCATTTCGGGATCAATACCCCTCTGGCCGCTTGCCATGATCATAATGAGCGCGAGCAGGGTGGGCGGTTCATCAACCGTTTGCTCGAAGGGGGAAGTGTTGCTCTGGTCTCCGATGCAGGAACACCCCTGATTTCCGATCCGGGTTTCCATCTGGTGCGACAGGCGCGTGCTGCGCAAATCCCTGTTGTGCCAGTTCCGGGAGCCAGTGCTGTCATAGCGGCACTATCAGCGGCCGGGCTCCCATCTGACCGGTTCATTTTCGAGGGCTTTCTGCCTGCAAAGGCCACGGCGCGACGAAGCCGCCTGGACGCCTTGAAGCAGGAAGAGCGGACCTTGATTTTCTACGAGGCGCCCCATCGGTTGCTGGAAAGTGTTGAAGATCTTGCTGCAATCATGGGAGGCGAACGCGTTGCTGTATTAGCCCGTGAACTGACCAAGACGTTTGAAACCATCAAGGACGCACCGCTTGGTGAACTGGTCGAGTGGATCCGATCCGATTCCAATCAGCAGCGGGGTGAGTGCGTTTTACTGATCTCGGGTTATGAGTCGGCTGAAAAGGATTCTCTGCCCCCTGAGGCGGTGCGAATTTTAAATATATTGCTCGCTGAAATGCCTCTCAAACGCGCGGCTGCGTTGGCCGCTGAAATCACGGGAGAGCGTAAGAACATGCTGTACCAATTTGCTTTGGAGCAACAGAACAAGCATTAGGAAAAGATCAAGGTTGTTATACGCCTGGCATCTAGGTACCCTTGCGCCCGGAGAGTCGATCGGACAGTCGCTGCTCCCGCTGCGCAAGCAGCAGGAGGGGAGGAAAGTCCGGGCTCCATAGGGCAAGGTGCCAGGTAACGCCTGGGAGGCGTGAGCCTACGGAAAGTGCCACAGAAAATAACCGCCTAAGCGCGCAAGCGCCGGTAAGGGTGAAAAGGTGCGGTAAGAGCGCACCGCACGGCTGGCAACAGTTCGTGGCTAGGTAAACCCCACCTGGAGCAAGACCAAATAGGAATCCATAGGCGTGGCCCGCGCTGGATTCGGGTAGGTTGCTTGAGGCAGTCAGTGATGGCTGTCCTAGAGGAATGACTGTTCTCGACAGAACCCGGCTTACAGATCGACTCTCCACTCACTCTCTCCCTTCTCTTGCTTCACATCCTTACTGATAACCCTATCTGAGAAATTACTTTAACTAGTCGAGGCAATTAGTTGAGTTAATTTCCGTTTGTCGGAAAAGTATGTTCGTCACCGTTTCGCTAAAAGCCCCATAATTTCTGTAACTCCTTAGTCTGCAAGCCTTTTTGTGCAATGGCCTCGCCTTGACGGTGGGGGGAGCGCGTCAATATAGTG
The DNA here is from genome assembly GCF_002364655.1 of Pseudomonas sp. UBA3149. Classification (NCBI taxonomy): domain Bacteria; kingdom Pseudomonadati; phylum Pseudomonadota; class Gammaproteobacteria; order Pseudomonadales; family Pseudomonadaceae; genus Pseudomonas; species Pseudomonas sp. UBA3149. Next base: position 170,344 of record NZ_DEYV01000010.1, read on the forward strand.
TGCCCGGTGGTACGAAGTGGTTAAAAGTGGGATTTAATGGTAGGGAAAGCCAGCCAAAGGAAGAAGCAACTTGTTCCGTGGAGCGAATGCCATCAGCCTTGACGCCAAGGGGCGCCTTACGATGCCGAGCCGGTATCGTGATGAGCTTCTAGAGCGCTGTGCCGGCCAGCTCATCGTAACGATTGATGCCATTGATACTTGCCTTTGCGTTTATCCCCTTCCCGAATGGGAAATCATCGAAAGCAAACTCCGTGAACTTCCGTCTTTAAGAGAAGAAACACGTCGTTTGCAGCGTTTGCTAATCGGTAATGCGGTAGACCTTGAGCTTGATGGGAACGGGCGCTTTTTAGTGCCGCCCCGCTTGAGGGATTATGCTCGTCTGGATAAGCGCGCTGTACTGGTAGGGCAGCTGAACAAGTTTCAGCTGTGGGATGAGGATGCCTGGAATGGTCTGTGTGAAAGCGACCTCAAGGCAATCAAGGAACCCGGCGGTTTGCCGGAAGAACTGCGCGATTTAATCCTGTGAATATGACCACTACGTTCAGCCATGTCACTGTCTTGCTCGACGAAGCCGTCGAAGCCCTGGCTGTGCGTCCCGAAGGCCTCTATGTCGATGGCACATTTGGCCGCGGAGGGCATAGCCGCGCAATTCTTGCACGACTTAAAAGCGGAAGCCTGCTTGGTTTCGACAAGGATCCCCAAGCGATCCAGTCGGGACAAGCACTGGCGGCCGAAGATGGCCGCTTTGTCATTGTGCAGCGAAGCTTTGCCGACATAGGCGAAGAACTGTTGCAGCGCGCCTGGATGGGACGTACGGATGGCGTGCTTCTCGATTTGGGCGTGTCCTCTCCTCAACTGGATGATCCCGAGCGCGGGTTCAGCTTCATGCATGATGGTCCTCTGGATATGCGTATGGATCCCTCTCACGGTATAAGCGCCGCTGAGTGGATTGCAACCGCACCGGAAGATGAAATCACTCGCGTATTCAAAGAGTACGGCGAAGAGCGATTCGCCAAGCGGATGGCCAGGGCTGTGGTACAGCGCAGGGACGTCACACCCTTTACGCGTACGGCTGATCTGGCCCAGGTACTGACTGACGCGAATCCTGCTTGGGAAAAAGGCAAGCATCCTGCCACGCGAGCGTTTCAGGGTATCCGGATTTTCATCAATAACGAGTTGGGCGATCTGGAAAGAGGTCTGGAAGCGGCCTTTGAAAGCCTGGCCATAGGCGGCCGGCTCGTAGTGATCAGTTTTCACTCTCTGGAAGACAGAATCGTCAAGCTCTTCATGCGTCGCCTGGCTAAGGGTGAGGTCGATAAGCTTCCACGGAATCTTCCTATTCGTACGCAGGCTTTTGAGCCCCGCGCCTTGCTGGTAGGCAAGCCTGTATATGCCTCCGAGGCTGAACTGTCCGTCAACCCTCGGTCCCGAAGTGCAGTCATGCGTATTGCGGAGAAGCTGCGATGAGTAGTCTCTTTGTAAAGCGTCTGCCCAAGGGCAGTACGACCATGTTGGTTCTATTCATAGCCGTCCTGCTGTCCGCTGTTGCTGTCGCTTACAGCGCCCACTGGAACCGGCAGTTGCTTAATACCCTGTATTCCGAGTTGAGCGTTCGAGACAAGGCCCAGGCGGAATGGGGGCGTCTGTTACTTGAGCAAAGCACCTGGACGGCTCACAGCCGCATCGAAGCATTAGCCAGCGATCAACTCAAGATGCGCATTCCTGATCCTGAAGAGATCAAGATGGTGGCGCCATGATGAAGCTGGGGGGCATTCAACATCCATGGCGATTTCGCCTGGTTGTCATTGGCTTGGCAGGTATGGTCGCCGCTATTGGCTGGCGTGTCGTTGACCTGCACGTCATTGATCGTGCCTTCCTCAAGGGGCAGGGAGATGCCCGAAGCGTCAGAACTATTCCTATTGCTGCCCACCGCGGCCTGATCACGGATCGTAATGGTGAGCCGCTGGCTGTCAGTACGCCTGTCAGCACAATCTGGATAAACCCCAAGGAGCTGGCCGGCGCCAAGGAAAAATGGTCGATTCTGGCGGAGTCTGTAGGTCAGCCTTACGGCGATTTGGCAAAGCGTCTGGAGCAGAATTCCAATCGAGAGTTTCTTTACCTGGTTCGGGGAATAACACCGGAGCAGGGCGAAGCCGTCATGGCTACGGTCAAGCAGCACAAGATTCCTGGTGTTTATGACATCGAGGAATTTCGCCGTTTTTATCCGGCGGGTGAAGTGGCTGCACATGTCGTGGGGTTTACCGACATTGATGATCGCGGCCGTGAAGGCGTTGAGCTGGCGTTCAATGACTGGCTGGCTGGTGTCCCAGGCAAACGGCAGGTTCTAAAAGACCGGCGAGGTCGAGTCATCAAGGACGTTCAGGTTGCAAAAAACGCCAAGCCGGGCAATTCGATTGCCTTGTCCATTGACCTGCGCCTTCAGTACCTTGCAAATCGCGAATTGCGCAACGCACTGGCGCAGTTTGGCGCAGTGTCCGGTAGCCTGACGATGGTTGACGTCAAGACTGGCGAGATCCTCGCCATGGTTAATCAGCCTACCTACAATCCGAACAACCGTCGCAATCTGAACCCGGCCAGCATGCGCAACCGGGCCATGATCGATGTGTTCGAGCCAGGATCCACCATGAAGCCGCTTTCGATGAGCGCTGCTCTTGAAAGTGGACGCTGGAAGCCATCGGACACGGTGAATGTTTATCCTGGTTATCTGCAGATCGGCCGTTACACGATCAAGGACGTGGCTCGCAGCCAGAGCCCCCTGGACCTGACAGGTATTCTGATCAAGTCCAGTAACGTGGGCATGAGCAAGATTGCTTTCGATATCGGCGGCGAAACCATTTACAACACCATGCGCCAGTTCGGCCTTGGGCAGGACACTGGTCTGGGCTTTCCCGGTGAGCGTGTAGGTAATCTACCCAACTACCGTAAGTGGCATCCGGCAGAAACAGCCACATTGTCATATGGCTATGGTCTTTCCATCACCGCTATCCAGTTGGCGCATGCCTACGCCACGTTAGCCAATGATGGAAGTTTTATCCCGCTGTCCCTGACACGCGTCGAACGTTCCCCTCAAGGCTCCCAGGTGGTCCCTCAACAGGTAGCTAAAACCCTTCAGGGAATGCTGCAGCAGGTAGTTGAAGCGCCTACCGGCGTGTTCCGTGCTCAGGTGCCGGGATATCACGTGGCTGGCAAGAGTGGTACCGCCCGTAAGGCCGCAGTGGGTGCCAAAGGATATACACAGAACTCCTACCGTTCCCTTTTTGCCGGCTTCGGGCCGACCAGCAATCCGCGTATTGCCATGGTGGTCGTCATTGATGAGCCCAGCAAGGGCGGATATTACGGCGGCGTGGTCTCTGCGCCTGTTTTCAGCCGAGTCATGGCGGGTGCTTTGCGACTCATGAATGTTTCCCCCGACAATGTCGCTCCGTTGCCAGAGCAGGAGCAAGCCAGCGCTACTGAAGTATCCAGTGGAGGGCGTGGCTGATGATGTCTCTCACCCGGTTGATACCGCAGGCCAGTAGTGATGTTTCTGTAAAAGCACTTTGCCTGGACAGTCGACGTATCCAACCAGGATCCGTTTTTTTTGCAGTACCTGGCGGAGTGCGTGATGGGCGTTTACATATTGCCGAAGCGATTGCCAATGGTGCCTCGGCAATCGTCTATGAGGCAGATCAAGCCCCCGATTTGCCTCCCGCTTCGGTACCTCTTGTGCCAGTCAAAGAGCTTGGCGTCGAGCTTTCAGCCATTGCAGGGCGTTTTTATGGCGAGCCCAGCGCTGCTCTTACGCTGATAGGCGTTACCGGTACCAATGGTAAGACCAGCGTGACGCAGTTAATCGCCCAAGCCTGTGATCGCCTAGGGCAGCGCTGCGGCATCGTAGGCACGTTGGGGACAGGGTTTTGGGGAGCACTTGAGGCCGGTCGGCATACCACGCCGGATCCCTTTGCGGTTCAGGCAGCGTTGGCTGCACTCAAGGAGCAGGGTGCTCGAGCTGTTGCAATGGAGGTTTCTTCTCATGGTCTGGAGCAGGGCCGTGTGGCGGCTGTGCAGTTTGATGTGGCCGTGTTCACCAACCTGTCTCGAGATCATCTTGATTATCATGGCACGATGGAGGCTTACGCCGCCGCAAAGGCCAAGCTTTTCCAGTGGCCGTCTTTACGGGCACGTGTAATCAATTTGGATGATGAGCAGGGCTGTCGTCTGGCTGAAGTCGAGCATGCCTCTCGGCTTATTACGTTCAGCCTGGAAAATCCCGCCGCTACGCTGTATTGCAAACACATCGCTTTTAGCGATGCGGGTATCGAGGCGAGTCTTGTAACGCCAGAGGGAGAGGCCAGGCTGGTCAGCCCATTGATTGGTCGCTTCAATCTCAGCAATTTGCTCGCAGCGACAGGGGTTCTGCTGGGTATGGGGTTCACTCTCAGCCATATCCAGCGTGTAATGCCTGAGCTTCAGGGACCCGTCGGGCGAATGCAGCGTCTGGGAGGCGGTACGCAACCCCTGGTCGTTGTCGATTATGCCCATACCCCTGACGCGCTTGAGCAGGTTCTGGTTGCCTTACGCCCTCATGCCAAGGGGCGATTGATCTGCGTGTTTGGCTGTGGTGGCGATCGAGACAGTGGCAAGCGCCCGCTGATGGCTCGCATTGCTGAGCGGCTGGCCGATGCCGTTATCGTTACCGATGACAATCCTCGTACCGAGTCCAGCGCTCGAATTATCGACGATATTCGTGCCGGCTTTAATGAACCGGCGCGTGCCACATTTATACCCGCTCGCGACGAAGCCATTGCGTATGCCATTGGAGAGGCTTCCCGTGACGACGTAGTGCTCATTGCTGGAAAAGGGCATGAGGACTATCAGGAGGTCAACGGGGTCAGGATGCCTTTCTCTGATCTGGAGCAGGCCGCTCGCGAGCTGGTTGCAAGGGATGAAAGCCATGCTTAAACCAATGTTTCTCCAGGATTTGACCGAACCGCTTTCAGCTTCCCTGAAAGGTGGAAATGTAAGTTTTACAGCGGTCTCTACGGACAGTCGCACACTTGAGGCTGGACAGCTCTTTGTTGCACTTACAGGGCCTCGGTTCGATGGTCACGCGTATCTATCCAGCGTAGCGGCGAAAGGCGCTGTCGCTGCATTGGTAGAAAAAGCGCAGCCTGACCTGAACATTCCTCAGCTGATCGTCAAAGACACCCGTGTCGCCCTGGGGCAGTTAGGTGAGCTTACCCGGCTTTCGTTTTCTGGCCCTGTGGTTGCCGTGACGGGGTCAAGCGGCAAGACCACAGTCAAGGAAATGCTGGCTGCCATTTTGAATACGCTGGGCTCGACACTGGCAACTCAAGGCAATCTGAACAACGACCTGGGTGCTCCGCTGACGCTATTGAGGCTGGAGCAGAGTCATCAGTATGCCGTTATCGAACTGGGAGCCTCACGCTTGGGCGAGATCGCCTATACCGTAGGACTGACCCATCCTCACGTCTCGATCATTACCAATGCAGGGCGAGCCCATGTAGGAGAGTTTGGTGGCGTCGAAAAGATTATCGAAGCCAAGGGTGAAATCCTGGAGGGGTTGGCAGCAAACGGCACTGCCATATTGAATCGAGACGATCAGGCCTTCGAAATATGGAGAAAACGTGCCAAGGGGCGCAACGTTATCAGCTTTGGCCTGAATGACACGGCTATGTTCCGGGCTGCGAATATTGTTCGTGATGCTCGTGGCTGCCCTTCCTTCACACTGCTCAGCCCTGCGGGTTCTGCTGATATCCAGCTAAATCTGCTGGGCGAGCACAATGTTGTCAATGCACTGGCCGCAGCCGCGGCCGCCCATGCCCTGGGTGTGGAGCTTGCGCATATTGTCCAGGGGCTTGAGGCGTTGCAGCCGGTCAAGGGGCGGACGGTAAGCAAGCTGGGTATCAACGATTCACGTGTTATCGATGACAGCTATAACGCCAACCCCGGCTCCATGAAAGCCGCTGTCGATGTACTGACAGGGTTTTCTGGCCGTACCGTTCTTGTCTTGGGCGATATGGGTGAGTTGGGCGAATGGGCTGAATCTGCTCACCGCGAAGTCGGCGAGTATGCGAAAGGTAAGGTATCCGCTTTCTACGCCGTAGGTCCTCTCATGAAGCATGCCGCTGAGGCATTCGGGACCGATGCACGGCATTTCGACGATCGGGCTGCGTTAATCGAGGCATTGCTTCTCGAGGCGGCTCCTGAGTCCACATTTTTGATCAAAGGTTCGCGTAGTGCGGCGATGGATAACGTCGTTTTCGCTCTGTGCAATAAAGATGTTGAGGAGAAACACTGATGTTGCTGCTGTTGGCGGAGTTCCTGCAACAGTTTTACAAGGGCTTCGCGGTCTTTCAGTACCTGACCCTACGCGGCATTTTTGGCGTGTTGACAGCGCTTGTGCTTTCGCTTGCCTTGGGCCCGTGGATGATCCGTACCTTGCAGATACGGCAGATTGGTCAGGCAGTACGTAACGATGGCCCGCAGTCGCACCTTTCGAAGTCGGGTACGCCTACGATGGGGGGCGCGCTGATCCTGACGTCGATTGGTATCAGCACGCTGCTTTGGGCTGATCTTTCCAACCGATATGTGTGGACCGTGCTGGCCGTTACATTCTTGTTCGGTGCCATTGGTTGGGTGGATGACTATCGCAAGGTAATCGAAAAAAATTCTCGAGGCTTACCCAGCCGGTGGAAATATTTCTGGCAATCGGTCTTCGGCTTGGGAGCAGCAATCTTCCTTTATGTGACAGCCAAGACACCTATCGAGACGACATTCATTGTCCCGCTGCTGAAAAACATCGAAATCCCGCTTGGGATTTTCTTCGTTGTGCTGACCTACTTTGTGATCGTCGGATCCAGTAACGCCGTTAACCTGACTGATGGCCTGGACGGTCTGGCCATTATGCCGACCGTAATGGTAGGTGGTGCCCTGGGTATCTTTTGCTACCTATCCGGTAACGTAAAGTTTGCTGATTATTTGCTGATTCCCTACGTAGAAGGCTCTGGTGAGCTAATCGTCTTTTGTGGCGCGCTGATCGGAGCCGGACTGGGCTTTCTATGGTTCAACACCTATCCCGCCATGGTCTTCATGGGGGATGTGGGCGCACTGGCGCTGGGTGCGGCACTGGGCACCATTGCGGTCATTGTCAGACAGGAAATCGTGCTCTTCATCATGGGTGGGGTGTTTGTGATGGAGACCCTGTCAGTAATGATTCAGGTTGCCTCCTTCAAACTCACCGGCCGTCGTGTTTTTCGCATGGCACCGATACACCACCATTTTGAACTCAAAGGCTGGCCTGAGCCGCGCGTTATCGTCCGGTTCTGGATCATCACCGTAATTCTGGTGCTGATCGGCCTGGCTACGTTGAAGCTGAGGTAAGACAACCATGAGCCTGATCGCTTCCGACCAGTTTCGCATTGTTGTAGGCCTTGGCAAGAGTGGCATGTCGCTGGTTCGCCATTTGGCGCGCCAAGGTGTTCCATTCGCTGTGGTGGACACGCGGGAAAACCCGCCTGAGCTGGAAACACTGCGCACCCACTATCCACAGGTAGAGGTGCGCTGTGGTGAATTGGATGCCGATTTCTTGAACCGCGCCAGTGAGCTTTATGTCAGCCCCGGCTTGTCATTGCAGACGCCTGCAATTCAGAAGGCGGCGGAGCAGGGCGTCAGGCTTTCCGGTGACATTGAATTGTTTGCCCGTCTGGCCAAGGCGCCTATCGTTGCGATTACTGGGTCCAACGCTAAAAGCACCGTAACGACCCTTGTTGGTGAAATGGCCTGCAAGGCGGGCAAGCACGTCGGCGTAGGCGGAAACCTTGGAACGCCAGCGCTGGATCTATTGGACGACAATGTCGACCTTTATGTGCTTGAGCTGTCCAGTTTTCAATTGGAAACCTGTGAGCGGTTGAATGCTGAGGTGGCCACGGTATTGAACGTCAGTGAAGATCACATGGATCGCTACAGTGGTATGGCTGCTTACCATCTGGCCAAGCACCGGATCTTCAGAGGCGCACGTCAGGTGGTCGTCAATCGGGATGATCCCTTGTCTCGCCCGTTGGTGTCCGAGCAAGTCCCATGTTGGACATTTGGTTGTGGTCAGCCGGATTTCAACGGCTTCGGCCTGCGTGAGCACGACGGTGAGAAGTGGCTGGCTTTTCAGTTCGATCCGCTCATGCCTGTAAAGGACCTAAAGATTCGTGGCGCCCATAATCAGGCCAATGCCTTGGCTGCGTTAGCCTTGGGACATGCTGCCGGATTGCCTTTCGAGCCGATGCTGGAAGCACTTCGCGAGTTTTCAGGTTTGGCTCACCGTTGCCAGTGGGTAGGTGAGAAGGCTGGTGTGCACTATTACAATGATTCAAAAGCTACCAACGTAGGTGCTGCGTTGGCTGCTATCGAAGGATTGGGAAGCGATATCGCAGGCAAACTGGTGCTTTTGGCTGGCGGCGATGGCAAAGGAGCCGATTTCGAACCGCTCCGCAAACCGATAAGTGCTTTCTGCCGCGCAGTCGTTCTGCTTGGACGGGACGCTGAACGCTTGGCTGAATCCTTGAATACCGATATCACGATCGTTCATGTCTCCACACTAGAGCAAGCCGTCGAGAGAGCCGCAGCGTTAGCCGAGCCTGGTGATGCTGTTCTCTTGTCTCCAGCGTGCGCAAGCCTGGACATGTTCCGTAATTTTGAAGAGCGTGGGCGGTTGTTTGCTCAGGCCGTGGAGGCGCTTAATTGATGTTTTCCTTGCTGCGCCCTTATCCTTCGCCGCTCATCAGCCGGAACGGTGTTGATCTTGACTTTCCTTTGCTGGCTGGCTGTCTGGCCTTGCTCGGTTTGGGCTTGGTCATGATCACTTCCGCATCGTCGGAAGTAGCAGCCGCTCAGGCTGGAAACCCCCTCTATTACATGATTCGACACCTGATCTATCTGGCTATAGGTATCGTGGGTTGCGGAGCCACGCTCATGATCCCAATGGCTACCTGGCAGCGTTTTGGTGGAACTCTGCTAATTGCCGCATTCGCCTTGCTGATTATGGTGTTGATTCCCGGAATTGGCCGTGAAGTAAATGGATCGCTGCGCTGGATCGGCTTCGGTTTATTTAACGTTCAGCCTTCCGAAATAGCCAAGGTATTCGTTGTGATTTACCTGGCCGGCTATCTGGTGCGGCGAGAGCAGGAAGTGCGACGTAGCTGGGCCGGTTTTTTCAAACCTTTCATTGTGTTGCTTCCGCTGGCCATGCTTCTGCTGCGTGAGCCAGACTTCGGGGCAACGGTTGTCATGATGGGTGCAGCCGCTGTCATGCTGTTTCTGGGTGGCGTAGGGTTGTTCCGTTTCATTCTAATGGTGGCCCTGGCTGTTCTGGCGGTGTTTATCCTGGTTCAGACCCAGGAGTACCGTATGCAGCGTCTCATCACCTTTACCGACCCTTGGGCTGATCAGTTTGGGTCGGGCTACCAGCTCACTCAGGCATTAATCGCTTTTGGCCGAGGAGGCTGGTTCGGGCTTGGCTTGGGTAACAGCATCCAGAAGCAGTTCTACCTGCCAGAAGCTCACACTGACTTTGTATTTGCCGTTCTGGCAGAAGAGTTGGGGCTTGTCGGAGCCTTGGCCACCGTCGGGTTGTTTCTCTTTGTATGCGTACGCGGCCTTTACATTGGCTATTGGGCAGAGCAGGCCAAACAGTATTTTGCAGCCTATATGGCGTATGGACTTTCCATGCTCTGGATTGGCCAGTTCCTGATCAATATCGGCGTAAATGTCGGGCTATTGCCTACCAAGGGACTGACACTGCCATTTTTAAGCTATGGCGGAAGTTCGCTGATCATCTGCTGCATCAGCATGGCATTGTTGCTTAGGATCGAGTGGGAAAGACGGACACTCATGAACGACGAGGAAGTTGAGTTTTCGGAAGAGGATTTTGCTGATGTCCGGTAATGTCCTCATCATGGCAGGCGGTACTGGGGGACACGTTTTTCCCGCGCTGGCCTGCGCCAGGGAGTTTGAAAGTCGGGGGTATACCGTTCATTGGCTGGGTACGCCTCGTGGTATTGAAAATGATGTCGTCCCGCAAGCAGGTCTTCCCTTACACCGTATTACCGTTACCGGACTGCGTGGTAAGGGTATGCAGTCACTGCTGAAAGCTCCCTTTCAGCTCAGCGGAGCCCTAATGCAGGCGCTCGGCATCATGCGTACTCTCAAGCCTGTCTGTGTGCTGGGTATGGGGGGCTTCGTCACGGGGCCTGGCGGTATGGCGGCTCGTCTGTCTGGCGTTCCTCTTATTATTCACGAGCAGAATGCAGTTGCCGGTACTGCAAACCGCCTGCTTGCGCCTATCGCAAAAAAAGTATGCGAAGGTTTTCCTGCCACGTTCGCCGCGTCTCCCAAGCGGTTAAGTACAGGTAACCCCGTTCGCAAGGAGCTTTTCCTGCAAACCGTGCGGCCTTCTTTTGAAGGGCGTAGGGTCAATCTGCTGATTTTGGGTGGCAGCCTTGGTGCAGAGCCTATCAATAAACTTGTGCCTGAAGCGCTTGCTCAGGTATCCGCCGGCCTGCGTCCTAACGTGAAACACCAGGCAGGGCGGCAGCATGCTGAAGTAACACTGCAGCGCTATAGCTCCTCGAATCTTGATGCAGAGGTGATGCCATTCATCTCGGATATGGCTCAGGCTTATGCCTGGGCTGACCTTGTGATCTGCCGCGCAGGTGCACTGACGGTAAGTGAGCTTACGGCCGCAGGCTTGCCGGCATTTCTGATCCCACTGCCTCATGCCATTGATGATCACCAGACACGCAATGCTGAATTTTTGGTGAACGAGGGCGCAGCCCTTTTGTTCCCGCAGAAAATGACTGATGCGACGGCGATTGCCGCACAGCTAACTGAGGTTTTGATGCAACCCGAACGATTAACTGCCATGGCCACTCGTAGCCATGCCCTGGCTAAGCCTGATGCAACCCGAGCCGTGGTAGATGCCTGCCTGGAGGTGGCCAATGGTTAAATCCCAGAGCGCAATCCAGGCAGAAGTGCGTCGTATGCGTAGCATTCGGCGAATTCATTTTGTAGGAATCGGCGGCGTAGGCATGTGTGGAATTGCCGAGGTTCTGCTCAATCTGGGGTACGAAGTATCCGGCTCCGACCTCCGGGCTTCTCCTGTTACCGAGCGCTTGCAGCAATTTGGTGCCAAGATTTATATAGGTCATAGCGCCGAAAATCTTGAGCGCGTGGACGTACTAGTCGTTTCCAGCGCTATCAACAAGTCCAACCCTGAAGTGGCAGCTGCCCTGGAAAACCGTATTCCTGTGGTTCCTCGCGCTGAAATGCTGGCTGAGCTGATGCGGTACCGGCATGGAATTGCAGTAGCAGGTACTCATGGGAAAACCACAACTACAAGTCTGATTGCTTCCGTGCTGGCGGCCGAAGGCCTCGATCCTACCTTTGTCATCGGTGGTCGCCTGAATGCAGCAGGGACTAATGCTCAACTTGGAACCAGTCGTTATCTCGTTGCCGAGGCTGATGAAAGTGATGCGAGCTTTCTGCATCTTCAGCCTATGGTGGCGGTAGTAACCAATATCGACGCCGATCACATGGATACGTATGAAGGGGACTTCAGTCGGCTGAAGAAAACCTTTATCGATTTTCTGCATAATTTGCCGTTCTATGGACTGGCTGTACTGTGCGTTGACGATCCGGTCGTACGTGAGATCATTCCTCAGGTTGCGCGTCCCACGGTGACTTACGGCACCAGCGAGGATGCAGACGTCCGCGCAGTCGATATCCGCCAAAAAGGCATGCGTACCTATTTCACCGTGCTTCGCAATGGTCGTGAACCCTTGGCGGTGTCTGTGAACATGCCAGGAGTACATAATGTACTCAACGCGCTGGCAACTATCGCCATTGCAACAGATGAAGGGCTTAGCGATGACGCCATCGTAGCGGGCCTGTCTGAATTCCAGGGAGTAGGTCGTCGCTTTCAGGTATACGGCGAACTGCCTGTCGAAAATGGCAGTGTGATGCTGGTAGATGATTATGGTCATCATCCCCGTGAAGTGGCTGCGGTAATAAAGGCCGTTCGTGGTGGTTGGCCTGAGCGCCGCCTGGTCATGGTTTATCAGCCCCATCGCTATAGCCGTACACGTGATTTGTACGATGATTTCGTGCAGGTCCTGGCTGATGCCAATGTATTGTTGTTGATGGAAGTCTATCCGGCAGGTGAAGAGCCGATTCCAGGTGCCGACAGCCGCCGTCTCTGTCATAGTATCCGTCAACGTGGTCAGCTAGACCCAATCTACATCGAGCGTGGTACCGAGCTTGCTCCTCTTATCAAGCCTCTCCTGAAGGCTGGGGATATTCTCCTCTGCCAAGGTGCTGGTGATATCGGCACTCTGGCTCCGCAATTGATAAAAAGCCCCTTGTTCAATTCTGACTTTCTGAGGAAGTCGCTATGAGCGCCATCCTTGATCCAATGTCGATCCAGCCAGCCGATTACGGTCGTGTTGCCGTGTTGTATGGTGGCAAGAGTGCCGAGCGCGAAGTTTCCCTTAATTCAGGGAAAATGGTGCTGGCTGCGCTGCAGGCTGCGGACGTTGATGCGTTCGGTATCGATGTTGGTCAGGATCTGCTGCAGCGTTTGAACACTGAACAGGTAGACCGTGCCTTTATCGTCCTGCATGGACGGGGTGGGGAAGACGGTAGCATGCAAGGGCTGTTGGAGTGCCTGGGTATACCCTATACAGGAAGTGGAGTGCTGGCTTCCGCATTGGCCATGGATAAGCTGAAAACAAAACACCTCTGGTTGAGCCAGGGTCTGTCCACGCCTAAATACGCCGTTTTGTGCTGTGAGTCTGATTGTCGGAAGGCTGCTGAGGAACTCGGGTTTCCACTTATCGTCAAACCCGCCCATGAAGGTTCCAGCATTGGTATGGCCAAGGTGAACAGTGTTAATGAGCTGATCACTGCTTGGCAGTCCGCCTCGACGTACGATTCGCAAGTTCTTGTCGAACAATGGATTAGCGGTCCTGAGTTTACTGTCGCCCTGTTGGGCGATCAGGTACTGCCGCCTATTCGTCTGGGTACTACTCACGACTTCTATGACTATGACGCCAAATACCTGGCATCCGACACTCGCTATCAGGTTCCGTGTGGCCTTGATGAGGAGCGTGAGTTGGAACTCAAGGTATTGGCTCGTCATGCCTGTGAGGTCGTGGGGACTGCTGGCTGGGCGCGCGTTGATGTCATGCAGGATAAAGAGGGTCGGTTCTGGCTGCTGGAAGTCAATACAGTCCCCGGCATGACGGACCATAGCCTTGTTCCCATGGCAGCCAAGGCCGCAGGCCTTGATTATCAACAACTTGTCCTGACGGTTCTGGCAGGCACAATGGAGTCGAGGGGCTAACATGGTCACGACACTTCGTCATACACAACCTGGATTGGGTCGCACGCCACTTCGTGGCAAGGTACCACCGCGTGGTGCAAGCCGCCTGGTGGAAAAGGAGCCTGTCTCGGCTCGGCTGCCAAAGCCCAGCTTCAATCTCTTTAAGCGTGTGGCCTGGCCACTTCTGCTGGTAGGGCTTGGCTTCGGCACATATGAGCTGTCTCAACAGCTGCTGCCTTATGCGGATCGTCCAATCACGAAGGTGAATGTCGAAGGTGACCTGAGCTACATCAGCCGAGAGGCTGTGCAGCAACGTATCGCGCCCTATGCTGACGGGACATTCTTCTCAATCGATCTGGCCAATATGCGTCAGGCACTTGAGCAGATGCCCTGGATTGCCCATGCAGAGGTTCGCCGTGTTTGGCCGGATGAAGTCGCCATCCATCTTGAGGAGCAGCTCCCTGTTGCGCGCTGGGGGGACGAAGCCCTGCTGAATAACCAGGGCGAGGCCTTTGCACCTAAGGATCTGGCACATTACGACAACCTGCCACGCCTCTATGGGCCGCAACGTGCGCAGCAGCAGGTAATGCAGCAGTATCAATTGTTCAGTCAGATGCTGCGTCCACTTGGATTCACGGTTACGCGGCTGGAAATGCATGATCGGGGGAGTTGGTTCCTGACTACGGGTCAGGGCGTTGAATTGATTTTTGGTCGTGATGACCTCGTGGACAAGATGCGGCGCTTCGTCAAGATGTATGACCAAGTACTCAAGGATCAGATGGCCAATATTGCTCGCATCGACTTGCGTTATCCAAACGGGCTGGCGGTGGCGTGGCGTGAGCCGGTAGCTCCCACAACTGTAGCGTCAGCCCGTGCCGAATAAAGAATTGAGGAGAATTCAATAAACATGGCGAACGTGCAGAGCGGCAAGATGATCGTCGGACTGGACATCGGAACCTCAAAGGTTGTGGCCTTGGTGGGTGAGGTGTCTTCCGATGGTCAGGTCGAGATTGTGGGCATCGGCACGCATCCTTCCCGCGGTTTGAAAAAAGGCGTAGTGGTCAATATCGAATCCACGGTCCAGTCGATTCAGCGCGCAGTAGAAGAGGCCCAGCTCATGGCGGGCTGCCGTATTCATTCGGCATTTGTAGGCATTGCAGGCAACCATATCCGTAGCCTGAATTCCCACGGTATCGTGGCTATTCGTGATCGGGAGGTCAGCCCTGCTGATATCGATCGTGTTCTTGACGCAGCTCAAGCTGTGGCGATACCAGCTGATCAACGGGTCTTGCACACTTTGGCTCAAGACTATGTCATCGACAACCAGGAAGGTGTACGTGAGCCGCTTGGTATGTCCGGTGTTCGTCTGGAGGCTAAAGTCCACGTAGTGACCTGTGCCGTAAATGCTGCTCAAAATATCGAGAAATGTGTTCGTCGTTGCGGATTGGAGGTCGACGACATCATTCTTGAGCAACTGGCTTCTGCATATTCCGTTCTGACGGATGATGAGAAGGAGCTGGGCGTATGCCTGGTGGATATTGGTGGCGGAACGACTGATATAGCCATTTTTACAGAGGGCGCCATTCGTCATACGGCGGTTATTCCCATTGCAGGCGATCAGGTCACAAATGACATCGCCATGGCTTTGCGAACGCCTACACAATATGCGGAAGAGATCAAGATTCGGTATGCTTGTGCTCTGGCAAAGCTGGCGGGGGCTGGGGAGACCATCAAGGTGCCCAGTGTGGGAGAAAGGCCGCCTCGCGAACTTTCGCGTCAGGCATTGGCTGAGGTAGTAGAGCCGCGTTACGATGAGCTCTTCACGCTTGTTCAGGCAGAGTTGCGCCGCAGCGGATATGAAGACTTGATTCCGGCAGGGATCGTATTAACCGGCGGTACTGCAAAGATGGAAGGGGCAGTTGAGCTTGCCGAGGAGATTTTCCATATGCCGGTGCGTCTTGGCGTACCGCAGACGGTCAAGGGGCTGACCGATGTTGTACGTAACCCAATTTATTCAACAGGTGTAGGCCTGTTGCTCTATGGGTTGCAGAAGCAATCCGACAATGTGCCGGTTGTCACCGGCGGATACAGCAGTGACGAACCCAAGAATTCAGTCCTGGAGCGTATAAAGCGCTGGGTCCAGGGCAATTTGTAATCTAATTCAATCGCGGCAGCAGTAGGCGAAAACCGAGAGGAAGAGAGGGGATTATGTTCGAGCTCGTAGACAATATTCCACAGAGCGCAGTCATTAAGGTCATCGGTGTAGGTGGTGGTGGTGGTAACGCCGTTAACCACATGGTGAAGAGCGGCGTGGAAGGCGTCGAATTCATCTGTGCCAACACGGATGCCCAGGCGCTAAAAAATGTGAGCTCTCGTACAGTGCTGCAACTTGGCCCAGGGGTAACGAAGGGCTTGGGCGCAGGTACGAACCCTGAGATTGGCCGTCAGGCAGCCATGGAAGATCGCGAGCGTATCGCGGAAGTTCTGGAAGGCGCCGATATGGTTTTCATCACTACCGGTATGGGTGGTGGTACAGGTACGGGTGCCGCCCCGATTATTGCTGAAGTTGCCAAGGAGATGGGTATCCTCACCGTCGCCGTGGTAACTCGCCCGTTCCCCTTTGAAGGTCGCAAGCGCATGCAGGTGGCTGATGAGGGTATTCGCTCCCTTTCCGAATGCGTCGACTCTCTCATTACCATCCCCAATGAGAAACTGCTGACCATTCTCGGCAAGGATGCCAGTCTGCTGGCCGCTTTCGCCAAAGCTGACGATGTATTGGCTGGCGCAGTTCGTGGTATCTCGGACATCATGCAGCGTCCTGGCTTGATGAACGTTGACTTTGCTGACGTCAAGACGGTTATGGGTGAGATGGGCATGGCCATGATGGGAACTGGTCATGCCAGCGGCCCGAACCGTGCACGTGAAGCGACTGAGGCCGCTATCCGTAATCCACTCCTGGAAGACGTCAACCTGCATGGGGCTCGCGGTATTCTGGTCAACATCACTGCAGGTCTGGATCTATCTCTGGGTGAGTACGCTGCAGTGGGCGAGATCATTGAGGACTTCGCTTCTGAGCATGCAACCGTCAAGGTTGGCGCAGTAATCGATCCGGAAATGCGTGATGAGCTCCATGTTACTGTGGTTGCTACCGGTTTAGGCGCCCGTCTTGAAAAGCCGGTCAAGGTGGTCGATAACTCTACTCAGCAGGCTAACGTTGCGCCGCGTCAGGAGCATGCTGCCGTCAATTATCGTGATCTGGATCGCCCGACCGTCATGCGTAGCCAGAACCATACAAGCTCTGCTGCTGCAGCCAAGATGAATCCAAACGATGATCTGGATTATCTTGATATTCCGGCGTTCCTGCGTCGTCAGGCTGATTGAATAGATTAATCGATGCAATCTGTGTGATTGGTGGGAATTAATGGGTCGTTCTGTTATGATCGACCCATTATTGACAACTATTCGCGATCAGCGATGAACGGCAACTGTCATGATTAGACAACGCACATTAAAGAACACTATTCGCGCTACAGGCGTTGGCCTGCATTCGGGGGAGAAGGTATATCTCACTCTGAAGCCAGCGCCCGTAGACACCGGAATCGTGTTTCGCCGCATTGATTTGGACCCGGTCGTGGAAATCCGCGCCTGGGCTGAGTATGTAGGCGAAACCACGATGTCGACCAATCTCATTCAGGGTGGTGTCAAGGTCGGCACTGTGGAGCATTTGTTGTCTGCACTGGCAGGTCTGGGCATCGACAATGCGTATGTAGAACTGTCCGCCGCTGAAGTTCCAATTATGGATGGAAGCGCCGGTCCGTTCGTGTTCTTGATCCAGTCCGCTGGCATCGAAGAACAGGAATCTGCAAAGCAGTTCATTCGTATCAAGCGTGAAGTCAGCGTCGTAGACGGTGATAAGCGTGCGACGTTTGTACCGTTTGACGGGTTCAAGGTCAGCTTTGAGATCGATTTCGACCATCCAGTGGTCAGCGGTCGTACTCAGAAGGCTTCCGTAGATTTTTCCAGCACCTCCTTCCTCAAGGAAGTCAGCCGGGCTCGTACCTTTGGCTTTATGCGGGATCTGGAATTCCTGCGCTCTCATAACTTGGCTCTGGGCGGAAGCGTTGAAAACGCTATCGTTGTTGATGAGCATGGTGTACTCAACGAAGACGGTCTTCGTTATGAGGATGAGTTTGTAAAGCACAAGATACTAGACGCCATTGGCGATCTTTATCTGCTAGGCAAAAGCTTGATTGGCGAGTACCGGGGCTATAAGTCCGGGCATGCCATGAACAACCGCTTGCTACGTGCATTAATTGCTCAGCCTGATGCGTGGGAAGTTGTAACGTTCGAAGGCTCTAGCGATGCTCCTATTTCTTACATGCGGCCAGCTGCTGCGGTGTAAGGAACGCGTGTTAAAAAAGCCACCTTTAAGGTGGCTTTTTTATTCTTCTGTCTTTTTCGGCTGCGCTCTACTGGCCAGTCGCTCAAGCGCGGCGCGCAGTGAAGGGTCTGAGATACCTTCAGCCGTGGATAGCAGGCTTTCTGCAGCGACATTGGAAAGCTCGCGTCGTGGGCCTGGCTTTCGATTTGGATCAGGGTTGGGTTTGACCTTGAACAGTATCTTTTGAAGAGCTGTAAATTCTGAAGACTGCTGAAGCTGTCGAAGCAAGCGGCGCTGCTGGTAACGCAAACGTGTAGCCCAATGTCCATCCGTAATAATGAGCAGAAGACACCCGTCCTGCCAGGTTGCGACTTTACAGTGCTCGCGTGCTGCAGGTTGTAGCTGTGCATCGACTAGGCGTTGTAGCCGTTCGAGACGCTCTGCCTGGTACAGTAATGGTTTCAAGGGTTTGGCCTGCCGAAGCAAGGTGGCAGGCGCTACGGCAACAATAGGACGAAAAACCATGTGTGCGCACTCCAGACAGGGGTTGGCATGTTAACAGATGAACCTCATGAGTCGGATAAACCTATTCAGAAATCCGACCTTTGAGTGATGTCAACCTTTTCTCGTCGGCGTTTCCGAGTAGAATGCCCCATTGTCTTTTTGACGGCGCGGGCGATGGCACCGATCCGCCGCCCCCCATTTCTCCGAGTGGAAGACCCAAGTCGATATGTTTGCGCCTTTGTTAAAGAAACTCTTTGGAAGTAAAAACGAGCGAGAAGTAAAGCGCATGAGCAAGGCCGTACAGGCCGTTAATGCATTGGAACAGCAGATTATTGGGTTGTCTGACGAGCAATTGCGTGCCAAGACGTTCGAGTTCAAAGAGCGTTTGGCTAAAGGCGAGACACTGGACGATATCCTGCCTGAAGCCTTTGCCGTAACTCGCGAAGCGGGCAAGCGCGTAATGGGTATGCGCCATTTCGACGTCCAGCTCATCGGCGGTATGACGCTTCACGAGGGCAAGATTGCCGAGATGCGTACCGGTGAAGGTAAGACATTGGTAGGAACGCTGCCGGTATATTTGAATGCCTTGTCTGGTAAAGGCGTCCACGTAGTCACCGTGAACGACTATCTGGCTCGCCGTGACGCGAACTGGATGCGCCCGCTGTATGAATTTCTAGGGCTGACGGTAGGCATTGTCATGCCTTTCCAGCCGCCGGAGGAAAAGCGTGCGGCTTACGCAGCGGATATCACCTACGGTACCAACAATGAATTCGGCTTTGATTATCTGCGCGATAACATGGCGTTCAGTATCGAGGAGAAATATCAGCGTGAGCTGAATTTTGCCGTTGTCGACGAAGTAGACTCCATTCTTATCGACGAGGCGCGTACGCCACTGATTATTTCTGGTCAGGCGGAAGACAGCTCACAGCTGTACATCCAGATCAATAAGCTCATTCCTCGTCTTCAGCAGCACGTTGAGGCTGTGGAGGGAGAGGAGGAGAAGGAAGGCCATTACACCATTGACGAAAAAACACGTCAGGTGGAAATAACCGAGCAGGGACACCAGTTCATTGAGGAACTGCTTACCCAGGCGGGTCTGCTGGCTGAAGGTGAAAGCCTGTACTCAGCGCATAATCTTTCTCTTCTCACTCACGTCTACGCAGCGCTTCGTGCACACAAGCTGTTCCACCGTAACGTGGAATATATTGTTCAGGACAACCAGGTCCTGCTCATTGATGAGCATACCGGCCGCACGATGCCCGGACGTCGTCTGTCCGAGGGCCTGCATCAGGCGATCGAAGCGAAAGAAGGTCTGCCTATCCAGGCTGAAAGCCAGACATTGGCTTCTACTACCTTCCAGAACTATTTCCGGCTGTATAACAAGCTGGCTGGCATGACCGGTACGGCGGACACCGAGGCGTTTGAATTCCGTCAGATCTATGGTCTGGACGTTATTGTGATTCCAACCCACAGACCGCTGGCACGTAAGGATTTCAACGACTTGGTGTATCTGACCCAGGAAGAGAAATATGCGGCGATTATCGTTGACGTCAAGCAATGCCAGGAGTCAGGTCGTCCGGTACTGGTAGGTACCGCGTCGATTGAAAGCTCCGAATACCTGTCTCATCTGCTGCAAAAGGAAGGTATTGAGCACAAGGTACTGAACGCCAAATACCACGATCGTGAGGCTGAGATCATTGCTCAGGCGGGGCGTCCCGGTATGGTAACGATTGCTACCAACATGGCTGGCCGTGGTACCGATATCCTCTTGGGGGGTAACTGGGAAGCTGAAGTTGCAGCCCTTGAGAATCCTACTGAAGAACAGATCGCTCAGATAAAGGCCGAGTGGCAGAAGCGTCATCAGCAGGTCATCGAGTCGGGTGGCCTGCATGTGATTGCCTCTGAACGCCACGAATCACGCCGTATCGATAACCAGCTGCGTGGTCGTGCAGGCCGTCAGGGTGACCCGGGCTCCAGCCGTTTCTACCTGTCCCTTGAAGATAACCTGATGCGTATCTTCGCGTCTGATCGCGTGAAGAATTTCATGAAGGCGTTGGGCATGGAAGCAGGCGAGGCCATCGAGCACCGCATGGTAACCAATGCCATCGAGAAAGCTCAGCGCAAAGTGGAAGGTCGGAACTTCGATATTCGTAAGCAGCTGCTCGAATATGATGATGTCGCCAATGAACAGCGTAAGGTGATCTATCACATGCGTAACACCCTGCTGGAATCGCAGGATGTGGGTGAGACGATCAACGAGTTCCGCCGTGATGCGTTGGCGCAAACATTCAGCGCCCATATTCCACCGCAATCCTTGCCTGAGCAGTGGGATGTGGCAGGGCTTGAAGAAGCGATCTATAACGACTTCGGACTCAAGCTACCGATTCAGCAGTGGCTGGATGAAGACGACAAGCTGTACGAGGAAACACTTCGCGAGAAAATTCTCGAAACGCTGGTGGCGGCCTATCATGAGAAGGAAGAGATGGCAGGTGCCGAGGCTCTGCGCAGCTTCGAGAAGCAGATGCTGCTGCGTGTCATGGACGATCTGTGGAAAGATCACCTGACTACAATGGACCATCTGCGTCACGGTATTCACCTGCGTGGCTATGCGCAAAAGAACCCGAAGCAAGAGTACAAGCGCGAGTCCTTCAACCTGTTCCAGGAACTTCTGGAAAGCGTCAAGCGTGACACGATTCGTGTGCTCTCTCACGTTCAGGTTCGTCGTGAAGACGCTGCCGAAGAAGAGGCGCGCATGCGTCATGAGGCCGAGGAGCTGGCCAAACGTATGCAATTCCAGCATGCCGAAGCGCCTTCCATTGCGCAGCCTGAGGTACAGGTACCGGAAGAGGGCGAAGACACAGTCGTACCCCTTGAGCCTGCACGCAACGAGCAGAAAATAGGCCGTAACGAGCCTTGCCCGTGCGGATCCGGTAAAAAGTACAAGCATTGCCACGGCAAGCTGGACTAATGCCTGGCTGACGTGCGCACGTTATGACCCTATCGCCGCGACCGGCTCAGCCGCTCGCGGCGTTTCATTGTTAGCTACAGGAGAAACCTCATGGCTGTTGGTCTCGGCCCGTTGTCTACGTTACATCCTGTTCCAGGATTCGAGCTTGGTATTGCATCTGCCGGCATCAAGCGTCCTGGACGCAAGGATGTGGTTGTAATGCGTTGTGAAGAGGGTGCGCGGGTCGCTGGGGTTTTTACGACCAATGCATTTTGTGCCGCTCCGGTTGTTTTGGCGCGTAAACGATTTGCAGGTGATGTGCGTTATCTGCTGACCAACACAGGTAACGCCAATGCAGGTACCGGCGAGCCTGGAATGGCCGCTGCGGAGCGTATCTGTCAAGCGCTTGCCGATTTGACCGGGGTGGAAGCCTCAGCCATTCTGCCGTTTTCAACAGGCGTGATTGGTGAGCCGTTGCCTGTCGAGAAGATCGAAGCTGCCCTGCCTGCAGCGCTGGCTGATCTTAAGGCAGACAATTGGGCCCAAGCGGCCAGCGGTATCATGACGACTGATACCCTGCCCAAGGGGGCGAGCCGGCAGTTTACCTTTGACGGGCAAACCGTCACCGTGACGGGCATCAGCAAGGGCGCCGGGATGATTCGTCCCAACATGGCTACCATGCTGGGCTACATTGCGACGGATGCAAAGGTGGCTCAACCCGTTCTGCAGGATTTGTTGCGTGACGCTTCCAATAAATCCTTCAATCGCATCACCATCGATGGCGATACCTCTACCAATGACTGCTGCATGCTGATCGCTACCGGCAAGTCATTGCTCCCCGAGATTGATAGAGCCGAAGGCGAACTGTTCGCACAACTCAAACGAGCGATTTTCGAGGTGTCCATGGAGCTTGCCCAAGCCATCGTTCGAGACGGCGAGGGTGCAACCAAGTTTGTAACGGTGGAAGTCAACGGCGGCAAGAATCATCAGGAATGCCTGGACGTAGCCTATGCTGTGGCACATTCCCCACTGATCAAGACAGCATTGTTTGCCTCTGACCCCAATTGGGGACGCATTCTGGCTGCAGTTGGCCGGGCAGGCGTTCCGGAGTTGGATGTCAGCCTGATCGATGTTTTCCTTGGTGATGTCTGTATTGCTCAAAAAGGCGGTCGCGCCGCGACCTATACCGAGGCGCAAGGCGCTGAAGTCATGAGCAAAGAGGAAATTGGCATTCGTATTGAATTGGGTCGTGGACATTGCAGTGAGACGATCTGGACAACGGATCTGTCCCATGAATACGTGAAGATCAACGCGGAATACCGCACCTGACGCGAAACATTCCCGATTTATTGAGGAATCGTTTCATAACGCGCCTCTCTTGTGCTCCTATAGATGCATGATTGTGGATAAGGAGAGGCGCGTGTCTCTTACCCTGGTTATCGGTAACAAAAATTACTCGTCTTGGTCGCTTAGAGCTTGGCTGGTCATGGAGCTGTCCGGTGCTACCTATGACGAGCTCCAAATTCCGCTCTACACACCAGACAGCCGTGCGCGGCTTAGACAGCACTCTCCTACCGGTAAGGTACCTGTCCTGAAGACCCCGGAAGGCGTCATCTGGGATTCTCTAGCAATTGCCGAGTATATGGCCGAAAACTACTCGCAAGCAGGACTGTGGCCGTCTGACGCTGCCGCGCGGGCAATGGCCCGTTCATTGTGTGCTGAAATGCACAGCGGTTTTTCAGCGTTGCGTAATCATCTGCCCATGGACCTGAAGCGCCGCCAACGGCTCGCGACGATACCTGCCGAAGCTGAAAATGACATCAAGCGTATCTGTTTCTTATGGGCAGAGTGCCGTGAGCGTTTTGGTGCAGAGGGGCCGTTCCTGTTTGGTCGTGCCAGTATTGCTGACGCTTTTTATGCCCCTGTCGCTACACGCCTGAGAAGTTATTCTGTGTCTCTTGCATCCGATGCTGATGGATATGTAAATGCCATTTACGCATGGCCTGCATTCCAACGCTGGTATGAGGAGGCATTGAAAGAGAAAGAGGTTATTTCATGAGTCGAGTTCACGTCGCAGCAGCGGTTATTCGCAATCCTCAAGGTGACATCCTGATAGCAAAGCGATCAAAGGAGCAGCACCAAGGTGGTTTGTGGGAGTTTCCAGGTGGAAAGGTCGAGCCTGGCGAGGATGTTCAGGTCGCCCTGGCTCGTGAGCTGAGCGAAGAGTTAGGCATTCAGGTAGAGACCTGCCGTCCATTGATCCAGGTTTGCCATGACTATACGGATAAGTCGGTTCTACTCGACGTATGGGAGGTCACTTCATTTGCAGGGGAGGCCAAAGGACTCGAAGGCCAACCGTTGGCTTGGGTACGGCCACGTGACTTGCCCGACTATGAATTTCCTGAGGCAAACATTCCTATCGTCAAGGCTGCCCGGCTACCACGCACCTATCTGATCACGCCAGGGGATCTTGAGCCGAAGGCGTTGCTTAATGGGCTTGCCAGAGCATTGGATGCAGGTATCGAGCTGGTTCAGCTGCGCACGCCTGCCTCATTCGATCCTCAATACCGTGACCTCGCAGTGGATGCGCAAGGACTCTGTGCTGGCCGTGCTCAGCTCATGCTCAAGGGGCCATTGGAATGGTTGGGTGACTTTCCGGCTGCCGGATGGCATATAACCAGCCAGCAGCTGCGCCGTTACGCTGACAATGGGCGACCTTTTCCTGAGCACCGTTGGCTGGCAGCGTCTTGTCATAATGCTGAGGAGCTTGAGCTTGCCAGGCAGATGGGAGTGGACTTCGTAACGCTTTCTCCTGTTCAACCTACCGAGTCTCACCCAGGAGCGCCGACGCTGGGATGGGAAGCCGCGGAAGCGCTTTTGAAGGCATTTAACCATCCTGCATATCTGCTAGGCGGCCTAGGGCCGGCTGACTTGTCCCGTGCCTGGGCGTCGGGTGCCCAGGGGGTAGCGGGTATCCGCGCTTTTTGGCCTGCGGAGTGAACGTTGAGTTCCGGTGCTGATACGGTCACCGGAATCTATCTAACGAGGCCTGTCTGGCCCCGTTAGCTGAGAGGCGTCAGCCAGCGGGGTGGGCAGCAGTAGTTCACCCAGCTCGCTAGCTCGGCGAGCAATAACCTTTTGCTTGAATACTTCAAGAATTTCGACCAGTACTTCATCAAGATCCGTTTGTCCTCGAGGCAGACTTTCATCGAAGCTACGATCAGCAATACGGCTGGCCAACGCCTTAAAGTCTCTTGACTGCAGACCAACAACCGCCTCACGGATCAGGCGATTGACGATATCGGCAAGCGTATTGTCGAGAGACTTGGCGAGGCGATCGCCCATGGGAAGTCGCTTCAGGGATTTGATGTCCTCGTTTTCGGCTACTGCCGAGCTGATCAATTCGCTGACATAGCGATGCAGCGTAGCCTGGTTATGAGCATAGCTTTCATTGATCATGCGTTGTAATCGCGAGGCGACCGCATCTATCAACTGCTGTTTGCGTGGTCGAATGACATCGTCGATAACGCGGCTGGAAAAGTCGTCCTGCGTACGAAGCTCTTCCTGTATCTCGCCGAAGATTTTAATCATGACGCGATCGGAGATTTCCTCCATCAAGAGCTGATAGTAGTGATTAAGAAACTCGTAGAGGCGCCAATGACGAATGTCGATGAGGCCCAGCCGTTGCAGACGAATAAGCAGGGAGGCGACGCGCAAGGCTCTCAGGAGGCGGAAGCCACTCAGCGGAATGCAACCTAGAACGTCATACCAGTGAATAAAAGGGTAGTACCACCACTTGCCATGACACCGCTCTGCAATGGCAATCGCCCAGCTCAGCAGTACATCCAGAATGAAAAATGCAACAAAGCAGAGATCGATTGTCTGGAAGTGTGCATGCACATAATGAGCATACCAGCCATGTGCAGTGGGGCTGGCCAGCTCAACCAGACGATTCAACGGGCCAATTGAATAAAGGCTATCAAACAGAATCAACGCCAGATTGGCGCATACCAATACGAGAATGAATCCATCCCAGGCGGCATGGAGTCCTTCGCGGCGACGTGTCGGTGGAATGGCGGTGGGATCAGCCATCATGATGTCCCGCTTTCTGAGCCGGCTTCCACAAGTGCTCGGCAATACCCTGACGCCTACCAATGATACGTGCGACAACAAACAGCAAGTCCGAAAGGCGGTTGAGATAAGCCATCCCTACACCTTCGAGCGGCTCGCTTAGGTTTAACGTCTGGCAACGCCGCTCGGCACGCCGAGCGATGCTGCGTGCGGTATGAGCCAACGCAACGGCGCGTGAACCGCCGGGCAGGATGAAGTTCTCGAGAGGCCCCAGCTCTTCATTCCAGCTATCGATCGCCTGCTCCAGTCGTTCGATCTCATCGTAGTCCAGCGCGCGATAATCTGGCATGGCCAACTCACCACCCAGATCGAACAGGCGATGCTGGCAGGGCGCCAGGACGTCAATGACGGAGGCAAGCTCGGGGATGTGAGCCTGCTGATCCTCCAGCTCTGCAAGCAGAACGCCTAGCATGCTATTGAGTTCGTCCACATCACCAATGGCCTCGATACGAGGATGATCCTTGCGGACGCGGCTGCCGTCTGCCAGACCTGTTTCGCCTGTGTCACCGGTTCGGGTGTAAATTTTTGACAGGCGATAGCCCATGTACAAGCTCCTTGGTATCAGTCGTTGCCTGCCTCCGGCTGATTGAGCGGCAAGCGCAGGGTAAAGCAGGTGCCTTCACCAGGTCTGGAATGGACCTCCATTTGACCCTTGTGGTTATTGGTAATGATGAAATAAGACACGGACAAACCCAGTCCGGTCCCTTGTCCCACTTCCTTGGTGGTAAAGAAGGGTTCGAAGATCCGCTTGCAAATTGATTCCGGAATTCCGATCCCATTGTCCTCAACCTGAATTTCTGCCCAATCTCCTCGGCGGTATGTACGCAGCACCACACGGCCCGTTTCGCCTTCTTCTTCATCGTCCCGTTGATGAATGGCCTGGGCCGCGTTCTTCAACAGATTGAGGAGAACCTGCTCAAGTTCATTGGCAATAACCGGTACGGGGCCTAGATCCGGGTCAAATTCACACTGGATATTGAGTGCGCGGAAGTCGAAACCTTCTGCCAGGTCAAAATCATTGCCAGCAATTTCGATGGCCTGGTCGATCAAGGAGGGCAGGTCGCAGGCGACCATCTTGCGGTTGCTTCGACGACTGAAAGCCAGCATGTGACTGACGATTTTGGCGGCACGGCTTCCAGCCTGATGAATCCCATCAAGAAGGCGGGGGATTTCCCGTCCCTCCAGGTAGCAGTTCACATCCTCCAGTCCCACGCCGCACTCTGCTGCCTGATCGATATTCTTGGGAAGCTCTGGCGAAAGTCGGCGGCGGATATTCTGGACGTTATGCAGGATGGCACCGAGCGGATTATTAATTTCATGCGCCATGCCCGCAGCTAAGCCACCGACCGAGAGCATTTTTTCGGACTGCACCATCAGCTCTTCCATGTTCAGGCGCTGGGTGATGTCATCGATTCGGATGACGACTCCGCGTCCGGCACCGCCCATGAGTGGATAAAATGTCAGCGTGTAATGTCGGGGAGCGTCAATCAGCGCCCAGGTGACACGCTCTACTTTTTCCACACGCATATGTTCGGCAGCGCGACTTAGCTGGGGAAGAAACGGCTTGATTGAGGGGAAGGCCAGAAAAATAGGTTGATTTAACGCCTCATCCAGATTGGTGCCTGAGAGGTTGGTTGCCTCCTGGTTCCACTGCGTCACATAGAATTGTTCATCGACAGCAATCAGTGCCGATGGCATCGAGTCGATGATGCTGTTGAGGTAATTTTGAAAGCCGGTGAGCTTTTTCTCAATCTTGCCCCGTACCTGAACTTCCAGTTCGAGCTTCCGGTTCGAGCGACGTGTTTCTTCGGCCAAGGTTTGAGCCTGAAGCACTGCGGACTGGGCGTCATCACGGGCGCGTTTGAGCTGTTGCTCGCGGCCCTCGATGCGGGTCAGCATCGTATTGAAAGCATCTGCCAGCCGACCTATTTCGTCGTCACTACCCTTGCCAGCGCGCAGCGAGTAATTTTCCTCGCGGGTAACCTGGCGAGACAGCTCTTCCAACTGAAGGATCGGCCGGGTGATCAACAGACGAATCTGTCTGGCCACAACAAACCAGAGCAGGAGACTGAACACCAGAATGGCGATACTGGCGGTCAGCGTTCCGGTATAGAAGGCCCCGGGTAACTCGCTGCTGGCGACCAGCAGCAAATGGCCGGAGCGGCCATCTTCTTGAGGAAGCTCGATCAGCACATTCGTACGAAACTCACGCAAGCGCCAGTTTTCAAGGCTTGTGTAATGCGTAGGCAGCTTTAGCAACGTGCCATTTTGTATTTCGGCAAGTAGATGCCCGTCCTGGTTGTAAATGGCGGCCAGGCGGAGCGGGCTGTAATTGTCGAGTCGATGCAGAAGCGCTTCAGCCCGCTCCTTGGAGCTCAGCGCCTCCTGGCTCAGCGTGGGGATTGCCAGCAGCCTGCCAACCGTTTGCAACGCCTGGGGCGTCATGTTTTCCTGGGAAATCCAGTAGGCTGCAGAGATGAAGGTAATGTTAGCTACCAGCAACACAGCGCTTAACAGTACAAGAAGCGCAGCCAACAACTTCTGGCCAACCGGAAGATTTCTGAGTCGCTCGCGCAGAATCATGGCTTACATCGCTGCAATAGGATCGGAAAGGGTAGCCTGCGCTTAGTCTACCGGCAATCCATGGGTCTCCAGATGATCGATCAAGTGGCGATGGAGTTGCTCAAGGGCGTCCAGCTTGAGTCCATGGCGCTGAGCCTCTTGCAGCGCATGGCCAAGCAAAAAACTGATTTCCGTACGACGTCCATGAGCAACGTCCTGAAGCATCGATGAGGTGTTGTCGGCAGTCGCATCAATTACAGCCAGCACCGCTTCCTGAAGGCCAGGGGCAAGGTTTCCGTGCCCGACTGCCTCTAATAACGCGCCCAGTTCAAGGGTGAGGGCTTTGATCTCGCTAGCGTAGGCGTTGAGCTCACCATTACGGCATTTATGGAGCACCGTTAAAGGGTTGATGGCACAGTTGATGGCAAGCTTGCGCCAGAGTTGCCCCATGATTTCTATTGACCACTGGACCGGTATGCCCGCCTCGTTGAGCTCATCCAGCCACTCCGGTACATGATCGGGATGAGCCGGATCACCCAGCCAAGTGTGGCCTTTCCCAGCCTGGACGATGCTGAAATCGGACTCACGGAAGGCGCCTTCCGTGCTGCTTGCAAGTATGCAGCGAGCCCGCGGTATACGCTCGACTACGCGTTCCTGGCTGCCAATGCCGTTCTGCAGCAGAACCACTTCAGCGCCAGGAATGAGGCGGGATGCCACGGCTGCGACGGCGTCCTCCGCATCGTAAGCCTTGCAGGCCACCAGCAGGCGTCGGATGGGGGAGGTCTCTTGAGGTGTTTCGGCAGGCAATGGGTAAAGGCTGTCCTGCTCACCCTCACGTAAGGAGAGCCCACCGGCTGCCCGGTATTGGGCCAGGCGCAAGCGGTCTTTGAAGATCAGGCGTACCGGGATGCCTGCGCGAAACAAGCGCGCTGCCCATAACCCTCCCAGACTTCCAGCTCCCAGAATGTGCCAGCTCATGACGTTATACCTCGTTAGCAAAAATAGAAGGAACCCATGTTTCACGTCCGGGCAGGATGGAATTCCGGGTAATCGACCACAGTCGTTATAATGGCTGCCCCTTTTTGATCGTCAAGCCAGTCGCATCAAGTCAAGCGCCTGGCCTACATGGAGATATGACATGCCTTCTTTTGATGTAGTGTCCGAACTGGATAAACATGAAGTGACCAATGCGGTTGAAAATGCCATGAAGGAACTGGATCGCCGCTATGACCTACGCGGAAAGGGCTCCTTTGAATTCAAAGAGCTTACCGTCACGCTAACGGCGGAAGCGGATTTTCAACTTGAGCAGATGTTGGAGATCCTGAAAATGAATTTAGCCAAGCGCAAGATCGATGTGCAGTGTCTGGAAGTTAAGGATGCCTATGCCTCTGGCAAAAGTGTCAAGCAGGAAGTTGTACTGCGTGAAGGCATCGATAAGGAGCTTGCCAAAAAAATCGTTGCCACCATCAAGGACAGCAAGATCAAGGTTCAGGCCGCAATCCAGGGCGAGCAGGTCCGCGTGACTGGCAAGAAGCGCGATGAGCTTCAGGAAACCATTGCCATGTTGCGCGGCCAAGAATTGGGCATGCCGCTGCAGTTCAATAATTTCCGTGATTAGCCCTTCTGCATGACTTGGCGTCCCGCGTGACGGGAACCTTCTTAGTACCGGTACGTCGCACTTAGCGTGACCAACTGCTATAGGCCGGTCATCTTCCATTGATTTAAGGAGAATCCAACGATGGATCTAAGTGTGCAGTTCGACCGACTTCTTGCTGCTTCTGAAGCCTGGCTGCCGGTCATACTGCAGTACATAGGGCAACTGCTACTGGCTCTGATTACCCTAGCTATTGGCTGGTGGGTTATTAATAAAGTAACAGACAACATGTCCCGCCTATTAAGGGCTCGTCGCGTTGATGCCGAGCTGCTCGGTTTCGTAGGCAGCTTGGCCAATATTGTTCTCAAAGTACTGCTCGCCGTCAGTGTGGCTTCCATGATTGGCATTGCCACGACCTCCTTTGTGGCCGTGATTGGTGCTGCAGGTCTGGCTGTCGGGCTCGCGTTGCAAGGCAGCTTGGCAAATTTTGCAGGTGGTGTGCTGATCTTGATGTTCCGCCCTTACCGCGTGGGCGAATTCATTGAGGCCCAGGGTGTAATGGGAACGGTTGATTCTGTGCAGATCTTTCATACGATTCTGTTAACGGGGGACAACAAGACAGTTACGATCCCGAACGGAACACTTTCTAATGGCATCATTACTAACTACTCACGCCAGGCCAAGCGTAAGGTGATTTTTGATGTGGGCGTGGACTATGAGGCAGATCTGCAAAAAGGGCGGGAGGTTCTGCTCAAGTTAGCTGAAGATGCACGTGTCCACCGTGATCCAGCACCAGAGGTGGTTGTTTCTGCCTTGGGTGATAGTGCAATTACATTGTCTCTGCGCTTCTGGACTAACAGTGGGGATTACTGGCCGTTGATGTTCATGCTGAACGAACAGGTCCGAGATCGACTTGGCGAAGTTGGTATCGGAATTCCTTTTCCCCAACGTGTTCTGCATATGGTTTCAGAGAAAAAAGAGGCTGCCTAAGCGAAGCCCGCCTACTGGCGGGCTTTTTATTACGGCGGAGAAATGCTTGGCTCGCCTGTGCTTGTTTGCCGACTGGACTGGCTTCGCTGCCTTATCCAGAGCACTGCAATCAGAATCAGTGTTGGAATTCCTAATAGGGATGTGATCATGAAGAATGAAACATACCCCACATGCTCAACCATGCTTCCAGAGTATCCACCTAGCAGGCGTGGCAACAAGAGCATAAGCGAGCTTAGAAGCGCATATTGAGTTGCAGAGAAGCGAAGGTTAGTCAGGCTCGACAGATAGGCAATAAAGGCGGAGGACGCTAACCCAGCACTGAAATTATCGCAACAGATTGCAATCACTAGCAGCATGGTGTTAGCGCCTGTTGTAGCAATCAGGGCAAACAGTAAATTAGTCAACGCTGAAGCAAGACCGCCCAGAAAAAGAATCGGAAGAATACTTATCCGTGCTGTTAATACGCCACCCGCCGCTGCGCCAAGCAGGGTCATGACCACCCCAAATACCTTGCTGACGGTGGCAATAGTCTCTTTGCTGTATCCCACATCAATATAAAATACACCCGCCATCACCCCCATAACGGTATCGGATAGGCGATAGGTCGAAATTAGACCCAGCAGCATTAGGGCCTGCCATCGATAGCGCTGTATGAACTCGCTGACCGGTGTCAGAACAGGTCCCATAAGCTTGCGTCCCGAACTGGATAAGCAAAGCGCTGCGATAAGAAGGTACATAAGGCCGCGAGGCCAATAGCCTCCAAAAAAGGATTTGCAGCCACCCGTTACGGCAATACATAACACGATCAATACGATGACCGAGACTGCTTGGTGTGCAAAGTCAAAGCGTGGCACTTCGTCTGCATTACAGGCGGTCTGATGCAGATCCATAGGTTGGCGGACTTTTTCAAGTAAATCCTTGATGGGCTCATAGATCCGACGACCCCAAGGAGATATGCAACCAATAATAAACAGGGCATAGAGCAGTGCGCGTGGCCAGGCAAAATCAATAATTGCGTTGATCATGGCCGGAATGGAAACCAGCATTACCAACACAAGGGTCACAGACAGTAACTGGTGATTAAAGCCGAATCGAGAATCAGCGAGGCCCATGGGAGCGGCCAGCGGAGGTTCTCGAATCAGGAGACTGGTAAGCAGCCCAGGTAATACCAGTAAGGCAAACAGCATATAAGTAGTCGCCCAGGCGGACTGACTATAATTCAGGACACTTGAGCCTAATATTTCAGCCAGGAACAAGGCGCCAGCACTTGCCAGGAGCGAGGCTATTCGGTAACCCGTCATATAACAGGCGGCCAGCGCAGCCTGATGCGAATCTTCGGCAATCTCCAGCCGATAGGCGTCCACAGCGATATCTTGCGTAGCCGAAGCGAACGCTACCATTACTGCCAATGCAATCATGGCGCTCAAGTCATATTGAGGATTACATAAGGCCATGCCCAGTAGTCCGACTCCCACCAATGCCTGTGATAGCACAAGCCAGGAGCGTCGACGGCCCAGACTGCCAATGACCGGCAGGCGCCACTGATCGAGCATGGGCGACCATACCCATTTGAAGGCGTAGGCAAGACCGATCCAGCTGGCATACCCGATGGTTTCACGCGAGACGCCAGCCTCCCTCAACCAGACGGACAGGGTCGAGAAAACCAGCATCGTCGGAAGGCCTGCGGCAAACCCCATCAGCAGCAAGGCCAGACAGGCAGGGGACTTGTACGTGGCGAGGGCTTCTCGCCAGAAGTTTCTGATCATGCGAACCGGTATTTACAAAAACACACACTCTACTCGCAAGCCTGAAGTGGATTCCACCTGTGCCGACGCATGTCCACCCGATCATTGTGAAAAATGATGCCTTCAGCCCGTAATCGCTGTCGTTGCTCGATACCTGAAAGGGAATCGGACGGTAAGCTGATTCGACCATCTGCCCCGATCACTCGATGCCAGGGAAGGGTGGTCCCTTCCGGCAGACGGGAAAGTGTCCGTCCCACCCATCGAGCCGCACGGCCCAGGCCAGCCAGTTCAGCTAACTGACCGTAGCTGACGACCTTTCCAGGCGGTATTTCTGCCATGACGCCGAAAAGCGCTGCCTGGCGAGTCTCGGGTGTGTCTGAATGTTGGAAAAGGGAGTGAGGCATAGGACTGAACTCGACGTATTTCAAAAAACAAGCAAAGAAATGCTGGGCCAGTGGAATTTGCTAATGAAAATCAGTCATATGCGCTTGGCGTGAAAAGGTTGCTCAACCTCACCCGCGATTATTTCTGCTTTCTTAACAAGGGCCGGACAAACATAACCGGTTCATATCTCTACAACGGCGTCTTTTATGTTGTCACGAACTCTCTTTTGCCTTGCCGCTTTTTCAGCCCTTTCCAGTACCGCTTTTGCGGACACGGTATGGCTGAAAAATGGTGACCGCTTGACCGGGACGATCAAGCTTTTAGACAGCAAGAAGCTATTGTTGCAGACCGATTACGGTGGCTCCATTCCCTTGTCCTGGGACAAGGTGGCTACGCTGCAGCGCGATCAGCCCGTGCTGGTGCAGCGTGGTGAATACGAGGAGGATGTCGAGGTCAAGAGCCTCAAGCCTGCCGACCAGGGTCAGGTCATTGTCGAAACGGCAGAGCAGGGCGCGCAGACCGTACCTCTGGCGAGCATCAGCCAGATTGTGCCACCAAAGCCGCTCCTGCATGACTTTACCTGGAAGGGCAACATCGATGCGGCATTGAATTACAAGCGTGCCGACAAGGATACAGACGACTACGACATCGACTTCAAGACCCAGGCTCGGCACGGTATGTGGCGTCACAATGCCCAGGGCAGTTACGACCGTGAAAAGAAGGACGGAGCGGTATCCACGGATAACTGGTCGCTTCAGTACGCGCTGGATCGTTTCTTCAATGAAAAGTTTTTCTGGCAGGGACGGCTGTCCTACGACAGGGACAAAGTTGAAGACATCGCTCGCCAGCGTAACGTTGGTACAGGCCCGGGCTATCAGTTCTGGGATAACGAGCTGGGATCCTTCTCCCTGACAGCGCTGCTGGATCGCGCCGACTATCAATACCGCGATGGTGACAAGGACAGCTTCTACTCCGTGTCAATGAAGTGGGACTACAACCGTTACGTATACGGACAGACGGTTCAGCTATTCACTACTGGTGAAGTAGGACGCCCGCTGGACAATACCGCGGACTTCAGCCTGGATACGGATTTAGGGCTGCGCTACAAGGTCACCAATTGGGCGTCTCTTAACCTGAAGGCGTCAAAGCAGCTAGTCAGCGGGGCCAAGGGAAGTCTCAACGAAACCCAATACAGCGCAGGGATTGGCGTAACGTGGTAACTGCTTGTGCTAGGGCGCCCTTGTGGCGCCTTATCCAGCCAGTAGTCAGCTGACTCCTCATCAATCCATACCTTGTAACACTCCTTTCTATTGCGCAGAAGCCCGTGTCGTCTGGCCTTGAGTGTCTATTGATAGCGTGATTCCACACGCAAGGGTTGAATTAATCCCTGGTCAACGCCACCTTGGAGTTTTGGTAGGTTCGGCCTTGGAGGCCCCAAAGGACACTGCGATGCGCAAATTCCTGTTTCTGTTTTTACTGTTTCCCCTGTTGGAACTGGCAGTCATGATCAAGATTGGCAGTTCCATTGGAGTCGGCTGGACGTTGATCCTGCTGGTCCTGAGTACTCTCATTGGTATTGGCATGCTTCGGGTGGCCGGCTTCACGACGCTTTGGCGGGCTCGTATACGTATTGCCATGGGTGAAGTGCCTGAGAAAGAGATCATGCAGGGACTGACGATGGCCGTCAGCGGCTCCTTGTTTGTCTTGCCCGGCTTTATCAGTGATGTGCTGGCGCTGCTGGTGCTGTTACCCATTACACGCAAGTTGCTGATAGGGTCTGTAATGGCGCGGATCAATGTGCGTGGAGGCGGGCAGACTTATCAGCACAGACCGGGTGATTTTCATCAGAATCATCAGCGCCCCGAGGCCCCTCGCGTGATCGAAGGTGAGTACGAGCGGCGAGATGATAAGAAGCCGTTTAATCACTGAATTAGAAAAATTTTTTTGCTCTGCCCCTTGAAATGATTTTCTACAACCTCATGTAGCGGACACCGTAAGGTTCTTGCCATTGGCAGGCTGAATTCGCACCTTGCATTGCAGGGTGCACCCGGCGAAGCCGGTTAAAACAAAACAGCCGGTGGTCTTCACCGGTAATTGGAAACGCTTACATATTAGGAGATACGACTATGAAGCTTCGTCCTCTGCATGATCGCGTCGTGATCCGTCGCAGCGAAGAAGAAACCAAGACTGCTGGCGGTATCGTGCTGCCGGGCTCGGCTGCCGAAAAGCCGAATCGTGGTGAAGTCGTTGCGGTAGGAACCGGTCGCGTTCTGGATAACGGCGAAGTTCGCGCTCCAGCTGTAAAGGTTGGCGACAAAGTAGTATTTGGTCCCTATTCCGGCAGCAACGCCATCAAGGTTGATGGCGAAGAACTGCTGATCATGGCTGAGTCCGAGATCCTGGCTGTACTGGAAGGCTGATTGCCGATCCCTGTTTCCACCGAATTCGTTTAGAGGAAAAAGAACATGGCTGCTAAAGAAGTCAAATTCGGCGACTCCGCCCGCAAGAAAATGCTGGTCGGCGTAAACGTTCTGGCTGACGCTGTAAAGGCAACACTGGGCCCGAAAGGTCGTAACGTTGTTCTGGACAAGAGCTTTGGCGCTCCGACCATCACCAAAGATGGCGTTTCCGTTGCCAAAGAAATCGAGCTGAAAGACAAGTTCGAAAACATGGGTGCTCAGCTGGTCAAGGACGTTGCGTCCAAGGCTAACGATGCAGCTGGTGACGGTACTACCACTGCTACCGTTCTGGCTCAGTCCATCGTGAACGAAGGCCTGAAGGCTGTTGCTGCCGGCATGAACCCAATGGATCTGAAGCGCGGCATCGACAAGGCAACCATCGCCATCGTTGCTCAGCTTAAGGAACTGTCCAAGCCTTGCGCCGATTTCCGTGCCATCGCTCAGGTAGGTACCATTTCCGCCAACTCCGACGAATCCATCGGCAGCATCATTGCTGAAGCCATGGAAAAAGTAGGCAAGGAAGGCGTGATCACTGTTGAAGAAGGTTCCGGCCTGGAAAACGAACTGTCTGTCGTAGAAGGCATGCAGTTTGACCGTGGCTAC
This sequence comes from Pseudomonas sp. UBA3149, assembly GCF_002364655.1. Classification (NCBI taxonomy): domain Bacteria; kingdom Pseudomonadati; phylum Pseudomonadota; class Gammaproteobacteria; order Pseudomonadales; family Pseudomonadaceae; genus Pseudomonas; species Pseudomonas sp. UBA3149. The sequence continues at coordinate 206,034 of NZ_DEYV01000010.1, forward strand.
CTGTCTCCTTATTTCATCAACAAGCCGGACACCATGTCCGCCGAGCTGGACAACCCGCTGCTGCTGTTGGTTGACAAGAAGATCTCCAACATTCGCGAAATGCTGCCGGTGCTGGAATCCGTTGCCAAGGCTGGCCGTCCGCTGCTGATCGTTGCTGAAGACGTTGAAGGCGAAGCGCTGGCTACTCTGGTCGTCAACAACATGCGTGGCATCGTCAAGGTTGCTGCTGTCAAGGCGCCTGGCTTCGGTGATCGCCGCAAAGCCATGCTGCAGGATATTGCCATCCTGACTGGCGGCACTGTGATCTCTGAAGAAGTAGGCCTGAGCCTGGAAAGCACCACTCTGGAGCACCTGGGTCAAGCCAAGCGCGTTGTTATCAACAAGGAAAACACCACTGTTATCGACGGTGCTGGCGTTCAGGTTGATATCGAAGCTCGCGTCAAGCAGATCCGTGCTCAGATCGAAGAGACTTCTTCCGATTACGACCGTGAAAAACTGCAAGAGCGTCTGGCCAAGCTGGCTGGCGGTGTTGCCGTGATCAAGGTAGGTGCGGCAACTGAAGTTGAAATGAAAGAGAAGAAGGCGCGCGTTGAAGACGCCCTGCACGCAACTCGTGCAGCCGTTGAAGAAGGCGTGGTGCCTGGCGGTGGCGTAGCCCTGGTTCGTTCCCTGCAGGCCATCGAAGGTCTGAAAGGCGACAACGAAGATCAGAACGTAGGTATCGCTCTGCTGCGTCGTGCTGTTGAAGCACCTCTGCGCCAGATCGTTGCCAACGCGGGTGGCGAGCCAAGCGTCGTGGTTGACAAGGTCAAGGCCGGTGAAGGCAACTACGGCTTCAACGCTGCGACCGGCGAATACGGCGACATGATCGAGATGGGTATTCTTGACCCCGCTAAAGTGACTCGTAGCGCCCTGCAGGCTGCTGCCTCTATTGGCGGCCTGATGGTAACTACCGAAGCCATGGTTGCTGATATCCCAGAAGACAAGGCTGCTCCGGCAATGCCTGACATGGGCGGCATGGGCGGTATGGGCGGCATGATGTAAGCCACCCAGCTACCTAGCTGAAAAAGCCCGGCCTAATGGTCGGGCTTTTTTATGGGCAATACTTAAAGCGCAGACGGGGCGGGAGCAGTCTTTTCTGGTGAAGTGGTCGGGCGGTAAAGCATTAATCGGTAAAAAGCCAGACACACCAACCAATCAAAAAGTGCCGTCCATATGTTATGGGAAAGAAAGTGAGCCCCTTGCATCATCCTTCCGATGGAAAAGATGCAGCCCAGCGCGAAGGCCGCAGCTAATGCGCCGCGTGCCAGCCGTGCACGGCGATCGCGCAAAAAGAAATAGAATGCAAACAAGGTAAAACCACTGGAAGCATGGCCGCCGGGCCAGCACAGATTGTTCTTGTTGGTCGCAGGGCGCTCTGACAATAACGGGGAGTAAACCTGGTCACCGCCATATTGAACCAGACTCCAAGGGCAGGGGACGTCGGTCAGCTTTTTCAGTGGCATGACAAGCGCTGTACACGTACCCATTGCAAGCACCAAGTATCCCAACGACTTGCGCCAAGGTTTCAGAGGTGTCCAGAAAAAGCTCAGGATCGAGCCTGCAATGGCAATAATACCGATCAGGATAACCAGCTGTTTGGCCCGATCATGCAGAACATCCTCAAGAAAGGCACTGTGTCGCCCAATAAACCCTGTGCCTGGATCATAGAATGCATCGGCCAGTGCAAAGTCGAGGCGTGTGGGCTCAACACTCAATAAAAGAATCATTACTGCCAAAGGCAGACCCAGAGCCCAGAAAAAGTTGAGCGGGCGAGAGTAAGCAGAAGCGTTCATGGGTATCCTAGAAGGAGAGAGGCAATTGTTTACAGGGAAGGCAGTTTCTATCTGAGCAGATGAAACAGGGCGCTCCTGTACAGTGCGCTGTGCCTTGTCGTGCCCAAGTGAATGGGTAGTGAAAAAAATGTTAAACAGGCCTGCTGCGACCGCGCGAGGTTATGAGGTGAGTTCATGCGTATTCTGGTGGTTGAAGATAACCGCGATATCTTGAGTAATCTGATGGATTACTTGAGTCTCAAGGGATATACAGTCGACTGTGCCCAGGATGGGCTCTCAGGCCTGCACTTGGCGGCAACCGAGCATTATGATCTGTTGATTCTCGATATCATGTTGCCGGGAATCGATGGGTACACGTTATGCCAGCGCTTGCGTGAGGATGCCCGGCGCGATACTCCGGTTATCATGCTAACGGCGCGAGATCAGTTGGATGACCGTCTCAAGGGGTTTCGCTCTGGCGCAGACGATTACCTGATCAAGCCTTTCGCCTTGTCGGAGTTGGCTGCTCGGATCGAAGCGGTGATGCGCAGGACGCGTGGAGGAGGCAGGCGGCAGCTCCAGGTGGCTGATCTTGTTTATGATCTCGACACGCTGGAAGTTAGCCGTGGGGGTAAATCGCTCAAGCTAAATCCCATCGGTCTCAAGCTGCTTGCGGCGCTCATGCAAAAAAGTCCGCATGTGATTCGGCGAGAAGTCCTGGAAGAGACGCTTTGGGGAGATGACTGCCCTGACAGCGATAGTCTGCGCAGTCATATTCACCAGCTCCGCCAAGTTATAGACAAACCCTTTGAAACGTCCTTGCTCCATACGGTACATGGTGTGGGCTACCGCCTGACGAACGATAGCAATGGAGTATAAGCAGAGCCTTTTACGCCGGATCATCATTGCATTTGTGCTGATGACCGTAGTGGTGGGTGGCCTGTTCTCCTTTGGTATTGTCGAGGTCGTACACCTGGTTGAAGAACAGCTGATCTCCGAAGACATGAGCAACGAGCTGAATCGCATGTTGCGACGAGACATGCGAAACGGTGGTCAGCCGGTACTGGATCCAGGCATGAAGCTCTACTACGCGCCGGAAAATGAGCCACAGTCATTGCCGCCGGATTTGGTGGGGCTCAAGCAGGGCTTCAGTGAGGTTAAGGAGGGCGGTCGGTACTACTATGCCTGGGTTCGGTTCCAGGATGGGCGGCACTACATCCTTTTGCAGGATCAAAGTGATTTTGAGCGACGGGAAAAGGCTCTTTACCGGGTCGTGCTCAAGGGGTTTTTGCTCAGTGTGGCGTTGTCAGGCCTTCTCGGCTGGTTGCTGGCACGCCGAGTCATTGCTCCGGTCAGTCGTCTGGCTCGTCAGGTTCGGCATCGTGACCAGATGCTGCTGATGGCTCCCCCGTTGGCTCCGGATTATGCCAATGATGAAGTAGGGGAATTGGCAGCGGCGTTTGACGATGCATTAGGTCAGTTGCGTGATGCGCTTACCCGAGAGCAGTTGTTCACCAGTGATGTGAGCCATGAGTTGCGAACACCACTGATGGTAATTGCCACATCATGTGAGTTGCTGGCCGAGGATCCAGGTCTTGGTCCTAGAGGTAAGGCGCAGCTACAGCGAATGGTGAGCGCTACTGAGGAAATGCGGGATCTGGTGCAAACCTTTCTCCAGTTGGCCAGGGCACAGCGCGACGGGGCGGTCATTGCGCCTCGCAGTTCGCTCAGAACGATTGCCGATGAGCTGGTGCTGCAGTGGCAGGGAGCAATCGAGGCCAAGGGGCTAACCTTGAGGTATGAACCTGGGGGTTATGAACATCAGCAGACCTACAACGCCCCATTCCTGCGGTCTGTCATGAGTAATCTGCTGCGTAACGCACTTCATTACACGGATGCGGGCGAAATTCGCCTGACGTTGGAGGAGGCTGCTTTTACGGTGGAAGACACGGGCAGCGGCATTCCTGAAGCTCAACATGATGAGGTCTTCAAGCCCTTTGTACGAGGTAGTGCAAGACGTGGCGAGGGGTTAGGGCTTGGCCTCTCACTGGTCCATCGTATCTGCCAGTTGCAGGGATGGAAGGTTGCATTGACTAATCGTCAGCCAAACGGCTGCTGTTTCCGGGTTGAGTTGGCATTGCCAGAAAGCGGCAAAAACGATTGACGTAATTTTCACATGACCTTGACCCTGATTTAACGGTGCGCTCCATAAGGTGGCTTCATCTGACTTATGGAGTGCCGCCATGAAATCCACGATTGAGCTTCCCTTCTCCGAGAAATATGACCGCGCGCATGCCGAGCAGTACTTCAAGAAACACCAGGATGGCATGGCTCGCCGCTTGTCTCATTGGCGAGATGAGCAACTTGCCCGCCGCGCCCTGAGGTTGGCGGGACAGCCCAATTTAGTCCTGGATCTACCATGCGGCGCCGGTCGTTTCTGGCCGCTACTCGCGGAAAAACAGAATCGGGTCATTATTGGTGCTGATAACTCAGCGGATATGTTGGCCGTCGCATGTGCCTCCCAGCCCAAAGAAGTAGTTCAGCGTGTGCGTACTTTGCAAACATCCGCTTTTGCTATCGATCTTCCTGATAACGCAGTGGACAGCATTTTCTGCATGCGCCTAGTGCACCACATTGCTGATAGCGCAGACCGCTTGGAAATGTTCAAGGAATTCAATCGTGTAACACGCGATACAGTCATTCTGTCATTATGGGTGGACGGTAATTTCAAGGCATGGCGCCGCAAGCAGCTAGAAGCCAAGCGGCAGCTCCGCAACAAAAGTACGGGTTATCAAAATCGCATTGTTCTAAATGCCGAGCAGGTCGAGCACGAATTCGTACAGGCTGGTTTCAAAGTCGAAAAGCATCTTGATTTCTTGCCGCATTACTCAATGTGGCGTGTTTATGTTTTAAGAAAGGTTTGATTATGTCCGATATGTCTTTCCCACTGGGTACAACGTCGTCCAAGGGTACAGAGCGTTCCTTTGAAAACTGGTGGGGCATGTCGGGAGAGTGGGTCGAGGCGCCTAACGAGCGGCGGGGTGGAGAAAGCGGCGTCCAACGTATCCAGATCAATGACGGTACCATTGCCTATGCCAAACGTCAGGTAGGGCATATCTATCGGAGTCTGCGTCATCCGTTTGGGCGGCCAACAGCCCTGCGTGAGCGAGATGCCTTGACCTCTATCGCCGCGCTGGGCGTGGGCGTACCGGAGCTCTTGTTTTGCGAGGCTCGACGGGATGAGCAAGGCTGGCGTGCGCTGCTGGTAAGTGCCGAACTCGATGGGTATATCTCGCTGGAAGACTGGTACGCCAGCGGTGCCCAGACGCGGTATGACCAGGCGACCCGCGATATATTCCTGAAACAACTCGGCGCTATGCTGGCTCGGCTGCATAAGGCGCGCTGGCAGCATGGTTGCCTGTATGACAAGCATGTGTTCTTGCGCGTTCGTGAAACACTAGGCGAGGTTGAGTTCGATGTTGCATTACTGGATCTCGAAAAATGCCGCCGTCGTTTCTCAGCGCGTCGTGCCGCTCGGCGGGATCTTCTGCAACTTAAGCGCCATTCGTCGCTCAGTCATGCGGACTGGCGGACCTTGGTCTACGGTTACCAAGCAGTATTTGGCAGGGTCATCAAAGGGTTGCAGCCATGAACTTAACAATCACAAGAACTTTGCTTTTAGTGGGTGCCCTCGGCGTTACAACAGTGGCGTTTTCGGCTTGGCACGAGCCGGGTGCAACGGTAGTCCAAGGGCATGAAGGAATCTCCTATTGCCAGACTCCGGCCAACGCACGAATGGTTAAAGCGGTTCCGTCCGATGAAAACCTCATGCTGTTCTTGTATGGGATGACCCAGCGCGCGGCAGGCGCTCATTGATATTTAACGCTGCGAAGTACGGGAAAAGGGTTTTTATTCATTCAGAGCTCGGGCATGCTGTGGATGTTTGATTTGATTACCTCGAGCGAAACCTATGGCTGATGGTATTTTTTCCCGGTGCAGCGTTCAAAGCCTTCTGGATACGGACTTTTATAAGCTCACTATGATGCAGGCTGTCCTGCATAACTATCCCAATGCGGAAGTCGAGTGGGCATTTAAATGCCGAAACAATGAAGATCTTCGACCCTACGAGGCCGAGATTCGCGCCGAGATCGAACGGCTTGCCGATATCAGTATCAGTGATGAGCAGTTGGCGTTCCTCGAGCGTATCCCTTTCATCAAGCCCGACTTTATCCGCTTTCTTCGCCTGTTCCGCTTCAATCCGCGCTATGTGCATATTGGTGTTGAGAACGGTGCGTTCAGCCTGCGCCTGCGAGGCCCGTGGCTGCATCTGATCCTTTTTGAAGTGCCGATCCTTGCGTTGATAAGCGAGGTGCGCAACCGCAATCGCTACCCTGAGCAGACCTTGGAGCAAGCCCGTGAGCAGCTCTATCGTAAATTTGAGTGGCTGAAGCAGGAAGCCAGTCCGGCCGAGTTGGCCGATTTCAAAATGGCGGATTTCGGGACGCGCAGACGCTTCTCGTTTCCGGTTCAGGAGATGGTGGTCAAGGCGCTGCGAGATGATTTTCCCGGGCGTTTCGTAGGGACCAGCAACGTGCATCTGGCCCTTAGCCTGGGCGTAACCCCCCTGGGTACCATGGCGCATGAGTGGTTCATGGCACACCAGCAACTAGGGCCAAGACTGATCGACAGTCAGATCGCTGCACTGGACTGCTGGGTGCGTGAATATCGTGGGCTTTTGGGTATTGCCCTGACCGACACTGTGACCATGGATGCCTTCCTTCGCGATTTCGATCTGTATTTTGCGAAGCTGTTCGACGGCCTGCGCCACGACTCTGGTGATCCACTGACATGGGCCGAAAAAGCGATCAGGCATTACGAAAGCCTGGGCATCGACCCGATGAACAAGACCTTAGTGTTCTCCGACTCGTTAAACTTAGAAAAGGCGCTGAATCTTTACCGTGCCTTGAAGGGCCGAATCAAGGTGAGCTTTGGTATAGGCACCAACTTCACGTGTGATTTGCCGGGCGTTGCGCCAATGAATATTGTGCTCAAAATGACATCCTGCAATGGTCAGCCCGTCGCCAAGATCTCTGATGTGCCTGGCAAAACCCAAAGTGAAGATCAGGATTTTGTTTATTACCTGAAGCACGTTTTTCGGGTTGCTTCCTGAGTGAAAGGCTTGATGGGTACGCAGTACCCATCAATGCAACAGTAAATGGTTATCCCACAGGCCGGAAGGCAGTTCGAGTGGCTTCATCACGATCTGTGTCTGTCTGCAGTCATAATGGCGGCAGCGGCCCTGACCTGAAGTCACGACAAACCCGCTTGCCGCTGCGCCTACGCCTGCACAATCTGGTAGAGGTGCGTCCAGCCGCAGCATGCCACTGTCCAGGTCCCAGATAAAAAAACGATTGCCTCGAGGGGCTGTCAGGGCAACCAGTCTCAATTCGTCATGTACTGCTACGCTTGCCGTGTATTGGACCATGGATTGACGCTGCGTCTCTGCCACCGGAAAGGCTTTGAAGGCTTCTCCGGGACGCTTGATTCCGAGCATGGCGGCTGCGTCGGTGGCTGCGCCCATATATTGCTGACAGGCCAGAATGGTGCCGTCCTTTGCAATGGCCAAGTGGCGAACGCTGTTCATCTGCAGGTCCAACGTCTCCTTGGAAAGGAGCTCACCTGAGCGGCTCATCAAGACCAGGCTGGGTTCCATGGCATCCAGGTTCATTTCTACCCGGCTTTCAGCCTCGGTGCGAATTCCCCCGTTGGCAACAACAAACGTCTCTCCATCCGGCATCCATGCTACTTCATGGGGGCCCAGACCATGGGTGCTTAGCTCATGGGAGCGAATCAGGGCTCCATCACTGAAGCGATAGGCACTTAGCAGGCCACGGCCAGGGTCCGTCGTGTCGTTCTCGGTAGCGTAGAACCACGTGCCTTCTGCGTGGAAAACCCCGTGCCCATAGAAATGACGATTTGCAGGCGAGTCGAGCGTCTGGACAAGTTTTCCATCGCGCAGGTCGATTACATAGCTCTGCGTACCTGGGCGGCGAGCCACGAAGACAGCAAAGGGCTCGCTGGGGTGCGTGACGATGGCATGGCATCGTTGCGTAACCTCGGTAACGAAAACAGGCTTGCCGTTGAGGCGATAGCCCACGGCAAAGTGGCGGCCATCTACATCGTCGCGGGCAGAAAGCAGCAAGGGTTCCTGGGACCCTGACGTAAACGTCCAGCGACCCAGGCGTTGCAGGTTATGGAACAGACTACTCAACAGAGTGGACATGACGGATACCCAATGTCGTTACTCAATCACCATCGTTGGCGTTGAACCCTAACTGGATGCCAAGGGCCTTGGCCAGCTCGCCTTCATGCAGACGATGTACGGTATTGAGGCTGTCATAAAAGGCGTTCAGTTTGGCGACGCCCGCCTCGTTACTGAGCCAGGACTTCAGCGGCTGTTGTTGCAGCTCTGCCAGCTGTTTGCTGCTCTCGGCATAAGCGGTATCGATTTTATCAGCCAAGGGTTTTTGTTCCTTGGGCAACAATGCACGTAGTCCTTTACCGTCTACGCCATTCCACAGCGCCTGAGCGCCAGCAAGGCTCGCGGCAATACTGAGAAGCGACGATTCGCTACGCCAGGCTTCAGCCTGGTATGGCTGTGGAATACCTTTGCTTTGTCTACCCAGCGGAACGCCCAGCTTTTTCTTCAGGCTGTCTAGCGCTGTGACCTGTACCCGCAAAAGGTCGGCAATAGCTTCCTGAGCATCGGCATAGCGTTGATTCGGAAACTTGGAGAGCTGCGCCAGCATGCCATCCGTTTCCTTCCAGCGGGTAAGGATACGCTGTGCCAGCTCCTGCTGGTGCTCGGCAATGGCTGTCAGAAGCGGACAGTAGCGTGCCCTCTGTTCTGCATTAGCCAGTTCGATATTGCTGTCGAACAGAATGTATTCATACGCTGTCAGTCCCTGGACGACAACGCTGGCTTTGTCCAAGGTGGCCTTATCAACCTGAGGATTACTCTTGAGCAGCTGTTCCACCTGGCGGGCGACCAGGTTTTTCTTGTCGGGGTAGAACTGCACTTGCCAAGCCGTATTATTTTCGGCCAGCGGGCCGATCAACAATGGTTGCAGTTCGGCCCAGGCCTTTTGTGCGTTGAAAAAGGCTTCACGAGCCTTGCCAAGCTCTTCCTTGCCGGAGCAGAAGGCTACAGCGCTGCTCGCCAATGCCCGATCGGTCTCCACCCAGCGAGCGTATGCCGGTAGCAGGACCTGCTCGGCCAGGGCGGCGCTGGTCTGGGCCTGTTGATTCTGTGGCGAGCAGGCACCGAGTGCCAGGGCAAGCCCGGTTAGCAAAAGCCGAGGGCGGAACATGCAACGCTCCTTATAGCGAATTCAGAAACTCAAGCAGGGCAGCACGCTCTTCGGCGTTGAGCCCCAATACGTTTTGCTTGGCCGCCTCGGCTTCTCCGCCATGCCAGAGAATGGCTTCAAGCAGGTTGCGAGCACGACCATCATGTAAAAATTGCGTATGACCACTGACTTTTTGTGTCAGGCCTATTCCCCACAAGGGGGGAGTACGCCACTCACGACCACTGGCCAGAAATTCGGAGCGATTGTCGGCGAGTCCTTCGCCCATGTCATGCAATAAAAGATCGCTGTAGGGGTGAATGGTCTGATTGGCCAGTTCAGGGGCCGTAGCGTTGGCAGCCGTCTGGAAGGTGGGTATGTGACAGGCAGGACATCCCGATGCGTAAAACAGGGTCTTGCCTTGCAGCACGGATGGTTTGTCGACTCCACGTCTGACGGGAACTGCAAGGTTGCGCGTATAAAAGAGCACCATGCGGCGAATATTGTCGCTGACTTCCGGATCTCCCCCATTGGGTGCCTGCTTGCAGGCTGTCTGAGCCTCTGTGCAATCGTCATTGGGGATCAGGCTGGTCGTCAGACCCATGTCGCCGGAAAACGCCGTGGCGTTCTGTTGGTCAAGTGTGGGCTGGCCTGCCTTCCAGCCGAAGCGGCCAAGCATGCTCTTCTGTTCAGCAAAGCTCCAGACCCAGTTGGCTCGTCCAGAAATGCCATCCCTGTTGTCATCATTGGGGTCGGCATTCTTGAGGATGTCACTTTCCGATATGGCTTCCAGAAGGCCCAGACCAATCATGGGTGGCGCTACACGCGCAGAGAACTGGGCTTGTGGATGAAACGGACCGTACCCGAGATTTTCTATGCGCAGCGTAGGCTTTCGCAGGGTGATGACGGTGCCATCCTTAAATGTGACCGGTACGTCCGCGTAATCGAACCTGATCTTGCCCTCTGGCGGTACGCCAGGAATGGCATTGTCCTGTAGCTGTCCGCCATAGGTGGGTTCGGGTACAACGCCCAGTCTTTTCAGGGTCTCCTGATCCTGCGGTCCGCCGGGTATGGATAGTCTGACCAACATGGTGAAGGCGTTGGTTGCGTGTGGGCCCGGGGGATGACCACGTCCGTCGCTCAGGTGGCAGCTCTGACAGGCGTTGATATTGAACAATGGACCTAGACCATCTCGCGCTGTTGTGGAGGAGGGCGCGATGACCCAGGGATTGCGAAAAAAACTGTTACCTACGCTGAAATCCAGACGCTGGGCGGGCGTCAGGTTGTTGGAGGGAAACGAAAAGGCATTGGCGCTCTGGTCATTGACGCTGGTTGTACCCGCCGACAAGGCCTCGCCCGGTTCTGCGTGGGTAAAGTGCGGTGAGTCATCACAGGCACTGAGGAACGAGACGAGAAGCGCCAGGGGGGCCAAACGAAGGGGAGCTAGTGTCATCAGAGCCAAACGGTATCGTTAAATGATCGACCTGAACGTATCGAAGCCACGGCAGGTAGGGCCTGCCGTGGCTTCGTAAAAACGCCGTGCCCTTGGGGCGGATCAGAATTCGTGATCGGCGTTATCGGGCTTCAGGTCTTGGATGCCCAGCTTGGCCGCGGCCTGTTCGATGGCTCCGGTCTGCTTGACCAGGGCCTGAATGGCGTCACGGATCTTTTGCTGGTCGGCGGTGTTATCCGGAGCGATCATCTGGTCGTAATGAACACCGTCCTTCTCGGCACGATCAACAATGGCCTGCATCTTGGCCTGGGTATCGTCGAGATCAGCCTTGAGCGTGGCATCGGCTTGCGGGTCAGCCTTGGCAACCAGTTCGGAAAGGCTTGGGCCTTTCACCTCTGTACCGTCGATACGCTTGTACTGGCCCAGATAAACATTGCGAATGCCCAGTGCATCGTAATAAAGGGTGTGATGGGTATCGTCGCTGAAGCAGTCATGCTCGTCTTCAGTCGAGTTGGCTTCCAGAGATACCTTCATACGCTCGCCGGCCAGTTCTCCCAGCGACAGACTGCCCATGCCGAACAGCATCTTGCGGATTCCAGAATCTGCACTTTCCTGCTCCAGCGTCGCGCGGTAGTTATCAGGTACGCCCGGTTTCCACTGACCAGCCATGTACTCAAGGTCGCTAACCAGGAGATCAGTTACCGCTTTCAGGTACGCGCGACGGCGATCGCAGTGACCACCCGTGCAGCCATCCCCTGCAAGATAATCCGTTGCGGGGCGGTTGCCTGCACCGGGGCCTGTCCCGTTAAGGTCCTGACCCCACAGCAGAAATTCGATTGCATGGTAACCCGTCGCCACGTTGGCTTCCGAGCCGGCCAGCTCATTCAGACTGGCCAGCTTTTCACCAGTAATGTCCTTGACGTCAACCTTGTCTTCACCAATCTGAATCTCTTCGTTGGCAATGATGTTGGCAGTAGCAGCCGGGTTACCGGTCGCATGTTGATAATCGGATGCAACATAGTCGATCAGGCCTTCATCCAGAGGCCATGCGTTGAGCTGACCTTCCCAGTCATCCACAACAGGGTTGCCAAAGCGGAAGGCTTCTGACTGGGAATAGGGCGTGCGCGCTGCCATCCAGGCCTCTCGAGCCGCCTTTAGTGTGGCGTCGGAAGGGGAGGCCAGGAAGGCATCGACGGCTTTCTGCAGATTCTGACCCGCTGTAAAGGCGTCGCTGAACACAGCCTCGGCAATGTCTGCGTAATTCTTGATCACGGCCTTGGCCGCGGCTTCATCCGGTTTCGCCGCCTGTGACGTTGTCGCTGAGGTGGCTGCAGGGGCTGCTGCTTGATTGGCGGGTGCCTGTTCTTTCTTGTCGTCACCACAGCCTGCCAGGGAAATGGCGATAGCGAGGAGGCTTACGCTCGCCCAATGCATACGGGTCATTCCGGAATCCTTTTCTAAAATAGGGTGCTCATTACATGAGTCAGGAGAAAAGCCGGATAATAATGCGAAAGATTTTCATTTTTGAAAACCCTTTTCGCCAGGGGTCAGTGCTTTACTGGCATAACCCGTGAAATGGGCAGGCCTTGAGTACGCGCCTCGATAAACGCGGGGATCTGATCGGCGGGAATTGGCCTGCTGTAGAAGTAACCCTGACCCTCGTCACAGCCTTGCTCCACAATGTAGGCCTCCTGCAGGTCGGTTTCCACACCTTCGGCGATAAGCTCTTTGTTGAGGCTTTTGCCCAGCTGGATGATGGCGCGTACCAGGGGAGCGTCGTCTTTTTCGTCGCTCAGATCCTGCACGAAACTCTTGTCGATCTTGATTTTGTCCAGAGGCAGTCGCTTCAGATAAGCCAGAGAGCTATAACCGGTGCCGAAATCATCCAGTGCTATCAGCGCGCCGACTTCCCTGAGACGACGCAGCGTTTGCACGGCAGTGTCCACATCTTCCATCAGTGCCGTTTCAGTAACCTCAAGCTCCAGCCGCTTGGGCGGAATCCCGTGGCGTAACAGGAGCGATTGTATAAATGCAGGCAGATTTTCCTGTTGTAGCTGCACAGCTGACAGATTGATGGCCATGCGCAGGGAGGTATAACCGCTTGCGTACCAGGTATGCAGTTGACTGCAGGCCTGCTCAAGCACCCATTCTCCGAGAGCTACGATGCTGCCAGTGCGCTCGGCCAGGGGAATGAATACATCGGGTGGAATGAAGCCGTGTATGGGATGATTCCAGCGCAATAGGGCTTCTACTCCACTGATCCGTTGGCTCGCATAGTCAATCTGAGGTTGGTAGACCAGATAAAGCTCCTGGCGTCTCAGGGCTTCGCGAAGGTCCTTTGCCAAACCGCGCCTGAAGCGGATGTCCTGATCCACACTGGCCACGTAGAACTTGTAGCCGCTATGACCCTGGGTTTTTACCAGGGCCATCGTCTGCTCGGCACGCTGCATCAACTGGTCGGCGGTCTGGCCATCCTCCGGATATAGCGTGATGCCGATCGAAGCGCTCAGGTGGGCTTGATACTGTTCGACACTGAATGGCGAATCGAGTGCATCCAGAGCAGCATGGGCCAGTTCAGCGGCTTCGTCGGGTTGCCTGATCAGCTTGATGAGCGCAAAGCGATCCCCTCCCAGCCGTCCAAAACTGTCTACTCCCGGGCAGCCCGCCCGCAGTCGGGTTACCAGTTTGAGCAGAAGCCTGTCACCCACCTGATAGCCGTATTGCTCGTTAATGCTTTTGAAATCATCAAGGCCCAGGCATAGCACGGCTACGCTCAGGTTTTGTCGATCCGCCTCGGAAAGGGTCCACTCAAGCTGACCATGAAAGGCTTGTCGATTGGAAAGGCCGGTCAGCAGGTCATGCTGACTGATCCGTTGAAGGTTGCTGATGGCCTCTTCACGAAGCGCAGTGTTTTGCTCGATCGAGGCAAGTAGCTGGTTGGCAGTGTTTATCCAGCGGCCTAGCTCGTTCTGCTCATGTCCTTTGAGGAGGGGGAGAGGTTTGTGGCCTGGCAGACCGGGTTTGATCGCCGCCAGATGGTTGAGCAGTCGGGAAAGGGGGCGCGTCAGAACCCAGTGATAGACCAGATAAAGCGCCAGCACCAGAATCAGGACGCGAACCAGTAACGAGACGAGGATAAAGGCTGAGTTCTTTAAAAATTTCTGCCCGTAAGGGGCTGTGTCTACAGTGATACGCAAGTCGCCATAATACTCCTCAACCGGTGGCTCGCCTGTAAGACGGATGCTGAAGCGTTGCTCTTTGCCAAAGAGCCTATCAGTAAGCAGGTGTGTCGAGCCGCTGAGCAGTGGGCGAGCGTGCTCTGATAAGGGCTGCTCGCCGGGAGCGCCAATGTAAGCCTCACGAATGGAGGGATGCTTGAACAAGCCACGGGTAACGTGTTCGGCCATGGTGTCATCCAGGCGATACATGGCCTGGGTGGCAGGGTCCCTGAACATGGACAGCGTCTGGCGTGCATCCGTCTGGATCTGATCACGTACCTGTCTGGCCTCATAGGCGATCTGTACGATGCCCAACAGCAGTCCGACGAGCAAGGCCGTTGGTAATGCTACAAGCAGCAGCTTCAACGACAGGCTATGCCGAATGCTCAGTTTCACTCCGTGCTCCTTTCCATGGATGGCTTTGCCATCCTATGTCTACTACAGGATAAAATGTGTAATAACCAAGTCTAGCTGTCTCTTCGCAAAAGTAGGCATGACTTAAAAACAAAACCCGGCGAAAAGCCGGGTTTTGTCGAGAGATACCAGGATCAGGCGGCGAAGTTTTTCGCTACGAAGTCCCAGTTCACCGTGTTCCAGAAGGACTCGAGGTACTTTGGACGCAGGTTGCGGTAATCGATGTAGTAGGCATGTTCCCACACGTCGATGGTCAGCAAGGGCTTATCACCCGAAGTGATGGGGTTGCCAGCACCGATGGTGCTGGCCAGCGCCAGGGAACCATCCGCCTTCTTGACCAGCCAGGCCCAGCCGGAACCAAATGTGCCGATGGCCGTCTTGGTCAGCTCTTCCTTGAATTTGTCAAAGGAACCAAATGCCGTTGCGATGGCATCTGCCAGGGCGCCCGTAGGCTGGCCGCCACCGTTAGGCGTCATGCAGTTCCAGTAGAACGTGTGGTTCCATACCTGGGCAGCGTTGTTGAAGATGGCGCCAGAGGACGTCTTGATGATGTCTTCCAGGCTTTTGCCTTCGTACTCAGTGCCGGGCACCAGGTTGTTCAGTGCGGTGACATAGGTCTGGTGGTGCTTGCCGTGATGGAATTCCAGCGTCTCGGCGGAAATATGCGGCTCGAGGGCGTTCTTCTCATAGGGCAGCGGCGGCAATTCGAAAGCCATGGTTATCTCTCCATAATGTTTCGTCAGGGCATTGCACGGCAATGGTCGACCGATCAGGCGCCGGTCTAACCTGCGGTAAGGCCTTAGGCTCAATACCGCGGCGGGGGATCATAGCACTCGCTTCGTTAGCTCGCCATGTAACAAACCCGACAGAAGGTCTTATGGCTTGTAAAGGATGAGCTGTATGGCCGTGATCAGCATGACGGTTCCAATCGCCATATCGATCATGCGCCATACGCGCGGTCGGGTCAGGTAGGGTGCCAGCTGCGCCGAGCCGATTGCCAATGTGAAGAACCAGAGAGCAGACGCGCAGCCTGCACCGACCGTAAAAGCCAGTGGTGCCGGTTGCTGGTTGCCTAATGCTCCGAGAACCAGAACGGTATCCAGATAAACATGAGGATTCAGGAGCGTAACGGCCAGTGCAATGCCTAGCGTCTTACCCAATGAGCGGGGTGCCGCCGCTGCGCTATGCAGTGACTGTGACGTAAGTGCTCGTCTGTAGGCACAGATGCTGTAATAGAGCAAAAAGATAATACCAGCCCATTTGAAGACGCCCATCAGCCAGGCATTCCCGGCCAGTAAGGTGGCCAGGCCAAACACGCCAATGGTTACCAGGCTGATATCGAAGAACAGACAAAGCGCGGCCACAGGCAGGTGATGTTCCCTGCGCAATCCTTGGGCAAGGATGAATGTGTTCTGCGCACCGATGGCTATGATCAGACCGCCCATGGTCATGAGTCCTGTCAGATAGCTCTGCCACATCTTATTGGCCCGCCAGCGTGAGTAGGGCAGCCATGGCGCGTGCTTGGTCCGCCTCTGCGACGAAGAGGTGATCATGGTAAAAGCCGGCGACTACATTGCAGCTGATGCCCTGCTGTGCCAAGGCGTTCGAAAGCGCGGCAGTCAAACCAACAGCCTCCAGTGCGGAGTGAACGTTCAGGGTGATCCAGGCAGCTACGTAGGTATAGGAGAGCGCCAGGCGGTCAGCATCTTGCCTGGTCAGGAGAACGGTCAGGCCTTCCTGCTCCCTGAAGGTTGCCAAGGGGATTACGTCCTGAGGCAACGTCTGTTCATGTAACGAACAAAACACGTATTGGCCTGGATTGAGCACAGGCTGCATTTGGCTCAGCAAAAGCGAAAGATCATGAATGGCGTGAGACATCGGTGTTCTCCAGAAAGGGATGGCCAGTCTGGAGAGAAAGCCTGTATAAGAAAAACAAATAGTGCTGATCAGTCATTAGGAAAACTGATGTTCGATTATAAACTTTTGGCTGCGCTCGCCGCTGTCGTAGAGCAGGGCGGTTTTGAGCGCGCGGCACATGTACTGGGATTGTCCCAATCTGCCGTCTCACAGCGAATCAAGCTGCTGGAAGCCCGCATTGGGCAGCCTGTCATTGTGCGTACATCGCCACCCACCTCTACTGATGTAGGGCAAAGGCTTCTAAACCATGTTCAGCAGGTGCGATTGCTTGAACGCGACCTCCATAGTCAGGTGCCGGGGCTTAATGAAGCCAGGACGGTGGAGCGTTTGCGGGTCGCCATCAATGCCGACAGTCTGGCTACTTGGTGGGCGGCCAGTATCGGCCCCTTCTGTACCAGACAGGGGATCCTGCTGGATCTGGTTGTCGAGGATCAGGAGGTGGGACTCAAGCGTATGCAGGCCGGGGAGGTAGCCGCCTGCGTCTGTGCCAGTGCACGTCCGGTCGCCGGTGCCCGGGCGGTATTGCTGGGCGCCATGCGTTACCGGGCAGTCGCCAGCCCCGCCTTTCATGCACATTACTTGTCCGAGGACGTAACGGCTGAGCGCCTCGCTCAGGTGCCTGCAGTCGTCTATGGGCCGGATGATCAGCTTCAGCATCATTTCCTGGCACGGCTGGGCTTTACTGGTCATTTCGATCATCATCTATGTCCTTCTTCGGAGGGCTTCGTGAAAATGGTCGCCAACGGGCTTGGCTGGGGGTTGCTTCCCGAGCTGCAAACCCAGGCGGAGCGCGAGCGAGGCGAATTAATTGATCTGGTGCCGGGGCAGGTGATCGATGTGCCGCTGTACTGGCATTCCTGGCGTAACGGTGGTGATTTGCTGACGGCCTTGACTCGACATCTGGAGAGCCAGGCAGCCTGTTGGCTGGTAGCGACTTGACGGGGAGATCTGATGCGAATTCTGGTGACGGGCGCGAGTGACTACATTGGTGCACGCCTCGCCCTGGATCTATTGGCGGACAAGCATTTGGTGCGTATTCACGGTCAGCCGGGAGCTATGCTCGATGCCTTGGTAAAGCAGGGCGCTGAATATATCCCGGGGACCCTGACCGACACGGAGCAGGCGCGGCGCCTGTGTGATGATATCGATGCCGTTGCACATTGTACCGATGGCGTAGGCGATCTTTCGGCGCAGGCCATGGACGCCAGTTTTTCCTTTATCGAGGCCTGCCTGCATATGCGGGTCTCGCGCCTGGTCTATCTATCTTCCAGCCATGTTTACGAAGCGGGAGGGGAGGCGCTCAAGGAGGATGCCGTACCTGCCAAGCCGCGGACAGTCGAGGCGCAGCGGCGCTTGCAGATCGAGCGCCTGGTTTTTACAGCAGCAGAGTTCGGGTTGGACGTCATTGTGTTGCGCCCTGCGCAGATTATTGGGCTGCCCGATAACGCTTGGGCGCCAAAGCTTGTTCAGCTCAACCGTCAAAAACGTTTGCGTCAATTGGGTAACGGTCTCAATCGCTGGGACTTCACTAGCATGAACAGCCTTTGCACAGCCTTGGGTGTTGCACTTATGACCGAGCACCCAGACGCGCTGAACAAGGCTTTCAACTTGAGCGAGGGGCAATCTCAGCCGGTATGGGACGTGGTGAATTATCTGATGCGCCGTCTGAAGCTTCCGGTTCTGGGGCAGGCCACGGCTCGCATTCAGCCAAAGGTTCTGCTGCAAGATATGCTTGCTGCAATCAAATCCGCCAGAAAAGAACGTGAACCCGATCCTCTGCACCTGATGGATCGCAATTTTACACTGGATATCAATCGGGCCCGCGATATCCTGGGTTTTCAACCCCAGACCACGGTCTGGAAAGCTTTGGATGAATATATTGAAAACCGCTCCGCAAGGCGATAACGCCAGACTGCCAGCGCTGTGATGGCATTTGTATACTAGCTTTTTGAGAGCAAGCCCCGTGCCTGTCGGCTCATGCTTTTTTCACCAATGAAGGTCCGCCATGCGAAACGATTCATTTGATGAACTCGACAATGTACCCAGCCTGACGCCTGACAAGGACCTTAGCGAAGACTTTGGGCGTGCCAGCCACGGTCGGCATCATCGCCATGCGTCTGTGGAACAGGGGCGGGAAGTCGAGGCCCATGTCGCGGCTAATCCCCAAGAGCCATTACGGGCTTCGCGTGGAGCCAAACCGGTCCGCGTTCCGAGCACAGGTCCTCTATGGGCATTGATTGCGGCCATGATCATTGCGTTGGCGGGGCTGGGTTGGTGGAGCCATCAGCAAATTCAGCTCATGCAGGAGCAGGTCGTCGCGACCCAGGAGAACTTTGCACGAATCAGTGAAGAGGCTGCCGGTCGGCTTCAGGATATCTCGGGCAAGCTGGTTGCCAGCGAGTCAAGCGGGACGTCCAGTCGAGAGTCCTTGTTGTTGCGGCTGAAAAATATCGAGACCAAGGTGGCAGACGTGGCCCGCCAGCAACAGGCAGCGGTGGATGCGCAAAGTGCCCTGGACAAGCGAATCGACCAGCTGGCTGCTGACTTCAAGACGCAGCAGGGCAACGCCTCGGATCTGAATGGCCGCGTAGCGGCGTTGGCTGATGAGCAGGCTGGCCTGAAAGCGGCGCAAGGGGATTTGAAACGCTTCAGTGATCAGATCGATTCGCTCACGGCGCAAAACAAGAGTTTGCAGGCAGATATCGCCGCGCTCAAGAAACGGGGCGACCCTTCTGGCGCTATCGAAAACCTGCAGCAGGATCTTCTTGTACTGCGCAGTGAGCTGGACTCACGTAGTAACAACAGTGGACCGGATTCCGCTTCGTTCGATGCGTTCAGGGTCCAGACCGTGCGCAATATCAGTACGATTCAGACCCAGCTGCAGAACCTTCAGCAGCAGATTAACACTCGCCGCTGACATTCTTCAGACATGAAAAGCCCCGCCAGAGCGGGGCTTTTTTTATTACAGCCGGGGGTAGTCGATATAACCTACAGGGCCAGGTACGTAAAAGGTTTCCGGGTGAGGCTCGTTCAACATGGCCTGACGGGCAAAGCGCTCCGGCAGGTCAGGGTTGGCTATAAACGGAACACCAAACGCCACAGCGTCGGCGGTTCCACTTTCCAACCAGGCATTGGCGCTGTCATGGGTGAAGCGTTCATTGGCGATAAAAACGCCGCCAAAAGCGTCCTTAAGTTGTGGACTAAGGCTGTCATCAGCTTCAGCCTCACGGGCGCAGATAAAGGCAATGCCGCGCTTGCCCAGCTCACGGGCCAGATAACCGAAGGTCTCGGCCGGATTTTCGTCGCCCATGTCATGCAGGTCACACCGAGGCGAAAGGTGAACGCCTACACGATCGGCGCCCCAGACATCGATACAGGCATCGGTCACTTCAAGCATCAGGCGAGCCCGGTTTTCAATGGAGCCACCATATTGATCGGTACGCTGGTTGGTGCTGGTTTGCAGGAACTGGTCCAGCAGATAACCATTGGCCCCGTGAACTTCTACGCCATCGAAACCCGCTTTTCTGGCGTTCTCGGCACCCTTGCGGTAAGCCTCGACAATACCGGCAATCTCTTCGGTTTCCAGGGCGCGCGGGACGACGTATTCCTGCTTGGGACGGACCAGGCTCACATGACCGTTGGCGGCGATGGCGCTTGGAGCCACCGGCTTTTCGCCCTGGAGGTAAAGCGGTGCGGAAATACGACCTACGTGCCAGAGTTGCAGCATGATGCGCCCGCCTGACTTGTGCACGGCTGAAGTGATCTTTTTCCAGCCCTCCACTTGTTCGTCGGACCAGATGCCCGGGGTATTTGGATAACCCACGCCCATTGGGTCGACGGAGGTGGCCTCGCTTAAAATCAGACCAGCCGACGCACGCTGCGCGTAGTACTCGGCCATAAGGTCGGTAGGGACGCGATTATCATCTGCGCGACAACGAGTCAGCGGTGCCATGACGAAGCGGTTCGGCAATTCCAGTGCGCCGATTTTGATCGGATCAAACAGGTTGGGCATGGTAACGACTCCGTAGGTGAATCATTGGCTGACAGCCAAGCCGCTTTTCCGGGCATGGCTAAAGGTCAGTAGGGTCAGAATCAAGGCAATCAGGGCCAGTCCCCCGGCAGCCAGCGGAACGCTGGTCAGGCCCAGTCCATGGGCGATAACGCTTCCTCCTACCCAGGCGCCCAGCGCGTTGCCAACGTTGAAAGCGCCAATGTTCAAGGTAGAAACGAGGTTGGGTGCGTCCTTGCCAAAGGTGACCACGTTGATTTGAAGTGCGGGAACCGCTGCAAAGGCGCAGGCTGCCCATAGGAACAGGGTGATCTCGGCAGCGACCATGCTATGACTGGTCCAGGCCAAAAGGGATGACACGACGGCCATCGCGATGAAAATACCTATGAGCGTTGTGGACAGACGCCAGTCTGCAAGGCGTCCACCCAGGATGTTGCCGAAGGTAAGGCCTACACCGATCAATAGCAGCGTGCTGGTTACACCGTACTCTGACAGACCTGTTACATCAGTAAGCAGCGGTGTGATGTAGGTGAAGAGGGCAAACATCGAGGCAGAGAACATCACTGTCATCGAGAGGGACAGCCAGAAACCGGCCCCCTTCAGCGCCGCCATTTCACGGCGCAGGTCGGTTTTTTCCTGTGGCGCCTTGCTGGGCAGAACGAACCAGAGACCTGCCAGCGCAAGGACACCAATGAGGGAGACGGCCGCAAAGGTTGAACGCCAACCGGTTGCCTGTCCTAGTGCTGTGCCCAGCGGTACGCCAAGAACGTTCGCCAGCGTAAGGCCTGTGAACATGAGAGCGACGGCAGAGGCCCGGCGGTTCGCTGGCACCAGACTGGCCGCTACCACCGAGCCGATACCAAAGAAGGCGCCGTGGCAGAGTGCCGTGATGACGCGAGCCAGCATCAGGACGTTGTAGTCTCCGGCTAAGGCGCAGAGCACATTGCCAATGATAAAGATGCCCATCAGAACGAGCAGGGCCATCTTGCGTGGCCAATTAGCCGTCACCATCGCCATGAAGGGCGCACCGATTGCAACACCCAATGCATACCCGCTGACGAGCCAGCCGGCAGACGGGATGCTGACATGAAGGTCATTGGCTACATTGGGCAGAAGCCCCATGATCACAAACTCGGTGGTGCCGATGGCAAAGGCGCTAAGCGCCAGCACTAACAATGAAGCGGGCATCGCATCTCTCTATGTTAAGGCGGAAAAATCAGAGCTCTCGGCCCAGCTGCTCGACGAAGGCATTGATCACTGCTTCGTTACGCTTGTAGAAGACCCATTGGCCAACACGCCGGGTTGTAACGAGGCCGGTACGCTGAAGCGTGGCCAGATGAGCCGAGACTGTGGATTGGGAAAGTCCCGTTTTCTGATCGATAAGGCCTGCGCACACGCCAATCTCCAACGGGTGGTCCTGTTGGATGAAGTGTTTTTCCGGTTCACGCAGCCAGGCCAGAATGTCTCGTCGGACGGGGTTGGCTATCGCCTTGATCAGATCATCGATATCCATAATGTTCGTATATCGGTTTATCGGAATAAGACGAACCTTATATCGAAATGAAACGATATACAATGTTGTTTAGCTACCTAATGTCTGATGCAGATACGCTGATTGTTTAAGAAGGTGTGTCGGCATCTGGTCGTACACTACCGTTTAGCGGTTTCGTCCAGAGAGGGGCACGTTTATCGACTAGTCTTGTGCGGTCGTTCAGCCGTTTCGCTGAAGCGAATTGATTATTCGTCCTGATACCGGTAAACCGCTCTTTCGCCATGGGTTCATTAGGACTTTCATGCGAAAGCATGACTGCTCATGGCTATTCTTTCTGTGAAAAGAGCTGTTTTCACAGGTCCGTTAGAAGTTGGAGAAGTTCATGGCGTCTATGAAGCGTCCTTTGATTCTGGCACTGGCCGGTGCGCTACTTGCAGGGTGTGCATCCAGTAATCCTTACGAAAACCAGGGCGGTAGTGGCGGATCCCGTACCGCGACCTATGGCGGCCTGGGCGCATTGGCGGGTGCTGTCGCCGGCGCAGCCATTGATCATAACCATCGCGGCAAGGGCGCTTTGATTGGCGCAGCGGCGGTAGGCGCAGCGGCAGCGGGCTATGGTTACTATGCGGATCGTCAGGAAGCCGAGCTGCGTCGTCAAATGCAGAACACTGGCGTAGAAGTACAGCGCCAGGGTGATGACATCAAGCTGATCATGCCGGGCAACATCACGTTTGCAACGGATTCGGCCGATATCGCTGGCAATTTCTACAAGCCGTTGAACGATCTGGCGACATCCTTTAAGCAGTTCGATCAGAACAGTGTCGAAATTGTGGGCTATACCGATAGTACAGGTAGCCGTGCGCACAACATGGATCTGTCCAATCGACGTGCCCAGAGTGTAGCGAACTACCTCGTCGCTCAGGGTGTCGATGCTTCACGTGTTAGTACGCGTGGTGCCGGGCCGGACCAACCGATCGCGACCAATGCGACCGCTGATGGTCGTGCTCAGAACCGTCGTGTCGAGGTCAATCTAAGGCCGTTGCCTGGTGCAGTGACCCAGTAAGTGCACCCTCCGTGATGCTACCGTTTAGCGGAATCTGGTAGCGTCACGGTTTGGTCAAGAAAATGGCGCTGTATTTTTGTTGTTCTGGATAATAACCTTATCGCCAAACCTCGGTTCTATTAGTGGCATGCAGTAGAGCCTTGCCGAGTGCTCGAAGGGAGGAGTTGTATTCAGTGCAGTACGAACTGAAAGGAGGCGACACGGAAAGTCCAGTTCCTAGTATCAATCAGGGGCCTGTACTGCTCGTTGTCGATGACCGGGTAGAAAACCTCATGGCCATGCAGGCACTGCTTGAAATAGAGGACTGGCGTGTCTTGACCGCCAACTCGGGTGAGCGTGCCTTGAGATACTTGCTCGATGAGCCTATAGATCTCGTACTGCTGGATGTGCAAATGCCCATCATGGACGGCTTCGAAGTCGCTCGGATGATACGCGGCAATCTGCGCACCCGCTTTACACCAATCATATTCGTCTCTGCCGAGGCTCACTCTTACGAGGCTGTTCTACGAGGCTATGCTACCGGTGCGGTGGATTACCTGCTCAAGCCGGTCGATCCCAACATTCTGCGGCACAAGGTGCGCTCCCTTCTCGAACATGAGCGCAATCGTCGCGAACTCCTGCAGCTGAGTCAGCAGCTGGAGCTTGCCAAGGCATTCAGTGACTCCCTGCTCGATAATGCGGCAGAAGGCATTCTGGTCGTTAATGAGCATGGCCTGATCACATTTGCCAATGCGGCGATTGCCCGCATGCTCAAGCGTCATATCAGCGATCTCGTAAATTCCGAGTTCATGGCTCACTTGAGCAATCCTGATTTAGGGGATAGCTGGGCCGACTCGACGTTCATGGAGCACTATGAAAGACGTGAAACCTATCGCCTGCATGATGCCAGTCTGTGCACATCCCGAGGCGGCATATTGCCGGTAACTCTTTCCTGTGCGCCTCTGCCGCGGATGCAGCGCGCCATGGTGATGATTGCACTCGACATGTCCATGATGCGCGAGCTGCAGGATCAACTGGAATCGCAGGCGGTTACCGATGCCTTGACCGGTTTGCTCAACCGGCGGGGCTTCAACCAGACCCTGGAGGCAGCACTGGCTCGTACGGGGCGTAACGGCAAGCGCATGGCCGTTCTCTACATTGATCTGGATGGCTTCAAGAAGGTGAACGACTCGCTTGGTCATGAGGCTGGCGACCGTGTGTTGTGCATGATTGCCGAACAGCTCAAAACCTGTATGCGTCCTTACGATGTACTGGCGCGTATGGGCGGTGACGAATTCACCGCGTTGCTTGATACCTTGGATCATCCCGAGGATGCCGCCCGGGTCGCCGAAAAGCTGCTTGAGCTGATGACCAAAACGCACACTGTTGACGGTGTAGAGGTCAGCTTGGGCGCAAGCATTGGGATCGCGAGCTATCCCGAGTGTGGTCATAGTGTCGACGGATTGCTGCGCTCGGCCGATATCGCCATGTATGAAGCCAAGCGAGGTGGACGCCAGCAATACCGCTTCTTCTCGCCGGAGATGAATGGCCGTGCACGCTCGCGCCTCATGTTGGAGGAGAGCGTCCGCAATGCCATCGATAACAAGGATTTCGTGCTGGCTTATCAGCCTCAGGTATACCTGAAAAACGGCAAGCTGCGCGGCTTTGAGGCCTTGTTGCGGTGGGAGCACAACGTGGCGGGCAAGGTTTCACCGAACGTCTTTATCCCGCTGCTGGAAGAGACTCGGCTGATCAATCGCATCGGTGATTGGATCTTTCGCGAAGGCGCTATGAAGCTGCAAAGCCTGTCCGAAGTCTACGGCAACGGGCTTTTGCTGAGCATCAATTTGAGTCCTGTCCAGTTCGGCATGCCGCAGTTGGCTGAAAGCCTTCGGCAGATCATCGACAGTTATGGTTTGCGACCCGATCAGCTCGAGATTGAGGTAACCGAGACGGCTCTGATGCATGACATTGATTACACCCGTGCTCAACTGGCACAACTGCGCGCGCTTGGTGTTCGAACAGCCGTGGATGATTTTGGTACGGGGTATTCTTCACTGGCCTACCTGCGTCACTTCGAGCTCGATACCTTGAAGATCGACCAGTTGTTCATTGCCAATATGCTCGACTCGCCACGTGATGCTGCAATCGTCAGCACTATTCTTGAGTTGGGACGTAACCTGGGGCTTGAGGTGGTGGCAGAAGGTGTCGAAACACTTGAGCAGCGGGAGTGGCTGCTTGAGCACGGCTGCGAGATCATGCAGGGCTTTCTGGTTTCCAAGCCGCTCAATTCCGATGTGACCCAGCA
The DNA here is from genome assembly GCF_002364655.1 of Pseudomonas sp. UBA3149. Taxonomy (NCBI): domain Bacteria; kingdom Pseudomonadati; phylum Pseudomonadota; class Gammaproteobacteria; order Pseudomonadales; family Pseudomonadaceae; genus Pseudomonas; species Pseudomonas sp. UBA3149. Next base: position 231,047 of record NZ_DEYV01000010.1, read on the forward strand.
TTTTCCTGATCGCGTGGACTGGAGCAGTCGTCGTCCCGACTACCCGCTATAGAAGTGTCCTTGCTCACACTCCTCATGTGGGCAGGGAACTCGCCGTTGTGATGGGTGCCGTATAAGCCATACCGTGATTGGATCAGGTCCGGTCGGGTCTATCGCTGCTCAGTCTGTTGGATAGAAGGCGCTCGCAAGAGGCTCATGTCAATACTGTGCGGCAAGGTCCTGGTGAGCCGGACAAACTCTCAGGAGAGCTCATGCGCGCATTTATCCTAGCCCTCACAGTGGCCTTCAGTCCTTTTGTCTTCGCGGATTGGCAGGTTGAGTCAAGCTACTCTCGTGTCAGCTTTGTAACCGTGAAGCGCGGCAACATGGCTGACGTTCAATTTTTTTCCACCGTAACGGGCGTGATCGATCAGCATGGTAGTGCTCGATTGGCGCTTCCATACGAGTCACTGGACAACACCCTGGCGCTACAAACCGAGCGGATGAGAGAAACTCTGTTCAAGGCAGATCAGTATCCGGAAGCGGTCATTACCAGTCAGATCGATCTGCCTACCTGGGAGCAAATGCCGGTAGGAAGCATTCGCCAGGAAAAGCTGGACTTCGAGCTTGAAATCAACGGCCAGAAGCAGCGCTTGAAAGCGGATGTTTCGGTTACCCGAATCGGGGAAACATTGGTTCAGGTCAGTACTTTGCAGCCGGTGTTGATCAAGGCGATTGACTTCAGCCTGTTGGAAGGGCTGGACAAGCTCAAGGAAATTGCCAGTGTCCCCTCGATTACACCTGAGGTGCCCGTTTCTGTGCTGTTAACCCTTCGCCACGTGCCTACCCCTACCTGAGTGGCGGGCTTTTCAGGAGCGTCATCATGCCAGGTGCGGTGTATCCATGGCGCGAACAAAATGAATATGAGCTGCTGGTTGATGGCGGGTGTTTTTTTCCTGCCATGCTGGAAGCCATATCCAAAGCCCGGTATAGCATCGACATCGAACTCTATCTGGTAGAAAAGGGCTCGTGTGCAACTGCCCTGATGGAGGCCTTGATTGAGGCGGCGCATCGGGGAATACAGGTGCGTTGTCTTTTCGATGGTTTTGGTACGCTCAAGATGGACGACATGCACCGGACCCAGTTGAGCGAAGCGGGCGGTCAGGTGCGTATCTATAATCCGGTAGGCCTCTGGAGTGGCTGGCGCAACCTGTACCGTGACCATCGCAAGCTCCTGATTGTGGACGAGTCGCAGGCCTTTGTGGGTGGAAGCGGGGCAACCAATGACTTCTGGACGCCAGGGGAGGAGCTTTGCCAGTGGCATGAAGTGATGGTGAGCATGCGCGGGCCGTTGGTGTCCGACTGGATGAGCCTGTTCCAGCGCCAATGGCAAGCCTGCCATCAGCGGCATGCTTGGAAGCCTGAGGCCAGCCGTGGTCGTATTCTGGTTCCAAGACCGCCGCAGGCAACTTCGGGTCTTGGGCGGGTGGCCTATGCTGATGCTCGCCAGCATCGGGACATTGTACTGTCCCTGGTTCGAGCCCTGATTGTTGCCAAGAAGCGTATCTGGTTTGCTACGCCATATTTTCTACCGTCGTGGCGGGTCAGGCGAGCCTTGCGCAAGGCCGCTCAGCGAGGCGTCGACGTGAGGCTGATTCTGACGGGCCGGCATACGGATAATCCCCCCGTCCGTTTTGCCGGGCAGCGCTATTATCCGCGCTTGCTCCGGGCAGGCGTGAAGATCTATGAATATCAGCCGCGGTTTTCCCACCTCAAGATGGTTCAGGTCGATGACTGGGTCAGCGTAGGCTCATGCAATTTTGATTACTGGAATCTTCGGTTCAACCTTGACGCCAACCTGGAAGCCATTGACCCGACGCTGAGTCAGGCCGTCAGTGAGTGCTTTCTAGCGGACTTCCAGCAAAGCCGCGAAATCACGCTAAAGGATTGGCGCAACCGCCCTTGGTGGAAACGCCTGCGTGAGCGTCTCTGGGGTACGCTGGACCGTCTGGTGCTGACCGTTCTGAGCAAGCGTAAGTCTTGAGTAAAGCAAGCCTTGCATTTTTTTAAGGCGATACACTACGCGCCTTGCAGTAAGGAGTGAGCGTAATGCTCAAAATAGAAAAACAACGATTCATTGGGCTTGAGTGGCTTCGCTTCCTGATGGGTCTTTATGTGGTCATCTACCACACCATTCATTTTTATCCCGAACGCAAAACCGTTCCGTTGCTGGACGAACTGACCAGTATGGGTTTTTTTGCGACCAGTACCTTCTTTGTTCTGTCCGGGTTCTTGCTGGCGCACGTCTATCTCACTGATAACCAGATGCGAGAGCCTGCCAAGAGTTTCTGGGTTAAGCGATTCTCCAATCTGTATCCGATTCATATATTCGCGCTGCTGTTTTCCATAGTCGTCGTAACCTGGATCGGCTTCATGGCCATACCGCCTGATGGAGCCAAGGCCAGCGTCCGGTTCGTGGTTTACGACACCAACGAGGTGCTGGCCCGAACCAATCCGGAACTGTTCCAGCACTACATGACCAATCTGGAGCTTGCATTCAATGGGCTGCTGCAGATTACGATGCTGCAGGCCTGGAATCCCTACTACCTCACCTTCAATGCGCCGCTCTGGTCCATCTCGGCGTTATTCTTTTTTTATCTGGTCTTTCCCTATGCGGCGCCGCGCCTGATGCGTGCGCGCAACAAATGGGGTGTGCTTGCCATCATAGGCCTGTGCTACCTGATTCCTCCTGTTCTGGTGATCTGGAACCAGGATTACGGTATGCCGTATACCGGCTTGCTACAACGAGTCCCGCTGCTGCGCCTGCCGGAGTTTCTGGCTGGCATCGTGGCGTATGGCCTCTTCCGTCAGCAAAGTGAGCGAGGCGCGCAGCCAAGGCAGGCCATCCGCCTGGTGATGACTGGCTATCTGCTATTGAGTTTTGCTGTGGCTACCGCGCTGTTTACCCATGGTCCCAAATTCTGGTACTTCTTGCTTCATAACGGCCTGTTACTGCCGTCTCAACTGATACTGGTCTATCTCAGCGCATTGGCGCAGGATCCCAAGACGGAATGGCTCAAGCACTGGTCGCCTCGGCTAGGTGCCGCGTCACTGTCCATGTTCGCACTGCATGTGCCATTGTCAGGACTGTTCATGACGCTCGAGAAATGGATTATGGGTGACTTCCCGCTGTGCTTTAGCAACTGGAGCGCGTGTATCGAGGCCGCCGGTCACGTAGAGAACGCCATTGAGGTTTACGGACTCTTCCTGCTGTTTGTGATTTTCATCTGTGTGATTTTCCAGGAACAGGCCGTGGCACCTACCCGGCGATGGTTGATCAGGCATTTGTTGCCCAAGGTAGAAAAGACCAGGCAACTGCCTACGTAGCGCACAGGAAATTTTCAGGCGCCGGGTCTGCCAGGGAACTGCAGGTGGACCCTCTGCTCGAAGAACAGTCGAACCCACCTTTGGAAGGAGACTGCTATGGCAGCAAAGAAAATTCTCATGCTGGTAGGTGACTTCATTGAAGACTATGAAGTGATGGTGCCTTTCCAGGCGCTACAGATTGCCGGACACCAGGTGGATGCTGTCTGTCCAGGCAAGGCACCCGGCGATACTGTGCAAACCGCCATTCATGACTTCACAGGTGAGCAGACCTACAGTGAAAAGCCGGGCCATCGCTTTACGCTCAATGGGGACTTTGCCAAGGCACGTGTAGACGACTATGACGCTCTGGTCATTCCTGGAGGGCGGGCACCCGAGTATTTGCGCGTCAACGAACAGGTGCTTGAGCTGGTAAGAGGATTTTTCAAGGCTGACAAACCCGTTGCTGCACTGTGTCATGGTCCCCTGATCCTGGCAGCGGCTGGCGTGCTCAGGGATGGCGTTGAGTGCAATGCCTATCCGGCGTGTGCGCCTGATGTCAGAGGGGGCGGTGGGACCTATATTGAATTACCCATGGACGGTGCTCATGTCAGCGGCAAGCTGGTAACCGGTCCGGTGTGGACCGCTCATGTGGAATGGTTGCGCAAGTTTCTGGAGGTGCTCGGTACACGTATCGAGCCTTGAGTCAGTGGTGCAGATGCAATAAAGCCCGGCTGTACCGGGCTTTATTGTCCATCCTACAGGCTTAGGAAACTTCAACCGCCAGACTTTCAGCGATTTTCTTCTGCCAGATTTGCGGGCCGGTGTTATGCACGGACTCACCATTGCTATCGACCGCAACGGTGACCGGCATGTCCTTGACCTCGAACTCATAGATCGCTTCCATGCCCAGCTCCGGGAAGGCCAGGGTCTTGGAGGCCTTGATCGCCTGGGCCACCAGATACGCTGCACCGCCTACGGCCATGAGGTAAACCGCCTTGTTGTCCTTGATAGCTTCAATGGCGATCGGGCCGCGCTCGGATTTGCCGATCATGCCGAGTAGACCCGTTTGCTCAAGAATCTGACGGGTGAACTTGTCCATGCGGGTAGCCGTGGTGGGGCCTGCCGGACCTACGACTTCGTCGCCAACCGGGTCGACCGGGCCAACGTAGTAAATGAAGCGACCCTTGAGGTCTACGGGGAGCGTCTCGCCTTTGTTCAACATATCGACCATGCGCTTATGCGCAGCATCGCGGCCGGTCAGCATCTTGCCGTTGAGCAACAGGGTCTCGCCTGGTTTCCAGGTCAATACTTCTTCCGGGGTTACCGTATCCAGGTTGACGCGACGTGCAGAAGGGCCGGCTTCCCAGACAATTTCCGGATAGGCATCCAGCGGCGGAGCTTCCAGGGCAGCGGGGCCAGAGCCATCTAGAATGAAATGGGCATGGCGTGTCGCTGCACAGTTCGGAATCATGCACACCGGCAGCGAGGCCGCGTGAGTCGGATAGTCCTTGATCTTGACGTCCAGGACTGTGGTCAAGCCGCCCAGGCCCTGAGCGCCAATACCCAGCTGGTTAACCTTTTCGAATAGCTCCAGGCGCAGCTCTTCGATACGGTTCTGCGGGCCGCGGGCTTTCAGCTCATGGATATCGATTTCCTCCATGAGCGATTCCTTGGCCAGAACCGCTGCCTTTTCGGCCGTACCACCGATGCCGATACCCAGCATGCCGGGCGGGCACCAGCCTGCACCCATGGTCGGAACGGTTTTCAACACCCAGTCGACGATAGAGTCGGACGGGTTGAGCATGGCCATCTTGGACTTGTTTTCGGAGCCGCCGCCTTTGGCTGCAACATCAACCTCAACCTTGTCACCAGGAACGATGCTGTAGTGGATGACAGCCGGGGTGTTGTCCTTGGTGTTTTTGCGCGCACCGGCCGGGTCGGCCAGGATGGATGCACGCAGGACGTTTTCCGGCAGGTTATAGGCGCGGCGAACGCCTTCGTTGATCATGTCGTCCAGGCTCATTGTGGCGCCGTCCCAGCGCACGTCCATGCCAACCTTGACGAATACGGTCACGATACCCGTGTCCTGGCAGATCGGACGGTGGCCGGTCGCACACATGCGCGAGTTGATCAGGATCTGGGCCATGGAGTCGCGTGCGGCAGGGGATTCCTCACGCAGGTAGGCCTCGTGCATGGCCTGGATGAAATCCACGGGATGGTAATAGGAGATGAACTGCAGGGCATCAGCAACGCTCTGGATCAGGTCATCCTGCTTGATCACGGTCATGTACGCGCTCCTTATTAGGCTATCAGTACTGCGCGGTTCTCGTGTCTCGTCCGTGGCGTCGTTTTGGAAGCAGGCGAAAGTCGTCTGATCACGAAAAGCAGCGTCCGGGCGCGCAGGTCCGGCTTCCAACACTGAGAAAAGAAGTCCAGACACCACGTCTAGGGTGTAGCCGACACGACAAAGGCGGGGCAGTATAGCGCTATGAGACGCTTGAGCGAAGCCGACCAGCTGATAAGGAAATACGTCACAGAAACAGAGTAAACTGCTGGCTAATTGCTATACCATGGATCAGGTGTCGTCACCATGCGGGATCTTACTGTCACGCGCAGCATCAATGCGTCTGCCATCGGTCATCAGGTATTGCCTCTAGCCGTGGTTGTGCTGGCATTGCTCCCATTGCTGCTGTCTACGGCCGTGGGCTTCTATTCATCTTCCATCGCCTCGTTTTTTGCCGACACGCTAGGCTTTCTGGCGGGGGTCGCCGTAATGACGGGAGTGATTGTCTGGGGCGGTGGCAAGCATCTGAAGGCCTTACCGCTTGAGCCCTATATTATCGTCTCGATTCTGTTTCTGACGTATTCCCTGACCCATATCGTGCATTTGCGCGGTACCTTTCTGGTGTCTTATGTACTCGTATTGATGCTGGGTATTTTTCAGATACGACTGGGGGCGTTTGTACGCTGTGCGCTGCTGGCCTACGGTGCCTATGTAGGGTTGTGCTTATGGATAAACCTTGAGCCACAGGACAGCCGGACCGTCAGAATGATGATTGTCCAGAGCATCATATTAGCCATTGTTCTGGTTTCCATGGTGCTGTTTGCTCGCTACCACCACCGTATCCGCTACCAGCTCAACGCTCGGCGGGACGATCTGGAGCGGCATCAGGACAACCTGCGCCATGTGATGCGTCAGTTGGAAGCTCAGGTGATTACGGACGAGCTGACGGGGCTGCGTAATCGCCGTTATTTTCTGCAAATAGCCAGTGAGGCGCTTCATCGGTTGGGGCATGGCCGAATGCACGGGCTGGCATTGATCGACATGGATTTTTTCAAGCAGATCAATGATCAGTTTGGGCACGGAATAGGCGATCTGGTGCTTAAAACGTTTGCCGAGGTAGGCGAGGCCTGCTTGCGAGAGCAGGACGTCCTGGCGCGTTATGGCGGAGAAGAGTTCGTCCTCCTGCTGCCCTTTAGCGATCCGCAGCAGCTGGTAGTCTGCTGTGAGCGTTTACGTGAAGCCTTTTCAAGGACGGTTTTCGAGCACGCTGATCTGGGCACCCTGACCGTTTCGATCGGCATGAGCCTCATCATGACCGGACGTACCCTTGAAGAGTCGTTACTGCTGGCTGATCAGGCGTTGTATCGTGCCAAGCGTAATGGGCGTAATCGCTGTGAGGTTTCATGGGAGAGCTGACGTGCCTAAGCTTGAGGTAGGAGCATCGGTCTGGACAGTCGAGTCGGATCGCACTCTGCTCGACAGCCTGCTCGACGTAGGCCTGGCGGTGCCTTTCAGCTGTCGGGCGGGCAGTTGCCGTGCATGTCTGGTTCGGTGCCTTGAGGGGCATGTTGCGGACGCGCAGCCGGAAGCGCTGCCTCCTGAACGGCGGGCCGAAGGATGGCGGCTGGCCTGCCAGTGCCGCATAGTAGGTGATGTTCGAGTATCGATTTTCAACCCTGAAGAAGATGGGATTTCTGCGACGCTGACGGCTGTCGATTGGCTAGGTGCAGATGTGGTTCGCTTACGTATGCAGCCGGAGCGTTCCGTACGTTATCGACCGGGGCAGTCCGTAGTGCTCTGGCTCAACGGTATTGCTCGCTCCTACTCCATAGCCAGTTTGCCTGGCGAGGCACCTTGGCTTGAGTTTCACATCGATTGCAGCCGTCCGGGCCAGTTCAGCAATGCCGCACGCGTAATAAAGCCGGGTGATCGATTGTGCCTGGGTGTATTGAATCCCAGTGCGCTGCACTATCCGACGGAACAACCCGATTCTCCGTTGCTGCTGCTGGGCTCCGGCTCAGGATTGGCGCCGCTTTGGGGCATTCTTCGTGAAGCGCTGGATCAGGAGCATGCTGGGCCGATCACGGTAGTACACCGCGCGCGCGAGGCGTCTGGACATTACCTAAGGCCAACATTGGATAGGTTGGCCACCGAGCAGTCCGCGCTGAATGTCGAGTACCTGGATGAGAAGGGGTGGGAGCCGTGGCTCAAGACTTTGCGGCTATCCAGTCGGCGTACGGTCGCGTTGGCTTGTGGCAGTCCGGCATTTGTTGAGGCTGTGTCCCGTCGATTATTCATGGCAGGGCTTCCGCGGGGACAACTGCTGACAGAGACCTTTGTGTCCAAGGCTCTCTAGCATTAAAAAAGCCGCCCGAAGGCGGCTTTTTTGTGAGCAATAATCAGACGAGCAGATCACCGACACGGTACATCTTCATGGTGTTGGTGCCGTCACGCTTGGTGTAGCTATCGCCCTTGGTCAGGATGACCCAGTCGCCACGCTCCACGATGCCGCGCTTGAGTAGTTCGTCTACGGCATTCTGGCTGACTTTGTCGGCCGGCATCGACTTGGGATCGAACGGAATGGTATAGACGTTGCGGAATAGTACGGTGCGCGCCTGTGTTATGCGGGATGAAGCAAACGAGAAGATCGGAACGGAGGATCGTAGGCGAGACATGATCAACGGGGTATAACCGCTGTCGGTCAGGCTGATGATGGCCTTCACGCCCGGGAAGTGGTTAGCCACATAGATGGACGCCAGCGCGATACTTTCGTCCCAACGGGTAAAGGTTTGCCCCAGGCGATGGCTGGACAGCTTGCTGGTAGGCTGCTTTTCAGCACCGATACAGATACGGGCCATCGCCTTGACGGCCTCAACCGGGTACGCACCGGCAGCCGTCTCGGCGGACAGCATCACGGCGTCGGTGTTGTCGAGTACGGCGTTGGCAACGTCAGACACTTCGGCGCGTGTCGGCATCGGATTGGTAATCATCGACTCCATCATTTGCGTAGCCGTGATAACCGCTTTGTTGAAGCGGCGCGCATGGGAAATGATGCGTTTCTGGATGCCTACGAGTTCGGCATCGCCGATCTCGACGCCCAGGTCACCACGGGCCACCATGACTGCGTCACTGGCCTGAATCAGACCGTCCAGTGCTTCGTCATTGGCTACAGCTTCGGCGCGCTCGATCTTGGCCACCAGCCAGGCCTTGCCACCGGCTTCTTCCAGCAGGCGACGGGCTTCGTGCATATCTGCCGCATCACGTGGGAAGGACACCGCCAGATAGTCCACTTCCATGGAGCTGGCAAGCTTGATGTCTTCGCGATCCTTGTCGGTCAGGGCCGGTGCGGTCAGACCGCCGCCGCGACGGTTGATGCCCTTGTGGTCCGACAGCGGGCCGCCGATCAAAACGACGGTATGCAGTTCATTGGCCGTTACGCCTTCGACGCGTAGTACCACGCGGCCGTCATCGAGCAGCAGCTCATCGCCGACATGGCAATCGGTCACGAGGCCCGGATAGTCGATACCAACGACCTCCTGGGTACCGGCATCACGTGGATGGGCCGTGGACAGACGGAAGGTGTCGCCTTCCTTGAGCTGAATGCGCTTGTCAGTGAATTTGGCGATACGGATCTTGGGACCCTGAAGATCGCCCAGCAAGGCCACATGACGGCCATGCTTGGCAGCCAGTTCGCGTACCAGCTGACCCCGTGCACGGTGTTCATCCGGGGTTCCGTGAGAAAAGTTCAGGCGGGCCACATCGATACCGGCAATAATGAGCTGCTCGAGCACCTCAGGCGAATTGCTGGCTGGGCCAAGGGTGGCAACGATTTTGGTACGGCGATAAATCATTCAGGTTTTCCTTTCAGATGGTTTCAACCGTGATCGGCAATGAAACGGGCCGAATCTGACGTTTGGCTTCAAAGGCTACTGTGCATTGTAGCCTTGCTGAGCGTCCAGGCACATGAAAGGTTTCATCTCCGTGCGGCAATCCTGAAAAAGTAATGCTTGAATTAACCGGTGAGCTGCGCTTCAGGCCTGGACGAGCCTGCCGATAACCCGGCAACGGAGGATCAATCATGCGTCATATCTTATTTTCGCTCGTCGTCGTGTCGCTGGCCGGCTGTACGGGTGCGTCCATGAATCGTCACATGGACAAGGCTTACGATGCCTATACTGAAGGTGACTGCGATCAGGTCATGCTGGAGCTGTCCCAGGCCGAACGCAAGAGCCGGGCTCGCCCGTGGGTTCAGCCGGAGATTTCCATGCTGCGTGGTCAATGCCTTGAGCGGCAGCGTTTGTATGTCGATGCGGTGGAAACCTATCGCTTCATCGAGAGGCGTTACCCCAGCAGCGAGTATGCGTACCGGGCCCGGGCCAGAATCGATACGCTCACCCAACTGGGGCTCGATGGTTCCAGACCGGTAATCGTTCAGCCACAGCCGCTCAAGCCGGTGCTGGCCAAGTAAAGATGCCCTTTCGCATGCTTCTGGTTATGCTTGTGGTCTGATGGGTGCCGACTGGAGCGGCATCAGACTGCAGTGACTTCCGGGATGGGTCCATGAAACAGAATCGTCATATCGAGCGCCATCAGTTACCGTACTTTCTGAAGGTGTTCAATCGTTTCACTGACAGGCCCATGGGCTATCTGGGTAATATTTCCCTGGACGGGATGTTGCTCATTAGCCAGCTACCGCTGCTGGTTGGGGCCAGATTCGAATTGCGTTTGAAGGTGCCGGGTCAGGATGGGCAGTTGCACTTCATTGACTTCGATGCCAACTGTCAGTGGAGTCGGGAAGACGTAACGCCAGGGTATTACGATTCAGGCTTCTCGATCTCGGCGCCACCGCATGAGTTCACCGAGCTGGTGGAATCGCTGCGTAACTATTTCAGCTTTCACCCCATGCAGCAGTCCGTTTAGGCAGACGAACGCTGCAAGGCTTAGTCAGAGGGTTCCGGCACGTTTCCAGGTGAGATACTGATTGACCAGTTCAGGGCCTAGGGCGGCCGGACGTGTATCGATGAGCGCAACACCTTGGGCCGACAGGCGCTCGTGCAGCGACTCCCTGGCCTGGCGGTAATCCATGGCCCCACAATATTCCAGCGCATCCTCGTAGGTTTCTATCACCTGCTGCATCTTCGTATCCAGGATATCTTCACGCAGGCTGGCAATCAGCATGCGGTGCTGGCGACCGATATGGCCAAGGGCAAGCCTTAGATCATCGTCATCTTCATCACGCAGGTTGGTGACCAGAACGATCAGGGCACGGCGACGCTGGCGGCTGAGAAGCTGCTGGGCGGCTGAACTGTAATCGGCAGGGGTCAGTGTAGGCTTGAGGTCATAGACGGCATTGAGCAGTCGGCCCAGCTGCCCATGGCCTTTGGCAGGCGCCACGTGCCGTGGTTGCTCATGAGCAAAGGTGCTGATACCTACGGCATCGCCCTGGCGAAGGGCAACGTGGGCCAGAAGCAGGCACGCATCCAGAGCCTGGTCGAAATGCGACAGCTCACCGTCCTGGCTACGCATACGCCTGCCGCAGTCCAGGAGCAGCAGGATCTGCTGGTCCCGTTCCTCCTGATATTCGCGGGCGATGGGCATTTTCTTGCGTGCCGTGGCTTTCCAGTCCATCTGCCGCAACGTATCGCCCTGGCGAAACTCTCGCAGCTGATGAAACTCGAGCCCCAGGCCTCGTCGAGGTTTCTGCCTGACACCCAGTTGACCTAGCCATTGCTCGCCCGCCAGAGGCGATGAGCTATAAAGACGGGCAAAGTCCGGGTAGACCCGTGCGTCTCCAGGGTGCTCCAGCCGGTAACGGCGCTGCCAGAATCCCAGTGGGCTGGGCAGGATACAATCACAGGCCGGAAAGCGGATATGCCCTCGCTCCAGAGGCCTGATTCGGTAGTGCGCCTCGGTCTGCTGGCCGGGCTTTAGAGTCATCTCCAGCGGTAGATGCTCGTGGGCCACGGAGGCGGGAATATGGTCGAACAGAGTGACGGAGCATTCGCGGGGATAGGAATGATACAGCGTAAGCTGAACGTCGCTCCAGCGTCCCAATGATAACTGCCCGGGCAGCGTACGCTTCAGGATGGGAGGGGCGCGTCGATAGGTACTGACAGCATCGCCTCCGGCCATCAGCAAAAGCGCCAGCAAAGCGCCCCACCAGACGGTATGTAGCGTGTCAGCCACGGAGAGGCCCGGCGCCTCGAGCGTACCTAGGATCAGTGCTGTCCCAAGCAGTCCGGTCAGGATCAGCAGAAAACGTCTGGAGGGCTTCATAAAGGCGCGAATTAGAGGCGAGGGGCTGGGGATTGATCAATGATCTGCCGCAGCACCTGATCAACCGTAATGCCGTCGATTTCAAGTTCTGCCGACAGTCTAATCCGGTGGCGCAAAACGGGCAGGGCACACTGTTTCACGTCATCGGGCAGAACGAACTCGCCACCCCGCAGCAGGGCTCGCGCACGCGCGCCGCGGAGCAGGGCGATAGAGGCACGAGGCCCGGCGCCCAGCATGATGCCGGGCCAGTTACGGGTTGAGCGCGCCAGCCGCACGGCATAATCCAGCACTTGGTCGTCCACCGGCAGGTCCGCTGCAATCTTTTGCATGGCCATGATTTCCTTGGCTTGCAGTATTGGGCGCAGAGGCGTGACATCCAGCATGTCGCTACGTGTAGAGCGAGTGACCTGTCTGACCAGGGCGCGTTCGTCTTCTTCGCCGGGATAGTCGATATAGAGCTTGAACATGAAACGGTCCAGTTCCGCCTCTGGCAGCGGATAAGTGCCTTCTTGCTCTATCGGGTTTTGGGTGGCTAATACCATGAAGGGTTGAGGAACTGGCAGCGCTCGGCCTTCCAATGTAATTTGCCGCTCCTGCATGACTTCAAGCAATGCCGCCTGGGTTTTTGCTGGCGCACGGTTGATCTCGTCGGCCAGCAAAAGGTTGGTAAAGGCAGGTCCCTTGCGCAGCTTGAACTGCTCCGTCGCCAGGTCATAGATGGCATGACCTGTGATGTCGCTGGGCATAAGGTCCGGTGTGAACTGAATACGTGCAAAACTGCCTTCGAAACAGCGAGCCAGCGCGCGAACCAGCAGGGTTTTGCCCAGTCCGGGTGCACCTTCGATCAAGACATGTCCCCCAGCCAGCAGGGCGGTCAGGGCATCATCAATTACTGTGCTCTGGCCTATCAATGCCTTGTTGAGGGCTTGCCGCAGCGATTGAGCGAGGCTGCTGGCGCGTTGACGCTGTGCCGTATGATCAGGGGGCGTGGGAGTCGCAGTAGGCTCGGTCATGGCGTATTTCCTTGAGTAGGCCGCGAGGGAAGTGCACCGCGATTCATAGTGCCTTCCTGATGCGTTGCAGATGTGCAACGCGGCGCGTGAAATCGATTGGAGACAGTTTCTCTGATGTCAGCGGACGCATGCTCTGGCTGATCTCATGCGCAGACAAACGAGCCAGGCGGCCTAGAAGCTGCCATTGCTCGGCAACAGGGAGGCGTTCGAAGCCGGGATGACGGCGTCGGGCGTGCTGCTGAATATCTTTCTGCAGCAACGTGATCAGGCTGGCCAGCCCAGCATGTCGGCGAATGAATTCGGCGCTGGCTTGCAGGTGCTCACTCAGCTGACGGCGCCCAGTGGCGGGACTTGGTAGCAGGGGTCCCAGGCGCTGCGCTGACTGCCACAGCCAGAGCGCTAGAAGCAGGACTGCGGCGGCCAGCGTTTCAGGAAAGTAGCGTGCCATGAGCGTAACAAGGCTTTCCTTGTCGGCGCGGTATAGCAGCGTGACGTCACTGTCCTGGGTGATATACCAGAGCAGCCAGGCATTGTCATATTCGCCTATATGGGTGTTTTGCCAGATCCAGGGGTCCGTCATGACGGTAATCAGACCGTTGCCCCATGGCAGCTGCATCATGTGCGTAGCGGCTTCGCTGTTGGCCCAGGACTGGGCCAGATTCCTGGAGTCGTACAGATGAAACTCGTCATCGAAACCGATATAGGCTGGCTCCTGTTCGTTTTCCAGATAAAGCTTGGTCAACGGCGCCCACTTTTCGGCAGGAGCGGGTTCAGCGTCCTGCTGATCCGTCTCCTCATCCTCCAGGTCGCGCGTCAGCAACTGCTGCACTCCGATGGCGTCAAGCAGGAAGTCGCCGCTTTTTTTGCTCTGCTCATCCCACAACTGCTCGGCTACAAAAACGACATGTCCACCTCGGCTGGCCCAGTCCAGGACCTGCTGACTCTGGGCGGGTGACATACGGTCTCGTTCTGCAAGCAGCAGCAACGTATGGCCTATCGAAGGCAGCCCATTCAGCACCGTAAAAGAGTCACTGTGTTGAATGGTAATGGACCGCTCCTTCAGAAAGCGCTCGGCAGCCAGATAGGGGTTGTTCCGGGCTTCTGGACTGGGCCCTGCATCTTTCAGGGTCTCTGTCAGGGTGATGTACTTCCAGGCCCACAACCCGGTCAGCAGCAGGACGGCCACCATCAGAATAATCCACAGCGAATGCCGACGCGTCATGCAGACACCTGCGGACCAAACAGATGACGCCATTGGTGACAGAGCGCCTGAAGCGTTTCCTGGGAAGGCATGCGATGGCCATAGGCAAGCGCCTGCCATTGGGTCGTCACACCGTGCAGATAACCGACCACATCGGCGTTGGGTATTGATCTGCCAAGCTCAAGGATTTCGCCTTCGGTATGCGCCTCCTTCAAGGGCAGATGAAAGTCATGCAAAAGACGGCTCAGCAGGCCTCGATAAAGCAACCCCAGTGCGCTGCGAGGGTCGTGTTGCCAGAGACGCTCGGCTTCGCCAGGGATATCGGAAGGTAAACTGGTCGGGGCGACTTCCAGACCAAACAGCTGACGAGGCGTGTCGACAGGTCTGGCAGGTTTGGTGGCGATTCGCCGGGTAAAGAGGGTTAGCCAGACGCGGTAACGCCAGAGCAGCACGCCAAGGCCTGCAATCAATAACGTCCATAACAGGATCTCAATGAAGCGGGCCGCATGGGCAATAAGTGTTTCGAGGTCCCGCCAGTGCAGGCCATTGGATGACGTCACCGAGGCCTTGTTCTTGTCTTGCTGGCCGACGTGCCATTCCAGCTGGGTGCGCTCATTCCTGAAGGGCGGGCTCGCCAGTATGACGCCGATGTGCTGCCGGGCAACCTGACTGTTCAGGGGCTGGTTCAGCAGGCGAGGCGCATCCGGGCCAGCTGCTTCCTGAGGTGGCAGTGGGCAGATCGCCATAGCTGACGGCTCATCTGCCAGGACGGGCGGCGGCGAAAGCAAAACGCTCATGGCTCCGATCACAAGCAGCATGGGTATCGCACCTGTCAGGCGCTGGCGCAGGCGTCGAAAGGCCAGCTCAATGTCCCAGGCTTCCAGCGCTGTACGCCGGTTCAGATAAAGACTGAAGCCGCACGCCACATAGACGGGCTCCCATACGAGGAGAACCAGTGCATATAGCAAATTTGTAAGGTGCTCTACCCAGAGCAGGCCATGAGCCTCGACATCGATCAGTTTGAGCCAGTCGAGTTGCTCGACGATCTGCGAGGGAATGAAGAGATAAATCAGGCCCAGAAGACCGAAATAAAGAGCCATTTCAATGTGCGCACCGGTAAGGGTCAACCAGAAGGCGGCCTGTGTATCTTGTTGCGTCAGGACCCGAACACGAGCCTGACGTGATGCGCCGGACAAGCCTTCAAGCTGCTGTACGGGTAATAGAAAGCTGCGCTTGGGCGTAAAACGTCTCCATAGAAGGCTGGGCAGCAGCTGTACGCTCAGCAACCGTGGATAAGCCATCAGCGCTTGTCTGGCCGTAATCGTTTCGCCAAAGAGCGCACGGGACAGAATATGCAGGGGTAGCCGCTCGAACAGTGGCTTCAACCACCAGAAAACCAGCATGACGATGGAAGGATAATTCCAGAGGGCGGCGCTCAACAGGGCCAGAACAGGAAGGGTGAGCAGTGCCCAGCTGGTCATCAAGATATGCTGGTGTTCACGGGCGAGTCTCACGCCAAGATCCAGAGCTTCCCAAGGGCTACGGGGGCGGATAACCGCCTGGCTTTCACTCAGGCGCATGTCGATTTCTTCCTGCCAGCCCGAAATAACCTCCAACGGCCAGCCACAACAGCGCACCTGCGCTGTACTTGAGGGTAGGGCTGAGTGCAGCGCTTGAGGACCAATAGGCCTCGACAAAGGCGGCCAACGTTAACAGTACAAAGACACCGGCAATCATGCCAACACAGGGTTTGGCGGCATGTCGCAGGGCATCACTGCGGTGCAGCCGGCCCGGAGCCACCAGCGCCCAGCCTAGCTTCAGGCCTGCCGAGCCGGCCAGTGTAATCGCTGTCAGCTCAAATGCGCCGTGCCCTACCACGAAGGGCCAGAAGGTAGAGCCTGAGCCCAGTTGCGTCAGGTAACCTGCCACCGCACCGATGTTAAGCCCATTGAACAGCAGAAAGAACAGTGTCCCCAGGCCATACAGCAATCCGCCTGCAAATGTCTGAAAGGCAATTCCTATATTGTTGCGAATGTAATAGCCGAACATTTGCCAGTCCTGACTGCTGGCCCGCTCGGGCAAGGCTCCTATGCGCTCGGCATCCGGCCTGTACATACTTTCCATGTTGGCAACCTGGGCGGGGTCCAGCAGGCTGTAGACTAGATCAGGTATGTAATAGACCAGTAAACCCATTATGAGAAGGCTGCCATAGAAGAGGGCGCTTGCTACAGCGACCAGGCGCCATTCTGCCCGGACCAGTCGAGGAAAGTCTGCCAGCAGGAAGCCGAGCAATCGCTGCCGAATATTGCCCGGATGGCGATAGATGAGCTGGTGGCCACGCAGCGTCAGTTGATGCAGGTGCTCAATCAGCTGGGGGCTGTAACCACGTGCCTGAGCAAGTGCCAAGTGCTGGCACAGACGACGGTAGCTAGCAACAAATGCCTTGCTGTGTTCCAGCGTTGAGGTCGGGGTGCGTTTTTCCAGCGCAGACAACTGCTCACTGAAGCGAGCCCACTCAGCCTGGTAGCGCTGTTCGAAAGGCGCCTGCCTCATACGTGAGCCCCTAGCAGGGCTTGTGCAATTCGGTTCAGACGCTCAGTGGCTTCGCTGCGGTCTACCCCCAGAGGCTCTGCCAGTAGTGCGGCCAGCTCGTCTCGACGGGATAGAGACAACCCGTTTTGACGCTCGGCAAACGAGAGAATGGCCTGCTGTTCTATTAACCCCAGCGCAAATGGGGGGGACAATGGAATGACGTCCTGTAAGGTAAAGCGCTCGTGTGGTTGCTCTTGGTGAACGACCAGGGTGCCTGCCGCTAGATCTCCCAAGCGTTTGAAGCTGGGATGTAACAGGCTGCTCAGGATACCCATGGCATAGCCGAAGGGGAGAAGATCCACGACGCGCAACAGATTGCGTAGCAGCGAGCCGGACCAGCCCACCGGGGTGCCATCATCATTCAAAACGCGCAGTTTCATGAGCTGCTTGCCTGGTGAGCGGCCCTGGTTGAGCACTTCAAACAGTACCATGTACCACCAGCTGATCAGAAAAGTCAGCAGCGCGATCAAGCCAACCCCGACATGGCCCAGAAAGCCGAGCACAAGGTAGGCAAGCGCCATGATAGCGCCTCGAATAGCCAAGTCGATGGCATACGCCAGGGCGCGAGGTATGACGCTGGCAGGACGCAACATCAGGTCGATGGCTTCCGGGGTTTCGACGCGTAACAGCGTATCGAGTGGAGGTGGCATGGGTACAGGTGAGCCTTCTCTAGTGTGGGTCGGCACAAGAGGTTGCTCGGTGTTCACACGGTGTCATTGGATGAGAACCCCTACGCAGACTGGAACGACAAAAATAACCAGTCGGCAGGCAAGCGCTTCAGCACATTATCACTCCTTTGATAAGGTCATCACCCACGCCTGGTGCGTCTGTGCACGTTAACGCAGCTTGGCTATCCTGACGCACGGCTTGGAATCCATGGGTATCATGAATTCAATGACATACATACGGTCGCAGCCTGCGACATGATAAGCCTAGCGACCCATCAGGCGTATAGGCAACTGAAAAATCCAGAGTGCTCGACTCGAGGCGCTGATAGCTAGGAGAGCTTTGTCGTGAGCCGCACCATATTCTGGTATGACTTCGAAACCACAGGAACCAATCCACGCTGCGATCGCCCACTACAGGTGGCCGGCTTGCGAACGGATGAGGACCTTAACATTGTTGGCGAGCCGCTCAACCTGTATTGCCGCTTGGGCGACGATATCCTGCCGCATCCGGCTGCCTGCCTGATTACCGGCATTACGCCTGAGCGCCTCGAACGCGAGGGGCTTCCCGAGGCCACCTTCATGGCCCACCTGCATGCTCATATAAGCCAGCCGGGTACATGTACGGCTGGTTACAACACGCTGCGCTTTGATGATGAAGTGACACGGCATAGCCTGTATCGAAATTTCTACGATCCGTATGCGCGGGAATGGCAGGGCGGCAATACCCGCTGGGATCTGATCGATTTGCTACGTGCGGCCTATGCCTTGCGGCCGGAGGGCATCGAGTGGCCTCAGGATGAGGGGCGGGTGACCTTGAAGCTTGAGCGTCTTTCCCAGGCCAACGACCTGGAGCATGGTCAGGCACATGATGCTCTGTCGGATGTACACGCTACGATACAGCTCGCTCGGCTGGTACGTGACCGGCAGCCACGGCTGTATCATTTCTTGTATCAGCTCAGACACAAACGTTCAGTGTTGGAGCACATTACGTTACTTAAACCGCTAGTCCACGTTTCGGGACGGTTTTCGGCCGAGCGTAATTTTCTTTCCATTGTACTGCCGCTTTGCTGGCATCCTCATAACCGTAATGCGTTAGTTGTCTGTGATCTTCACTTTGACCCAAACCCTATATTAGAGCTGGACGTTCAAACGCTACATCAAAAACTCTATACCCGGCGTGAGGACTTGTTGGCCAATGACGAACTGCCAGTACCGCTTAAACTTATCCAGATAAACCGATGCCCGGTGTTGGCACCTTTGGCTGTTCTAAGAGAGCAGGATCAGGAAAGACTGCAAATAAATATGCAGATGTACAAGCAACGTGCAGCTCTTTTACAAAGTAAGGCAAAAATATGGCGAGACAAATTGTCGCAGCTTTATAAAATAAAGGCTGAGAATGCAGTCTTTGATCCTGAACAGCAGCTGTACAATGGCTTTATATGTGAGAGCGATAGACGCTTATGTGATGAGATTCGAAGCTGTGACCCTATTAAGTTGGTAGATAAAAGGTGGTTATTCACAGACGAACGTTTGCCTGAACTTTACTTCCGTTATCGGGCCCGAAACTTTTCTCATACTTTGACGGCTGAGGAGCAAGGGCGTTGGCATTCATTCTGCCGTGATCGTTTGATCAATAGTGAATTGGGCGCACCCAATACACTGTCTTCTTTTGAGGAAGCCTTGCATGCACTGGTGCAGACCGCCAGCGAATCACAGCAAGCCCTGCTCAATACATGGCGAGTACATGCGCAGCAGTTGAGAACTCGGTTCGGAGTTTAAAACCTTTTAACTACCCATAAAAAACGCCAGCAATGCTGGCGTTTTTTATCTAACTGACGGATATCAGTCGAGCAGGGTGGCCCAGCTCTCGACATCATCGGCGCCCCACTTGGCTTTCCACTCTTTCAGAGTTTTGTGGTTGCCGCCTTTGGTTTCGATAACTTCCCCTGTATGCGGGTTCTTGTATTGCTTTACTTTACGTGCACGCTTGGTGCCGCTGCCTTGAGTGCTCTTGGCATTACCGCGAGTGCCACGAGTGTTTTTGGCATCAGTGTCAAGAATGGCGATGATGTCACGCAGGGACTTGGAGTATTCGCCCATCAATGCGCGCAGCTTTTCTTCGAATTCCAGTTCTTTTTTCAGTTTATCGTCTTGGGAAAGATTACGCAGGCGCTCCTGCAGCTCTTTAATAGCTTCTTCAGTGGCACGGTATTCATTGATAAGGGACATACATTTACCTGCAATGCAAGGGCTGGTCTTTTTTTAATGATAGTGTTGGCGTAACAACAAGTAAACCTACTATTAACTTTTTGCAAGCATAAAACAAGTTAATAAGGTTGATAATGTTCAACTAACATTAAAACTCAGGCGCGATATTCGTCGCCGCAAGTCGATGAAAGCTGAAGTTTTCCGTGCGCAAGGCTAGAATGGCGGCCTCCGTTTTTTCGAGGTTGTTCTATGCGCACTTTTCGTCTGGTGATTGCCTGCCCGGACGGCGTAGGTATAGTGGCCAAGGTAAGTAACTTCCTGGCGACTTACAATGGTTGGATTAGTGAAGCCAGCCACCACTCCGATACCGAGAGTGGCTGGTTCTTTATGCGTCACGAAATACGCGCCGATTCTTTACCCTTCGATTTAAAGGGTTTTTATCAGGCGTTTGCGCCAATAGCCAAAGAGTTCTCCATGCAGTGGCGCATTACTGACTCTGCAGTTAAAAAGCGTGTAGTACTAATGGCCAGCCGCGAATCCCATTGTTTGGCGGACTTGCTTCATCGCTGGCACAGTGGCGAACTGGATTGTGAAATTCCTTGTGTCATTTCCAATCATGATGCATTGCGCAGCATGGTCGAATGGCATGGTATTCCTTATTTCCATGTGCCGGTCGACCCGACTGACAAGCAGCCCGCCTTTGCCGAGGTCTCCCGGCTGATCGATGAGCATCAGGCCGATACTGTGGTGCTGGCGCGTTACATGCAGATCCTGCCGCCGGATCTTTGCCAGCGCTATGCGCATCAGGTCATCAATATCCATCACAGCTTTCTGCCGTCCTTCGTGGGGGCCAAGCCTTACCACCAGGCCGCCAAGCGGGGCGTAAAACTGATCGGGGCAACCTGTCACTTCGTGACCGAGGAGCTGGATGCTGGTCCGATCATCGAGCAGGATGTGGTGCGTATCACCCATCGTGACAATGTCGAGGACATGGTGCGTCTGGGCAAGGATGTTGAAAAGATGGTGCTGTCGCGTGGTCTGCGCTACCACCTGGAAGACCGTGTGCTGGTACATGGCAACAAAACGGTCGTCTTCAACTGATAGGTCCTGAGGTCTTATGAGCGATCCTTTCGAGCGTGCAGTGGCTTTTCCTCCTCCCGTCCTGGGGGAGGGATGTACGCAGCGCTACGACCCGGATGCGCTCAACGAAGACAGCGGCACCGATTTTCCGGGTGCCGCTGAGCTCTGGCAGAATCTCTTGGCTGGCTCTACGTCTGGCGAAAGCGAATCAAGCGATTAAGCAAGGGACGTCCCGCCAGGTGAATGAACACCGGGGCGCCTGCTATGAGATAGAAGTAATACGTCACGGCTCGCCAGATCAGGATAGCTGCCGCTGCTGTCGACTTGCCCACCATGGGTGTAAGCAGCGCACCTGATGCCAACTCCGCACCTCCAGCGCCGCCGGGCAGCAGGCTTGCCTGTCCAGCGGTCAGGGCCAGCATCTGTATCAGAAAGGTCCACGCCCAGGGAATGACGGCTTCCAGACCGACCAGCGTGATATACAAGATGCTGTTGCGTAGCAACCAATGCAGGGCTGTCAGGCCAAACACCGCCGCCAGAGTGGAGTGAGGCATCCGCAAGCTTTCCTTCAAGGCATTGCGGAAGCGCAGTACCTTGCGTCCCCAGCGCAGGCGTCGTGACTGTTTTACGCCCAGGCGCTTCATGATTCGTCCATTGCTGCGCAAAACGGCGCGATGAAAGCGTGCCAATCCGAACAGCAGGACGATAATTCCTGTCATCAGGGCAGCCGTGCCTCCCAGCAGCAAACCTACGTGGGGATTCAGCGCATGGAAGAGGGCATAAATCAGGATGCCGATCAGCGCACAGACGAAAAACAGCAGATCGCTGATATGGTCCACTGCAAAGACTGCGGTGGCTTGTGCCGGTCGTACGCCGCGGCGTGCAAGAAGCGCCATCATGGTAAACGGACCGCCTGCACCGCCAGGCGTGGCGCAAATGGCAAATTCGGTTGCCATCACAATGCCCAGGGAGCGAAGGTGAGTGGTGCGATGCAGGCGTCTGAGTAGCAGGCGCAGGCGAACCGCATTGACGTTCCAGCACAGCACTATCATGCCCAGCATGAGCAGCAGCAGATCAAGTGGAAAGTCCCGTAGCTTGCCTAGTAGCCCGGTGCCGCCTAATAGGAGGGGAATGAGTGCTGCTGCCAGCAATGCACTGAGCAGCAGCCATACACCACGGCTCATGCCGCGAGACGCTCGTTGAAATAATGCCGGTTGAGCCAGTCGATTTTATTGATGGGGGTGCGTCCTTCTGCCATCAGGCGTTTAAGTAGCCCCAGCCAGTAGTCCCTGGAAAACTCATGTCGCATATCGACAGGGTGTAGCCCCAGGCGAAGCAGGGGCGCTGATCGATGACGGCGAGCGGCTTGCTCGCTCATAAGCCAGGACATGCCTCTTCGCCATGGGCTTCTGGCACTCCATACCAACCCAGGCGCTTCTACCTGGCGATGGTCAGGTAGCAGATAAAAATGCTGAGGATCGCTGGTATACCGCAAGTCGGTCTGGCTCAGGGCACGACGTGTTCCTTCGCTCATCAACCAGGCTGGCGCCACAAACCCATACAGAGGCCAGCCAAAGCGCTCAAACAGCGCAATGCCTTTCTCAAGACGCTCGCGGGCCTGTGCTTCATCAAGGGTGTAGAACTCACCCTCGTAGGTGTAAACCCTGCGCATGAACCAGTCACGCGGATTCGTGGGCGCTGGGGCATCATCACAGTGGAAGTAGCCATGAAGCGCCAGTTCATCGCCGCGAGCCAGACGCTGGTCCATGAGCTTGATGAAGGCTGGATGCTGATCGAGCGGGTTACGATGATGGAAATCGGGAACGACCAACAGCGTCATGGGCACATTGCCCAGTGCGTCTACCGCCTCAACAAAGGGCTGATAATCTTTCCAGGTTTCTGGTGCCACATCATGTAGCACCAGCATGACATTGCGTTCAACCATGTGCAGCTACCGGCATTTCAGACGTACCCAGCACGGCATGATAGTGGGAGAGCAGACCCGCGACTACTGTATCCCAGGCATGATGGGCCTCTACATGTTGGCGGGCCTGACGGCCCACGAGACGGGCGTCGTCCTCGAAGAGCTCGCGTACGGTGGCCGCCATGGAAACTGGATCATGGGGTTGGCAAAGGCGTCCGGTATTGAAGGGAACGATTTCCGCCAGGGCACCTGCCTTGACGGCAACAACCGGAATACCACAGGCCATGGCCTCGAGCGCCACCAGGCCAAAAGTCTCCTGATGCCCTGCGTGCAGCAGTACGTCGCAACTAGCGACCAGGCGTGCAACTTCGGATGCCGGGCGAAAGCCATTCATGACCGTAACGTTGTCCGGTACGTGGCTGGGCATATTCGAGCCCACTAACAGCAGGTGATAGGGCTTGCCCAATTGACGAGCAGTTTCCAGCAGGATGGGCAGATTCTTTTCCCGTGAACCGCGACCGGCAAACACCATCAGACGAGTAGACTCATCCAATCCGAGCTCGCGCTTGAGATGTGGGTCTCGCAAGGATGGATGGAACGTTTCAAGATCCACCCCTAACGGCTGCACATATACATTGCTCACGCCCATGCGCTCAAGCTTTTCGACCATGACCTTGCTGGGTGCCAGGACACGATCAAAGCTGCGGTACAGGCGTGCGATGTAGGTGCTCATGTTGCTGCCGAACCAGGTGCCGAGCCGGTTGCTGGCCAGAAGCGGAAGGTCGGAGTGATAGAAACCGATAACGGGTACGTCCAGCCGGCGACCTGCGTCCAGTGCTGCCCAGGCTGTCATATAGGGGTCGCCCACTTCAATCAGATCAGGTTGCAGCTCGTGCAGTACGTTGCGCCACGGGCCGCGTCGGACTGGAAAGCGGTAGCCCTTTCCAAAGGGTAGGGGGGGCGATGGAATCTCGTAGATTCCGCCGTTTTGTCGATAGCTTTCTCCTGGAACAAGCACACTGTGCTGAACCCCAGGATAACGACGTAGACGGCGGTGTTTGGCATCAATATATGTGCGCACACCGCCGCTGGCAGGTGCATAAAACATGGTCATATCAGCAATATGCACGATGGAGCTTCCTCCGTTCGGCTTCTTATAAGAACCGTCTGAAACCACCGACATGAGCATTGTGGGTAAAAAGGATAATGCAGGCTCATGCGTTCAGATGTTCTCTCCCTGTGCCCATGAATGGACCATTACAGTAAAAAGACGTTCGCTAAGACCTTGTTCTAGAGCGAAAGCTTTCGCTTCGTTAGCTAAAGAACAAACACGACAGGGTCTCCCTGCGGCGCTACCGCAGGGAGACCTGAGCCAGGAAATAGAACGCGACGTCTTTCGAAGCGCCAAATATCAGTACGCGCTGGCGTGATCCAGCGTGCTGATATCTTCGGCACTCAACTGAAGGCGGGTGGCGTCTGCCAACTCCTTGAGCTGGTCAAGCGAGGTGGCGCTGGCAATGGGGGCCGTGACGCTGGGACGTGCCATGAGCCAGGCAAGGGCCACACGAGCTGGGGTCGCGTCATACTCCTCGGCCACTTCGTCCAGAGCTGACAGAATCGTAACGCCTCGCTCGGTCATGTATTTCTTCACGGAATCGCTGCGGGCACCCTTGATATCATCCTTGGTGCGGTACTTACCGGTCAGAAAGCCGCTGGCCAGTGAGTAATAGCTGATAACGCCCAGCCCCAACTCCTGTACGACAGGCTCAAGGTTCTTTTCATAGTCTTCACGCTCATAGAGGTTGTAGTGCGGCTGAAGACTGATATAGCCCGGAATCCCAAGACGCTGGGCGATCTGATGCGCTTCGCGTAGGCGTTCGGCACTGTAGTTGGATGCGCCGATAGCGCGGACCTTGCCTTGCTCGACCAGTTTGGCCAAGGCCTGCAGGGTTTCTTCCAAAGGCGTATCAGAATCGTCGATATGGGCTTGATACAGGTCGATATGATCGGTTTGCAGGCGCTTGAGGGAGTCCTCTGCGGCCCGCTGAATATACTCGGCGCGTAAACCTTTCTTACCGTCCCCCATATCCATACCGACCTTGGTAGCCAGAACGATCTGGTCGCGTTTACCGCTCTTCTTCAACCAGTTGCCAATGATGGTTTCCGACTCACCGCCCTGATTGCCGGGTACCCAACGCTCGTAGACGTCAGCCGTATCGATGAAGTTGAGCCCGTGGTCGACCAGCCCATCAAGTAGAGTGAACGACTTGGCTTCATCAAGCGTCCAGCCGAATACGTTCCCACCCAAGGCAAGTGGAGAAACGTGCAGGCCGGATTGACCGAGTTGACGTGTGCTCATGGTGTTCTCCTTTTAACGACGATAGGACCGTCCGCTGCCAAGCGGCGAACAGACCTCAAAGGAGGTGTGACTAGAGTGAGCAGGGATCGTTCTGGACGCGGGCGTAAGGAAGGAGGAGCGAAAGGGTGGGGCCCCGGTCATTGACCGGGGCCAAAGGCGTTACTGTGTCTGGGAGACGGCGCGGTTCAGGGCACTGAAGAGTGCGCGGAAGCTGGCGGTTGTCAGGTTTTCGTCGATGCCGATGCCATGCAACGGGCGGCCACCGTCCAGGCGAACCTCGATATAAGCCGCCGCCTTGGCATTGGCGCCTGCACCAATAGCGTGCTCATGATAATCCATGACTTCGATCTGGACCGGTAGAGCTGACACCAGCGCCTCCAGTGAGCCATTGCCGGTGCCTTGCCAATGCTGGGTTTCACCCTTGGCCATGACTTCAACGTTGACCGCGCTGATACCGTTCTCTTCCTGCAAGCGGTGACGCTTGAGCTGGTAAGGCGAAACGGCCTTCAGATACTCGTTATCAAGCAAGTCGTAAATCTGCTGTGCCGTCATTTCCAGCCCCAGGCGATCGGTTTCCTTCTGAACGACCTGGCTGAATTCGATCTGCATCCGACGCGGCAAGGTAATGCCATATTCCTGCTCAAGCAGATAGGTGATACCACCCTTGCCGGACTGGCTGTTAACCCGGATGACCGCCTCGTAGCTGCGACCAATGTCGGCGGGGTCGATCGGCAGGTAGGGCACTTCCCATAGGGTGTCTGGCTTCTGCTGGACGAAGCCTTTGCGGATGGCATCCTGGTGTGAGCCCGAAAACGCCGTGTGCACCAGATCACCCACGTAGGGATGGCGGGGATGAACCGGCAACTGATTGCATTCCTCGACCACCTTGCGCACGGCATCGATGTCGGAGAAATCCAGTTTGGGATCGACTCCCTGGGTATAAAGATTCAGAGCCAGTGTCACAAGGTCTACGTTGCCGGTGCGCTCGCCATTGCCGAACAGGCAGCCCTCGACACGATCGGCGCCTGCCATCAGGCCCAGCTCGCTGGCTGCAACGCCAGTACCGCGGTCGTTATGAGTATGAAGGCTGACAAGCACGCTGTCGCGACGATTGACATGACGGCAGAACCACTCGATCTGATCCGCATAGACATTTGGCGTGGCCGCCTCGATGGTGGCGGGAAGGTTGAGGATCAGGCGGTTCTGTGGGGTCGGCTGGAAAACGTCGATCACGGCATTGCATACTTCGACGGCAAAATCCGTTTCCGTGGAGCTGAATACCTCAGGTGAGTACTCGAAACGCCATTGCGTCTGCGGATTGGCATCAGCCAGGCGCTTGATGACACGACCAGCATTGACGGCAATCGCCTTGACGCCTTCCTTGTCCTGGTTGAAGACGATGCGACGGAAGCTGGGCGCGCAGGCATTGTAGTAGTGCACGATTGCCTGCTTGGCACCTTTCAACGACTCGAAGGTGCGCTCGATCAAGTCCTCCCGCGCCTGGGTCAATACCTGAATGGTAACGTCATCCGGAATGTGGCCGTTTTCGATCAGCTCACGGACAAAATCAAAATCGGTCTGCGAGGCTGATGGGAAGCCTACCTCGATTTCCTTTACGCCTACCTGCACCAGCGTCTTGAAGAAACGCATTTTCTTCTCGCTGTCCATTGGCTCGATCAGAGACTGGTTTCCATCACGCAGGTCCGAACTTAGCCAGATAGGCGCTTCGGTAATGGTCTTGGACGGCCAGGTGCGGTTGGGCAGGTCGATAGTGGGAAATGCACGGTATTTCTTGGACGGATCGTTGAGCATGGCCATGAGAATAATCCTTTAGTTCTTGTTTCTTTCCGCGACCGTAAGAGCGGCGCCATAGTTGAATTGCCGGTCTTTCATTGCTGGTGATGGCACTGGAAAGCACTGCGGCAAGTGAATTCGATGTGTGTCGAGTTCAGGGTCGCAGTCGCGGACTGACCAGACGCAGGCAGGCGTGTTGCCGTAGCAGGATGAGGGTATGTGAAGTAGTCATACCCTCAACACTAGTGAGGAATGTCTTGAATGGCAAGCATGTTTAAAAAATTGGTATAAATCATCGCCAGATGCTTTTTAAAGCAATAAAAAGTTAAAAAATAGGGGTTTATTGGATTATTTTTTGATGCGCGTAAAGGGTGTCCGAGCGATGGTTCGGATGTCTGGTCGCTTGGGAATATCAAACATGCGACCATAAGGACTCACTGAGACTGGAAGCTGATACGTGATACCGCAGAGGCGCCCGCGACGTTTTGCCTGGCTTGGCTTGTTTGCCATGGCCATGGCCTTTGTCGCACCGGTGGTGTCCCAGGCTCTGGCAGCCCATCACGTCCACAGGCATGAGCATCATCACGATGGCATGACCCATTCTCTGGACAAGCAGCCGTCTGTATCGAATACCTTGCAGATTACACAGACACCACACTGGGTGTATGTCTGGGAGAAATGCGGCTATTGCGATCTGCTGTTCAATAATCCGCCGCTTTCATCTGAATTCGTCATACGTCCGCCACGCACACTGTATGACAGCCCGGTGTACCTGGGCCTGGCTGCACGGGGCTTTGCGCGGCTGCCCGTTTTTATAGGGGCCATGACCCGGGCGCCGCCTGCAGGTGTTTGAGCAACTCGATATTTTAGGTGCCTCGACGGCACGGTAATTCTGTTTGTTCACGCTGGCGTCTGACGCCTGTAAGGTATTTTCATGCGTATTTTGTTGAGTCTTGTTGCTGCACTGCTTCTCACGCCCTATGCCATGGCACATGAGTATGAAACGGGTCAGCTGCATATTGATCATCCCTGGTCACGCGCTACGCCTCCCGGGGCGCCCACCGGAGCGGTTTACTTTGTCGTGCACAATCACGGTAAGCAGGCGGATCGACTGTTAAGCGCTGATTCGCCTGTCGCGGCTAGTGCTGAACTGCACACCACTATCAACAAGGATGGGATGATGGGCATGCGCCATATGGAGCAGGGGGCCGAGATCGCGTCCGGTGCCGAGTTGCGCCTGGAGCCTCAGGGTAATCACCTGATGCTGGTCGGGCTCAAGCAGCCTCTGGTTGCAGGACAGCGTTTTCCGCTGACGCTGCATTTCGAGAAGGCAGGCAATATTGAAGTACAGGTGGCTGTTCAGGATGACGCGCCTGACGCCCATGAGCATCATCATCAGCACTGATTCTTTTCCTTCGAGTCTGCCTGGATAGCCCTGACAGGGAATTCAGGCGGGTTAAGGAAATAGAAATAGGTCGAGTAGCCGTCAGCTCAATTGGCATGTCGGCAAAGGGATTAGTGTGAAGGCAGTGATAAAGAGGCATGACAATGCCTCTTTATCATTAAGTGAGGTGATCACCTGACGGCGAGCGCCTTCGTAGTCTTGGTAGACAACAGGTGCCGGTCAGGCTTCCTGTTCGTGAACATCCTGCTCGGAATGAGCTTTTTGTTCAGCGATCTTCTGCACTTCCGCTTCGTAGACCTTGTCCATGACGCTGGGACGTTTCCGCCAGGGTTTACGGTCAGGAGTCGATTGAGCCGCGTATGTGGTGATTTCACCACCATAGATGTTTTGAAAGCGCTGGGCCTGGCGTTCCAGTTCGGCGCGAAGTTCTTCTTTCGTCACTTTATTTAAATCTTCACTATTTGTTGTAGTCAAGGCGGTTGATACACGCTCAGGGCGAGCGTGTATTGCTACTGACCGCACGAGTCGATGGCCAAGTTGAAAAGATACTGAACGGCCATCAGGCTAAGCCCTATTTATATAAGGCCTAAACGGTCTTGTCACCTATTCTTAATGTATTGCGTTATTTTTCAGCCCTAATGAATGGGGCCTTTCGAAACACTTTCCAAGTATGGAAACGCTCCGAAACAGGGCCTTCCCGTCTGATCATGCCTGAAAGTGGTGCGCATCATCAGAGGAGGCAAGCGGTTAGAGCGCGAGCTAGAGCCCTTGTTCCCTGGTAGATGGAGAGTTGGCATTATTTTTTCTTGTCTATTTCACAAAGCATGGCGATGTGCCTGTAAGCCTTGACTCTTTATGCGCCCCGATGCGCCCGGGTAACGAAGCCTGAACACGTGTTTCACGACACCTGTTCGGGCTTTTTTTTGGAGCGAAAAAATGCACGGTAAGGTGGTATCGATTGGCGCTTTATTCTCTACCGACGGCACTTACCGGCGTATGGGCCGGAATGCCCTAGCGGGTGCAGAGCATGCCATTGCCGAGCTTAATGGAAGCGGTCACCTGGACTTTGAGCTTCGCCTGCATCATTTCAACCCCGAAGGTAGACCAGAGCGCTACAGTGAAGGGCTGGCTGAGCTGCATGCACAGGGAGTTCGGCACATTTTCGGGCCTATCACTTCGGCCAGCCGTAAGGACATCATCCCTGATCTTGAGCAGCGCAACAGTCTGCTCTGGTTTCCATGCCCTTATGAAGGGTTCGAAAGCAGTGAAAATGTCTTATACCTTGGGGGCTGTCCTAACCAGACGTTGATTCCCCTGCTGCGTTTTGCCATCGAGGCATTTGGTGACCGAGCCATGCTGATTGGCTCCAATTACGTATGGGGCTGGGAAAGCAACCGTATTGCCCGCGAGATCATGGAGGCAGCGGGTGGCGTCACTTGCGGTGAGAAGTATTTCCACTTGGGCATCACTGCGTTCGGCGAGGTGATCGAGAGTTTACTCACCAGTCGGCCAACGTTCGTACTGAACAACTTGGTTGGCGAATCTTCTTATGCCTTTTTGCAGCAGCTGGACCAGGTGTGCGTCGAGCGTGATATGCGCCTGCCGGTGCTCAGCTGCAACTTTACCGAAGGGGAGCTGGTCGAGCTCGGACGCATGCAGGCCTTGCGGCTGTTTTCCTGCGGTCCTTACTTCGAAGCGGTTGACCCGGTGTTCAGCTTGCGCCAACACCGTCGGCATGGGCCGCACCCTTATTCACACTATTACGCCTGTACCTACGCCGGAGTGTATCTGCTGGCGGAGGCCTGCCAGAGAGGCGGCAACGATACACCAGCCGAGGTATGCAAAGCCCTGTATGCCGCACCGGTGAAAACAGCGTTGGGCGACCTACAGGTATCGCCCCGCAATAACCACACCAGTCTGCCGTGCTACATCGCCGAGCTTGAAGACGAGCGCTTCGTGATCCGGCATGTCGAGCCCGCATTGTGTGAGGCGGACCCGTACCTGACGGCGACTGACCTCAGCGTATTTCGTACCCGGCGGCATGCCGTACCGTCCCGCCATTTGAGGATCGTCAAATGACTCTGCTTAAGCGTCCCGATTTCGAGAATACCCGTTTGCTGCTGGTGGATTGTGATGAACGCGCCCAGGCGAGTCTGCAAAAAAGCCTGCAGCGTCTGGGTGTTGCGGCATCGGTCGTGGCGCAGGATGCCGAAACCGGCCTGAATGATGTATTGGCGCTGGTCGTGGAACTGGATCAGTTCGCCAGCCCCGTGCTGTTGGCCGAGGCGAATAGGCGCGCTCTGCCGATCATCGCACTGACCCAGCACGAGACGCTGTCACAAATTCAGCGTGCGCTGGAGTTAGGCGCAACTGCCATGTTGAACAAGCCCATCACGCAGGGCTCGGTTTACACCACGCTGATGATGGCCATCGGGCTGCGCGACCGGCTGCGTGATGAGCAGCAGAAAGTCGTAGGTCTGCAAGACAAGGTGGACAGCCGCCCCCTCGTGGCTCAGGCGCTGGCCTGGCTGATGGTCGAGCTGGACGTCACGGAAACGCAGGCCTACGAGCGTATCCGTCACCTTTCGATGCAAACCAACCGGAGCCTGGAAGAGATCTGCCTGGATCTGACCCAGGCGCATCGGCAGGATGCAAGGGAGGCTCGCTCATGACGGGCGTAGCCACCTTGTATCGTAGGCCCTCCGTCGTGATCGCATTGCTGTTCATTGTGGCAATCGTGTTGCTGGCTGTACTGGCGCCCTGGGTGGCGCCCTATGATCCTTCCGAGCAGTTCATCGAGGGGCTGACCTTGGAAGGTGCGCCATTACCGCCGGACGCGACGTATCACCTGGGAACGGATCTGCTGGGCCGTGATCTGCTGTCGCGTCTGCTCTATGGCGCACGAACCTCGTTATTCATCGGCGTGCTGGCCAATGGACTCGCCGTATTGATCGGTACGCTGGTTGGCCTTGCGGCGGGCTTCATACGCGGTTGGCTCGGAACGACCCTGATGCGGTTTACCGACCTCATGATGGCCTTTCCAGCGTTACTGCTGGCCATCGCCTTGGCGGCCATCTTTCAGCCCAGCGTGTGGATTGTGGCGCTGGTCATCGCCATGGTGAACTGGGTGCAGATCGCCCGGGTGATCTATTCGGAAACCGTGGCGCTGTCGGCGCGGGATTTCGTTGAGGTCGAGCGTACCCTGGGTGCAAGCTCCATGCGCATTCTGTTTTCCCACCTATTGCCACATCTGGTACCTACGATTCTGGTCTGGGCCACGCTGGGCATCTCCACTACCGTATTGCTGGAAGCTACGTTGTCGTTTCTGGGGGTGGGGGTTCAACCGCCAACACCCAGTTGGGGCAACATCATTTTTGAAAGCCAGACCTACTTTACGTCAGCGCCCTGGCTGGTGCTGTTTCCCGGGGCGGCCATCGTACTGCTGTCGCTGTCGTTCAATCTGGTCGGTGACGCGTTGCGCGATGCCCTTGATCCGACGCTGAAGGGGAGAGGCTGATGTTGACCTTCATAACCCGCCGAGTAGCGTACGCATTGCTGATCCTGCTAGGGGTTACGCTGATTACCTATCTGCTCCTGTTCATGCTGCCGGCCGATCCGGCGCGACAGATCGCCGGGCGCAGCGCGACACCCGAGGTGGTCGAGAACATTCGCCATCAGTTGGGGCTGGATCTACCGTTCTACCAACAATACTTCAACTACCTGAAAGGGCTGTTACACGGCGACCTGGGGCGCTCCTTTATCCAGCGCTCGGAGGTCTCTGAGCTGATTGGCTCACGTCTTGTGCCTTCGCTGCAGCTCATGGGGATGGGCATCCTGTTCGAGCTGATCATCGGGATCGGCCTGGGCATTATCGCCGCGCTCAAGCGGGATTCGTTTGCCGACCGCCTGCTCATGGCCTTTTCCTTCATAGGCGTGTCGTCCCCCCAGTTCATCGCCGCCATGCTTTTTCTGTACTTCTTTGCTGTAAAGCTTGGCTGGTTTCCCATGGGCGGGTATGGCGAATTTCGCCATATTCTGTTGCCTGCTCTGACACTGGGGCTCCTGGGGAGCGGCTGGTACTCGCGGATGGTGCGCTCTTCCATGATCGAGGCCTTGCATCAGGACTTTATCCGGACGGCGCGGGCCAAGGGGCTGAGTCGTCTGCGTGTGGTGTTCCGCCATGTGCTGCCTAACGCCATCGTTCCAATCATTCCGATGATCGGAATCGATATCGGCATTTTTATGGGTGGGCTGGTGGTCGTGGAGTCCGTGTTCGGCTGGCCTGGCATCGGTCAGCTCGCCTGGCAGGCCATTCAGCAAGTGGACATTCCCGTCATTGTTGGCGTTACGACCGTCTCGGCCGTGGCGATTGTCGTGGGCAATCTGCTGGCTGATCTGGTGATTCCGCTGGTTGATCCGCGTATCGATGTGAAAAAGCACTAACGACATCTAAAAAGAGGCAGGAGCATGAGAAGGAACGCTTTATCCCTGGCCATTGCGGCTACGCTGTTCGCTGGCAACCTGCTGGCGGCCGAACCCAAGACGGGCGGCGAGGCGGTCATCACCTATCAGAACGATGTGGCGACGCTGGATCCAGCTATTGGCTACGACTGGCAAAACTGGTCCATGATCAAAAGCCTGTTTGACAGGCTCGTCGACTACAAGCCCGGCACGACGGAGCTGATCCCGTCACTGGCCGAGCAGTACACCGTCTCTGATGACGGCACCGAGTACACCTTTACGCTGAAGAAAGGCGTCAAATTCCATAATGGTCGCGAGTTGAAGGCCAGCGACGTGAAATATTCCCTGGAGCGGGCCGTCAACCCGAAAACCCAGAGTCCGGGCGCCGGATTTTTCTCGTCCATCCAGGGCTATGAAGACATGACCTCTGGCAAGAGCCAGACGCTGAGCGGGGTCACGACGCCTGATGAATACACCGTCAAGATAAAGCTGAATCAGCCTAACGCTACCTTCCTGCACATCATGGCGATCAACTTCGCCTCGGTCGTTCCGAAAGAGGCGGTCGAACAGTGGGGCGCTGACTTCGGCAAGCATCCGGTAGGTTCCGGTGCCTTCGAGCTGGCCGAGTGGAAACTGGGCCAGCAGCTGGTCTTCAAGAAGAACCCGAACTACTTCCATGCTGGCGTACCGTATCTGGATAGCATCAAGTTCGAGATCGGCCAGGACCCGACGGTCTCCCTGATGCGCCTGCAAAAGGGTGAAGTGGACATCGCCGGGGATGGTGTGCCCCCCGCGCAATTTCTGCAATTCAAGAATAACCCGCAGCAGAAGGAGCTGATGGTCATCGGTGACCAGTTACAAACGGGATACCTCACGCTGAAGACCACGCTGCCTCCGTTCGACAAACTTGAGGTTCGAAAGGCCGTAAACATGGCGATCAGCAAGGACCGGATCGTTCGCATCATCAATGGTCGCGCCAAGCCAGCCAACCAGCCACTGCCGCCTGCCATGCCCGGATATGACGCTGCGTTCAAGGGCTATGCTTACGATGTGGAGGGCGCCAAGAAGCTCCTGGCCGATGCAGGCTTTCCCAACGGTTTCGATACCGAGCTGTATGTGATGAATACCGACCCGCAGCCACGTATCGCCCAGTCCATCCAACAGGACCTGGCCAAGGTGGGTATTCGTGCACAGATCAAGTCCCTGGCGCAGGCCAACGTGATTGCGGCAGGTAGCGAGAAAGACAAGGCACCTATGGTGTGGTCGGGCGGTATGGCCTGGATCGCCGACTTCCCCGATCCATCGAATTTCTACGGCCCGATCCTGGGGTGCGAGGGGGCGGTAGCGGGTGGCTGGAACTGGGCCTTGTACTGCAACAAGGCGCTGGATGCCGAAGCGAAAAGGGCTGATTCGATGGCCAAACCCGAGCAGCAGGCTGAGCGGATTGCCCTATGGAAAAAGATCTTTACCGATGTCATGGCCGATGCGCCGTGGGTGCCGATCTTTAACGAGCAGCGCTTTACCGTGCGATCTGCTCGCATGGGAGGTGACGATGCGCTGTATGTCGACCCTGTCCATGTCCCCGTCAACTACGACTACATCTGGGTGAAGTGAATGTGCCAGAACTGCTTGGTTAAAACGATCCATAGCATCAACAGCCATTTTGGCTGGGACAACAGCTTCGAGCCAACGGCTCGGGTAGCGCCCGGAACCGAACTGGAGTTTCAGTGCCATGACTCCTCTAACGGCTACTTCAACGCACAGTCGGTCGCCGCCGATGTGTCCACGATGCCGTTCGACAACATCAATCCGGTTACCGGGCCGATTTTTGTCGAAGGTGCCCAACCGGGTGATGTACTCAAGGTGACGATCGACAGCTTCAAGCCTTGCGGCTTTGGCTGGACCGCGAATATTCCAGGCTTTGGCCTGTTGGCCGATCAGTTCAAGGAACCGGCGTTGGCCTTGTGGCATTACGATAAGGAGAGTCTGGCACCCGCCGCGTTCGGGCAGTTCGGCAAGGTCCCGCTCAAGCCGTTTGCAGGCACCCTTGGCGTCGCTCCGGCTGCACCAGGACCGCATTCGATCGTCCCGCCCCGTCGCGTGGGAGGCAACCTGGACATCCGCGATCTGGCCGCCGGCACTACGCTGTATCTGCCCGTGGAGGTGGAGGGGGCGCTGTTTTCAATAGGGGATACCCATGCGGCCCAAGGGGATGGCGAGGTCTGCGGGACGGCCATCGAGAGCGCCATGGACGTGGTGGTGAAGCTGGACCTTATCAAGTCCACTCCCCTGGCCGCACCGCGCTTCAGTACGCCAGGGCCGGTAACCCGTCACCTGGATGCCATGGGGTACGAGGCCTTTACCGGTGTCGCGTCTGACCTGATGGATGCGGCTCGCCAGGCGGTGAGTAGCACAATCGACTGGCTCTGCCGTGAACACGGCATGCCGGCCGAGCAAGCCTACATGCTGTGCTCGGTCTGCGGTGATCTGCGAATCAGTGAAGTGGTGGACATGCCGAACTGGGTGGTCTCGTTCTACTTCCCCAAAGTAGTCTTCAACTGAGGTAATGCCATGACTGCCGAGACACCCCGGCCTTTGCTGTCGGTCGAGCACCTGTCCATCGAGTTTGGCAGCAGGCGCGTCGTGAATGACCTCAGCTTTGCCCTGCACAGTGGCAAGACCCTGTGTATCGCCGGAGAGTCCGGCAGTGGTAAATCCCTCACCTCGCTGGCTATCATGGGGTTGCTGCCCAAGATGGCGCGATTGCCCAGCGGCGTTATCCTTTTCGAGGGACAGAATCTGCTGGATCTGCCCGAGCGGCAGATGCAGGCGCTCCGGGGTAAGGACATAGGCATGATCTTTCAGGAGCCCATGACGTCGCTCAACCCATTGATGACCGTCGGCCAGCAACTGGAGGAGACGGTACGTCGGCACGAGGCGGTG
Organism: Pseudomonas sp. UBA3149; assembly: GCF_002364655.1. Taxonomy (NCBI): domain Bacteria; kingdom Pseudomonadati; phylum Pseudomonadota; class Gammaproteobacteria; order Pseudomonadales; family Pseudomonadaceae; genus Pseudomonas; species Pseudomonas sp. UBA3149. Next base: position 266,600 of record NZ_DEYV01000010.1, read on the forward strand.
AGTCGTGGTCAGGCGCGGCAGCGTGCCCGTGAAATGCTCGACGCGGTGCGTGTACCCCAGGTAGAAAAGCGCCTTACGCAATATCCCCACGAGTTGTCCGGCGGGATGCGGCAACGGGTAATGATCGCCATGGCGATGCTGTGCCGTCCGCGGGTGCTGATTGCTGATGAGCCTACCACAGCCCTGGACGTCACCATTCAGGCCCAGATCCTTGAACTCATGCGCGAGTTACAGGGCGAGTTTGGCACCACGCTGTTGATGATCACCCATGACATGGGCGTGGTGGCGGAAATGGCCGATGAGGTCGTGGTGATGAATCAGGGCGTGATGGAGGAGCGGGCACCGGTACGCGAGCTTTTTAAGACGCCCAAGGCAGCGTATACGCAAAAGCTTCTGGCGGCCGTGCCGGTACTGGGCACAGTCGCCAAACCTGAATCGCGAGCAACGCAGCCAGTAGTGCTGGAGGTTCAAGACCTCACCGTGCGCTTTCCGCTGCGGGGCGGCTGGTTCGAGGAAGCTCGCAACGTTCACGCGGTGGAAAACGTAAGCTTCAATCTGCACCAGGGCGAAACCTTGGGAATCGTAGGGGAGAGCGGCTGCGGCAAGTCCACGACCGGCAGAGCGCTTATGAACATGCTGAGTTACGAGGGCAGCGTGAAGCTCATGGGGCGGGAGTTAAATGGGCTTGTCGGCAATGCGCTCAAGCCGGTGCGGCAAGGTATCCAGATGATCTTTCAGGATCCGTACGCCTCCCTCAATCCGCGCAAGACAATCCTAGATCTCGTAGGCGAGCCTTTGCTTATTCATGGACAAGGCGATCTTGCGGCCCGTAAGAGGCGTGTCGCCCAATTGCTGGATCAGGTTGGCTTACCGGCTGAGGCAATGGAGCGCTACCCGCATATGTTTTCGGGCGGACAGCGGCAGCGTATCTGTATTGCCCGTGCGCTGGCGCTCAACCCCAAGGTCATCATTGCGGATGAGTCCGTATCGGCGCTCGATGTGTCCGTACAAGCACAGGTGCTCGATCTGCTGGAGCGCTTGCAGAGGGAATATCAGCTGAGCTACGTCTTTATTTCCCACGACATGGCAGTGGTCGAGCGTATCTGTCATCGTGTGGCGGTCATGTTTTGCGGTCAGATCGTTGAAATCGGTCAGCGTGATCAGGTGCTTGGAAATCCGCAACATGCTTATACGCGGCGGCTATTGGCTGCTGTGCCCATGCCGGATGTAGATCACTGCAAGGACTTTAAAAGCCTGCTCAAGGACGTCGAAACGCCTGACCCTATCAAGCCACGTGGTTATCAGGCTCCCTTGCAGCGTTATCGCGCGGTAGATCTGGATCATTGGGTTGCGGTTTAAGTCTTTGATTGACCTAAGGTTGCTGCTCTGGTATCTGTACGCATATACAGTTATCTGGGTCATAAGGTATGTCGATTACCGTACTAGGGCGAAGCGAGCGGCTTCGCCATTTATTGCCCGAGGCGGACTCTCTGCGGATCAGCGGCTTTCAGTCTGCGGCGGGTCAATGGGAAGAAAACGCCATCTCGCTGGATAGGCTGGTGGGGTTGGGCGAGTCACCAATCTGGGTGGTGATGGTGGATGATGAAAGCCTGCTTGAGTTCGGGATCTATCCGGGAGATCGGCTAATTATCGATCGGGCAGTAGAATGCCGACCGGGGCATCTGGTGATCATGGATGTGAACGGCCAGTATGAAATACGCCGACTCACGCACGACAACCAAGGCGGTCGCCTGCTGTTGGGTGGGCGTCAGGCGCGCCCAATCAATTACGGTCGCGATGAGCCTCTGGATGCGTGTGGCGTCGTAACCTTTGTGCTTAGCTATGTGGCACAACCGGCAACGTAATCAGCATCGGCGCTGCCGTTAATCCACTGCTTCAACGCGCCAGCCACTTTTCCAGTTCTGCCACATCGTTTCCGGCACCGGCGGCCCGGTTTTCGGCCAGGCGCCAATAGAGCTGTGCCATGGCAAGGTACAGTGCCTCGCTGGGACGGTCTTTTTGCGCAAAAGCAGCGATTTCTTCCATTTCTGCTACCCAACGGTAGGCTTTGGGGTACATGTCGGGCAGTTTCTCGTTAGCCCACTCGTAGAGCATCGGCTGGCTGCATTTGAGTTCATCGCGCAATGCCTGGCCGGAACCACTGCGCTCGGCAGCCTGCACCATGGCAGCGATAAGGCCGGTCAACCCCTTGGTGATACCGGCATAACTCATCTTGAGTCCTGACGCGGCACCGATGGGCGCTTCCAATACCTTCACCGGAAGGCCATAGTCGTTGAGCTGGGCAAATCGAGCGGCATGCTCGCCTGAAGCATAGAAGGAGGGGCACGTTCGTTCAGGCGAAGGAGGCGTGCCAAAGATGGCCGCATCGACGAAGGCGCATCCTGCATCGGTAAGGGTCTGACCGACCTGCTCGACGGTGGCTGGAGCAATGGCGTTACAGTCCACATAAACGGTCTTTTTCATGCGGCCCAATATAGGGGCCAGCTCTTGCGCCAACGGTAAGGCTTCGGACGGCGGCACAATGGAGAGCAGAATATCGGCTTCACCCAGCTGTTCCTGTTCGACCTCACGCAACCCTGCCGCTGCGGCGCGCTCGCGGGTAGCCACGCTGCGGCCAGCCAGGGTGGTGCAGACATCCAGGCCGTGATCGCGCAAATAGCGGCCCACAGCAGCGCCCATGGAGCCTGGGGCGATCAGGGCAACGGTCAGCGTCATGGTTCATCCTCGTGGGTTGTTGTTTTCATTCCTAGCTGATCGGCCAGATCCTGCAAGTCACTGGCAACCAGATCCCAGCTGTCGGCTGGCTGTTCGATCGGACCTTTTGGTCCTTTTTCCAGAGGGCGCTGAATAAAGGCCGTCCGCAGACCCAGCTCACTGGCTGCCTGAAGGTCATTGTTATGAGCCGCACACAGCATGACTCGTTCAGGTTCAAGGCCCAGCAGGGTGCAGGCGCTGAGATAACATTCGGCATCAGGCTTGTAGTGATTGAACAGATCCGCGCCGAAGACCATGTCCCAGGGAAGACCGCCGTGGCGTGCCATATTGACCAGCATGGCAACGTTGCCATTGGACAAGGCGCTGATGCTATAGCCCTGCTTGAGTCGAGTCAGACCGGGGACGGCATCCGGCCAGGGATCGAGCCGGTGCCAGAGGCGATGAATCCAGTCCACTTCAGCCTTGGTCAGGCCAACCAGTCCGTATTGGGGCAGCAGTTCCTCAAGCGCCACACGGTGCAGATCGTCAAGCGGCGTCCAGGGTAGCGTTCGCTCGCGAATCTCATCCATCAGCGGGCCGTAGGCCTCAGCTCGCCAGGCATCGACAAGGGCAGGCCAGTCGGCTTTAAGGCCGTTTTTCTCCCCAAAGGACTCAAGTGAGGCGATCAAACTACCCCGCCAGTCGACTACGGTGCCGAACACATCGAACAAAAGTGCGTGTACTGTCGTCTTCATTGCGAACTCATCGCCTGCGTAAGAAGTACCTACTGTCTTGACGGAAAGAGGTGCGGCGCAGTTCCCTAATCTCTGACGTAGGAAGACCATGAACCTTTGTGACTACACCCATTGGGTATTTGATATGGACGGTACCTTGACGGTTGCCGTGCATGATTTCGCAGCCATTCGGCGTGCCCTGGAGATACCACCTGAGGCCGATATCCTCCATTACCTGGCCGCCTTGCCCGAGGCGGACAGCAAGGCCAAGCATGCCTGGCTGCTCGAGCATGAGCGGGAGCTAGCTATGGGTTCCAAGCCTGCCCCGGGGGCGGTTGAGCTGATCAGGGCGTTATGCGCGCGCAACTGCCGGATCGGTATCCTGACCCGTAATGCTCAGGAGTTGGCCTATTTAACGCTGGAAGCTATTGGTATTGCCGAGTGTTTCAATCGGGCGGAAGTGCTTGGGCGAGACGAGGCGCCACCCAAGCCGCATCCAGGTGGGCTGCAGCATTTTATCGAGCGCTGGCAGGTGCAGCCGAGCGACGTGGTAATGGTCGGCGATCATCGAATTGATCTGGAGTGTGGCCGCGCAGCCGGTACGCGTACGGTATTGGTCAACGCACCGGAGAATACCTGGCCAGAGCTGGCTGATGATCATGCCGTGGACTGTTTCGCACTGGCGCAGCGCATCGCGCGGGCTTGAGAGAGAGTACCGATCCGATCGATCGGGTACCCGCCTTTGCAAGGTTATAAACGAGACGCTGTAAACGTATCGCAGCGCTCTACCGCACCATTGTCGAATCCGGTCCTGAACCAGCGGGCCCGTTGTTCGGAGGTGCCGTGGGTAAACGAGTCGGGAACGGCGCGCCCTTGAGCCTGCTCCTGGAGACGGTCGTCACCAATGGCATGGGCTGCGTTGATGGCTTCTTCAAGATCACCGGGCTCCAGCCAGTGTAGGCGTTTCTGAGCATGATTTGCCCAAACGCCAGCATAACAGTCGGCTTGCAGCTCCAGGCGAACGGATAACCCCTGCGCACCTTGGGCAGGCATGCCACGGCGCTCAGCAGCCTGCATTTTTTCCGTAGTGCCGACCAAGTCCTGCACGTGGTGACCGATTTCATGGGCAATGACATAGGCGCGGGCGAAATCCCCGGCTGCCGAGAAGCGGCGCTCCATCTCGTCGAAGAAGGAAAGATCCAGATAAACCTGCTGGTCAGCCGGACAATAGAACGGGCCGGTTGCGGCACTGGCGGAGCCGCAGGCCGATTGCACATGACCGTTGAAAAGAATCAGCTTGGGCTGTTGATAGTGTTCTCCATGGGCTGCAAAGATTTCGCCCCATGTGTCTTCGGTGTCGCCCAGGATGGCGCGGACAAAATCCACCTGTTTGGAGTTGGCGTCCGGCGCCTGGGTTTGCTGGGCTACCTGCGCTCCGCCGCCTGAACCTGTCACCATGCTCAGTACCTGGAGTGGGTCCTGGCCTGTTACCAGGCTGAACACCACGACCAGCAGAACCCCGCCAACTCCGAGGCCACCACCGATTTGCAACCCACGGCCACCGCCACCGGTGGCCTGTTCAACGTTGTCGCTACGTCGCCCTTTACCCCAATCCATCTCATCGCCTCGCTTGAACGCTTTGTGGGTGAGACCACGGGCGTCTGGCAGAGTGCGCCAAAATGTTACGAAACGTGGTGACTCGAGCCCTCAGCCGTTTGGCGAACTCGCAGTTCGACCACACACTCGGAGCGAGACAGCAGGTGAACATGTCCACCTACCCGTACGGCACCTTGTTCATCTACAGAAACATCCATCTGGCTGGGGCGCCCGGTGAAACCGCCTTGATGAATAACGAAGGGCTTTCCAGTGCCTTGGCAGCCGTGGCGGACCAGATAGGCCGCTGCTGCACCCGCTGCGCTACCTGTCGCAATGTCTTCTACCAGGCCGGCATTATCCCAGCTGCGACCTTCGCCACGTTCTACATCCAGCACATATACGAATGCCGCGCCAATACCGTGCAAACGTGCCTCCAGATCCTGCGCTGCGATCCGCGCACGGCCCAGTTGGCTACCTTTGACCGGCAGGATCAGATAGGGAAGCCCGGTACTGACAACCATGGGCGGGTAATCAGCATCAAGGTCTCGCAGTCGTAGTGAAAAGGCGTGGGCAAACCACTGGCTCTGCGCCTGATCCAACTGGCATCCCCACTGGGCAAGGCCTTGGTCCATCTCGGCGTAATAGCCTGTTGCGGCGCGGTGGGTCATCAGGATGACCGTTTTTTCCGAAAGCTCGATCCGCCAGGTCTCCTGCTCGGCCTGCCCGTGCTGATGGTGGAGCAGGGCGGCGGCCCCAATCAGCGGATGGCCGGCAAAAGGCAGCTCTTCCTCCATCGTGAAAATACGTGCACCAAAGGTATTTGCCTGCGCCCGTGGCTCAAGAAAGATGGACTCATACTGGCGCAGCTCCTGGGTCAGTTTCTGCTGCGTACTGACAGGCAGGCCCGAGGCATCCGGGAAGATGGCTAGCCCATTACCCGCGAGCGGACAATTCGCAAAAACATCCACATGCCAGTAAACCAATGGCGACATGGGGGCTCCTAACAAGGGTTGGTGAGTCCACAAGGCTACGTGTACGCAACGGCTCATGCCAAGCCGGTAATCGGCGCGACTCATCTTTGTTTCATGCGGATGCCCGGCATCCCCATCGTGGAGAATACTCATGTTGAAAGGTACAGCGCTCATTGTTGGTGTGACAGGAATTTCCGGCTACAACCTGGCCAATGTGTTGATATCCAGTGGCTGGACGGTGTATGGCCTGGCTCGCAAGCCCTCAAGCCAGGAAGGTGTCATTCCCGTGACCGGTGATCTGCTGGATGAGCAGTCGCTGACCGCCGCGTTGAAGGATCTCCCCATTACCCATGCCTTCTTCTGTACATGGACCCGCCGCGACACCGAGAAAGAGAATGTCGAGGCCAACGGTGCCATGATGCGCAACCTCTGCAAGGCGTTGGAAAACGCGCCTCTTCAGCATATGGCGCTGGTAACAGGAACCAAGCACTACCTGGGCCCATTCGAAAGCTATGGTCAGAATGCCGCCGAGACGCCGTTCCGCGAGGAGCACCCGCGTCTGCCGGGCGAGAACTTTTATTACACACTGGAAGACATCCTTTTTGAACATGCTGAGCGCCGCGGCTTCAGCTGGAGCGTGCACCGCTCCCACAGCATGATCGGCATGGCGCGTGGCAGTAATGCCATGAACATGGGCGTGACCCTGGCTATCTATGCAAGCATCTGCAAGGAGACCGGACGTCCCTTCGTATTCCCAGGCTCGAAGGTGCAATGGAATGGCCTGACGGATATCACCGATGCCGGTCTTTTGGCGCGCCAGATGGAGTGGGCAGCGTTGTCGCCCAGCGGGCAGAACCAGGCGCTCAATACCGTCAATGGCGATGTATTCCGCTGGCGCTGGATGTGGACACAGATCGCGGACTTTTTCGAGCTGGAGGCTGCGCCCTGCCCAGACGAGCGTCAACCGCTGGAAGAGCAGATGAAGGACATCGGACCGGTATGGGAGGAGATGGCGCGTCGCTATGAACTCGTCGAATCCGACATAGGCAAGCTGGCCTCCTGGTGGCACAGCGATGCAGACCTGGGACGTGAAATCGAATGCCTGAACGACATGACCAAGAGCCGCGACTTGGGCTTTCTGGGATATCACGACAGCCGGGCATCCTTCATCGACCTGTTCAATCGCCTGCGGGCCGAGCGGATCATTCCCTGACCGCTGGTCACTGCACCTGCACCTCCCGAGTCTCTTGATGCCAAACCCTAGGCACACACATACAAGAGCCAGGAGGTGCCCGATGAACAAGAAACTCGCTATAGCGGCGTTGGCAGGTCTGCTTTCCACGTCTGCCTTTGCTCAAACCGGCCCGACCGATCCGACATCCCCGACCGAGCCGGTAACACCCGGCCCTAGCGTGAACAGCAATGATGTGACGCCAGGCGCCGACTCTGGCAGTTCACCCAACAATGGCAAAGGCGCGAGGACCACAACCCCGGATGGCATGAATAACAGCACCGGTTCGAAGACAGGACCTGACACCATGGATCATGGCACGCACCGTAGCCAGGGTAGCCATACCGGCACTGGGGCGGGTATGGGAATGGACAGCAACACTAACGGCACAGGTGCAGGCTCAACACCGGGCATGGGGCCGGCTGCCAACACGGGCAAAAATCCCTGATGATAGCGTAGCGCCGATAAAGCCCGCCTGATGCGGGCTTTATCATGAGAGGGCTCAGGTGGTCAGGCGTATCGCCTCAAAGTGCTCGCTTGGGGACATGATCTGATCGCGTGCTGCGATCAAGGGCAGGTCGCGGCTACCCGGTGTAGTGCGGGCCACCAGGGCATAGAGTGTACTAACGGCACTGGCTACGGCTTCAGGCGTACTGACACCCCCCAGCAGATGCCCCAGCAGTACGGACGAAAACACATCGCCCATGCCATTAGGCAGCGGCTGCAGCTCAACGTAGGGGGTCTGTACCATCCATGCACTTCGAGCGGTCACCGCCAGTGTGCTGAGCTTGTCGAGTGGAAGATCCGGCGTTCGCAGACTCGTTATAACAATGGTGTCCGGGCCGGGGCATTCAGACGTGCCGAGTAGTTCGCGGGCGGCCTGGATAGCGTTTTCCGTCGACGCCAGTGGAGATCCATACAACAGCTCGAACTCGTAGTGGTTGGGTGTAATCAGGCTGGCCTGCTCAATGGCCCGTCGACGCAAAAACTCAGGAATCCCCGGTCGTACGAAGACGCCGCGGCCTACGTCGCCCATCACCGGATCGCAAAGGTAGTGCACGCCCGGCTTGTTCTTTCGGATTTCCTGTACCACAGACAGGATGACCTCACCAATGGCTGCGTCGCCCAAATAGCCCGACAGGACCGCATCACAGCGCGCGAGAATGCCGCGTGCTCTCAGCCCGTCAAGCACATCATGGATATGCTCAGAGGGAAAGACCTGCCCCTTGAACTCGCCATACCCCGTATGGTTGGAAAACTGCACGGTGTTGACGACGACCGGTTGAATGCCGAGCAATTGTAGCGGCAGGGTTGCCGCCGCATTGCCCACATGGCCATAGGCAACATGGGACTGGATGGAAAGTACCAGAGGAGGAGAGCCGAGCGTCTCGGAAGCCATAGGGTTGCAGATCCTTATCCAATAAAGGAGGCGTTGTACTGTTTATGAAAAGGACATGGGCCGTTAGTGCCGTGACACCACTTCATCCTTGCCATCCGTTTTGAGCCCCAGCACTTCATAGGCGTTCTTCCGATTACCCATCTCCATACCAGGAGAACCCAGGGGCATGCCGGGTACGGCTACGCCAAGCAGGTCAGGGCGCTGGCGAAGAGTCAGAATGTCGTGGGCTGGTACGTGTCCTTCAACAAACTTTCCATCGATCACACCAGTATGGCAGGACGAAAATCGTGGCGGTACACCCAGCCGGGCCTTGAGTTCGCTCATGTTGGGTTCCATGTGATCGTGAACGGCAAAGCCGTTTGCCTCCAGATGCTTGATCCACTGGCTACAGCAGCCACAGTTGGGATCGCGGTATACGTCAATCGTCAAGGGTTCGGCTGCGTGAACTGTGCTGCCGAGCAAAGCGGCGAGTAGAACTAGGCGGCGCATGTAAAGGTCTCTTTCGGGTTGGCATACAGGCAGCATAAACTCACGGCCGCTCGAAGAGCAGGAGGCATTGGGTCTTTCGCTGTGCAAAGTGCTTCCACTTGTTAAGGACTGTTCAAAAGGCTCGTTGCTCTCTGGCTTTTTGAATGGATCTGTCTGGTTTGGCCCATGCGGCTACACCCCAAGGGAGAACAGGGGATGTTTTACACGCGTTTTGCTCGTGCGGTTCTGATCGTTCAGACACTGGTCTGGGCGGGTCTGGCGCTGGCCTATTGGTTCAGGCCCTATGAAATGACCAATGCCAGCGGAGTGCTGCTCATGGACTCCGCCTCGGTTACCGAAACCCAGGTCTTCTATGGCGGCCTGCAATTCGGTCTGGCATTGTTCACCGGCTTTGCAGTGTTCCGCCCTCAACTGGTACGGGCTGCCTTGCTGTTAATCGTCTTTTTGCAGTTGTCGACTGCCAGCGTTCGGCTTATTGGCGCCCTGTTGGCAGATGCGGGCGAGGCCAACTTCGACTGGTACAGCCAGCTTTACAAGATTGTCATCGCCATCCTGGCGATTGTAGCGCTGCGCCTTTTGGATCGCTGGAATCGCATGCTGGACGAGCGCTACGGAGATTACGAAGACGATTGAAACTCAGCTGGCGGAAGGCTGCGTTGCGGCCTGAGGGGCTGGTTGCAGCATCAGCCCTCCGGCCACGATCAGTCCGGCACCCGCCATCCAGAGTGCCGGGCCAAGCCCACCACTGAAATGGCTGCTGACAGCCGCCAGCAGAGGACCCAATAGTTGGCCGCCTGCGAACGCAGCGGTTAGCAGACCGGCATTGCGGTGAGGCGTTTCTGGAGCCAGCTCACGGCTATGCTGCATCACCAGTTGCATGGAGGCCAGGAACGGTCCTCCACACAGCAGCACACCCAGAAACAGCGCGCTCATGCCGGGCAGCAGGCATAGCAAGACGCCAGCGGCCTGCAGCCACAGAGTCGCGATGAGCCAACGTCTTGTGGCACCGGGCCGCTGGCGACGAAAGCTGGCCAGCACCACACCCAGCGCGGCCGCCAAACCGAAGGCAGGCCAGAACAGATCAGCTACCCATTCGCCATGGAAGCGCGCCGTAGCCATCTGGGAAAGAAATGTAGCCGGAACGATATAGCCCATGCCAACCAGGGCATAGGCGGCTGTCAGGCGGACCATGCGTGGCGAGATCGGCTTGGTTGATGTAACTGCATGAGCAGTAGTCGCCCGCGGCAGGGCTGGCAGTACAGCGATGGTCATCACCAGCGCCACCGCTGCATAGATCAGCCACAGGGTTGCCGAACCCTGGCCGTTCAGATTGGTGACCAGGGCCAGCAGGCCGCTCAGTACGATCCCTACGCCAGGACCAGCAAAAACCAGTGCGCCCAGTTTCGGCATGTTTGCCTGTGCCGCTACGCCCTGGCTGAGCCCGGTAACCATCACCAGCACCCAGGCACTGGCCAGGCCCGCGCCAAAGCGGAGCAGGGCGTGGGGCCAGAACCCTTCGGCCCACACCGAGAGAAGGGTCAGCCCTACACATAACCATAGGCCGGCAACGAGCCGAAAGCGGGTCTGGCGAGCAAAGAAGGCGTCCAATGCACCTACCAGATAACCCAGGTAATTGGCAGCAGCCAGCAGGCCTGCGGCTGTCAGGTCTATCTGGCCTTCCGCAATCAAGTGCGGAAGCTGAGGCGTCAATGCGAAGCGGCCAATGCCCATCGCAACGGACAGGGCGACCAGGCAGGCAAGCAGGCGGTGCAGGGCGGTCATGAGTAGTCCCTATGTAGATTCTTGATTGATGTATATAGGGTAGGGCTTGTTAAGGTTCCCTAAAACTGAATAAATAAGAATGGGTTGTTCACTTAAAGAGAATGGTTATGGAACTGGCTGAACTGCGCATTTTTCAGGCGGTGGCTGAAACAGGATCCATTGCCCGTGCAGCGGAGCTGTTGAATCGGGTGCCTTCCAATCTATCGACGCGCCTGCGTCAGCTTGAAGACAAGCTGGGCGTGGATTTGTTTGAGCGCGAGCGTCAGCGGCTGCATTTGTCTCCGGCAGGTACGGTGCTGTTGGGGTACAGCCAGCGATTATTCGCCTTGGCGGACGAGGCCCGAGCGGCCGTGCAGGATGGTGCACCGGCGGGCGCCTTTGTGTTGGGGTCGATGTACAGTACTGCCGCTATTCATCTTCCGGCCATGATTGCGGCCTACCATCAGCAGTATCCCAGTGTAGAGCTGCAACTGCAGACGGGTCCTAGTGGCGAGCTCATCGATGGATTGCTGCAAGGACGGCTGGATGCTGCGTTGGTTGATGGGCCTGCCCGGCATGACGGCCTGGAAGGCGTTCCGCTGTTCGAGGAGCCTATGGTGCTCGTGACCGGAGCTGATCATCCTCCGGTACATTCAGCAGCCGATGTGGCAGGGCGTCCTGTATTTACGTTCCGAACCGGTTGCTCTTACCGGTTGAGGCTGGAGGCCTGGTTTGCGGCGACAGGCGGTGCCATGGGGCCTATCATGGAAATCGAGTCCTATCACAGCATGCTGGCCTGCGTGATTGCCGGTGGCGTTGCCATGATGCCCAAGGCCATGCTGGATAGCTTGCCCGGGCGCGACCGCGTTGCGTGCCATCCGCTCGAGGCCCGTTTCGCCACGGCCACCACATGGCTCATGTGGCGCAAGGGGCGCCAGGGTGCAAATCTCAAAGCGTGGATTGCCTTGCAGAGTGACGTGTCAAATGTGGCTGTTAAGTCTTTTGGTGCTTGAAATTCGTATGACGAATGCGAAACTGCACAGGCCGTGAACAAGAATAAAGGCGCGCTTTCTCATGCGCTTTGAAAAAAGGATTGAGAAAATCATATGATCAAAATCGCCATCGTCGGATTTGGCAAGATTGCCCAGGATCAACACCTGCCTGCCTTGCAAAAAAATCCTGACTATCAGCTCGTTGCTGTCGCTAGCCGTAATGCTTCTCTTGATGGCGTAGCTCACTACAAGACCCTTGAAGAGCTGCTCGACGCCGTGCCGGATTTGGACGCCGTCTCCCTCTGCGCACCGCCAGCCGTACGCTATGCACAGGCTCAACTGGCCCTTGCCCATGGCAAGCATGTATTTCTTGAAAAGCCGCCTGGGGCAACCCTCAGTGAGGTCGAGGCACTGTCAGAGCAGGCCAAGGCCGCGGGCAAGACCCTGTTTGCCAGCTGGCACTCCCGTTATGCTCAAGGAGTGGCTCCGGCCAAAGCCTGGCTGGCCGACAAAACCATCAAAGCCGTGCAGGTCAACTGGAAAGAAGATGTACGCGTCTGGCACCCGGGGCAAACCTGGATTTGGGAGCCGGGTGGTATGGGCATTTTTGACCCGGCCATTAATGCCTTGTCCATCGTGACCGAAATCCTGCCCAAGCCGTTCTTTCTTAAGCAGGCAGCGTTGCAGGTTCCGGAGAATTGCCAGACGCCGATTCGTGCGCAGCTGGAATTCAGTTATGAGCGCGGTGCAGCCATTCAGGCCGACCTGGATTTCCTGCAAACGGGACCGCAGACATGGGACATTCATGTCGAGACCGATCAAGGCAAACTGACCCTGTCCAAGGGTGGCAGCCAACTCTACATCGACGATCAGCTTGAAAAAGAAGGTCCGGATGAAGAGTATCCCGGCCTGTATGCCCGCTTTGCCGAGCTGGTCAAAAGCGGTCAGTCCGATGTGGACGTCGCGCCGTTGCGGCATGTGGCGGATGCATTCATGTACGGCCGACGTGAGACCATCGAGCCGTTCCACGAAAATAAGCAGTGATAGTAGCCGGGCGGAATAACCGCCCGGTCAAACCTTAGCGGCGCTCAAGCAGGACGCCGCTTTCCATGTGGTGCGTCCAGGGAAATTGATCGAACAGGGCGCAACGCACGATACGGTGAGTATCCTGTAGCTGGGTGATATTCTGAGCCAGCGTTTCCGGATTGCAGGAGATATAGAGGATACGGTCGAAGCGACGTGTTAGCTCACAGGTGTCCGGGTCCATCCCTGCACGAGGCGGGTCTACAAACACGCTTCCAAAGGCGTAGCTTTTAAGGTCAATACCCGCCAAGCGACGGAACGGACGCACCTCATTGAGGGCCTGGGTCAGCTCTTCGGCAGACAGGCGCGCCAGGGTCACGTTGTCGATGCCATTATCTGCCAGGTTTGCCAGTGCAGCATTCACCGATGACTTGCTGATCTCAGTGGCCAGTACCTTGCGAACGCGGGTAGACAGCGGCAGGGTGAAGTTACCGTTCCCACAGTACAGCTCAAGCAGATCATCGTCCCGCTCGCCAAGTACATCGTAGGCCCAGCCCAGCATCTTCTGATTCACCGTCCCATTGGGTTGAGTAAAGGCACCCTCTGGCTGGCGATAGTGATATTCGCGACCTGCAATAGTCAGCGTTTCGTTGACGTAATCCCGCCCGACCACGATCCGTTTGCCACGGGAACGCCCGACGATATTGACGTTCAGCTCGGCGGCCAGGCATTCCGCAGCAGTTTCCCAGGCATCATCCAGAGGCCGATGGTAGGCCAGGGTGATGAGCGCCTCCCCGGACAGAGTAGTCAGGAACTCCACCTGAAACAGCTTGAACGACAACGTCTCGCTCGCCTGCCAGGCAGCCTTAAGGCGTGGCATAAGCTCATTGATGAGCGGGCTTGCGATAGGGAAGTTTTCAATCAGGATAGGCGTGTGCTTGTCGCCCTGTTCGAACATGGCATAGTGCCGTTCGCCTTCTTCACGCCATAGACGAAACTCGGCGCGCAGTCGGTAATTCGCAAGGGGCGAGTCGAATACTTCAGGTTCAGGTGCATCGAATGGAGCCAGCAGCTCGATGAGGCGATTCTTTTTCGCCATTAACTGCGTTGCGTAATCCGCAGGCTCGAAGGAGGGAACATTCATGGTCAGCTCAGTGAACGTAGTGGGCTTTTCAGCTAGGGTGGAGGCAAGGCTGCTATTCAGCCAATGCCATTAGTCTGAGAATTTTCTCGGGCCGAAACCATAGGGAAAAATCCTAGGGCAACGGCTTGTCGCTACGCATCGTCCAGACTGATCAGGCAGTACCACTGCCTCACAGCGTAAAAAAGGGTGGGCCAGGCCCACCCTCATGCTCAACATCAGGCGTTGAACCAGCCTAATTTGATGACGAAGAGAATGGATAGGATGACCAAGGCAATGTTCAGGTCACGTGTGCGACCCGACAATAGCTTGATAACTGTCCAGGAGATGAAGCCGAACGCGATGCCATTGGCAATGGAATACGTTAGTGGCATGGCCAGCGCCGTGATCAGAACGGGCGCAGCAGTGGTCAGATCATCCCACTCAATCTCGGCCAACCCCGAGGCCATCAGCACGGCGATGAAGAACAGCGCTGGTGCAGTCGCAAAGGCCGGAACGCTGCCTGCCAGCGGTGCAAAGAACAGGGCGAGCAGGAACAGACCGGCTACCACGACCGCCGTCAGACCTGTACGACCGCCAGCGCTGACGCCTGCAGCCGATTCGATATAGCTGGTTGTCGTAGAGGTGCCCAGCAACGAGCCAAACATGGCTGCGCTGCTGTCCGCGATCAGAGCGCGACCCATCTTAGGCAGATGACCGTCCGGGCCCATTAGACCGGCGCGCTTGGCCACTCCGATCAAGGTGCCGGAGTTGTCAAACAAGTCTACGAACAGGAAGGCGAATATCACGCTCACCAGACCGATATCCAGCGCGCCCTTGATATCCAGCTGTAGGAAGGTTGGCGCCAGCGAGGGCGGCATGGACAGCACGCCGCCAAACGGCGTCGCACCAATACCGATAGCCACGAGCGTGACGGCCAGAATACCGATCAGGACGGCACCTGTGACCCCACGGGCTTCCAGCGCCACGATCAGGAAGAAGCCCAGGATCGCCAGGATCGGACCGGGTTTCGTCAGATCACCCAGGCCTACCAGGGTGGCAGGGTTATCTACAACGATACCCGCACCTTGAAGGGCGATCAGTGCCAGGAACAGGCCAATACCGGCTGCAATTCCTGAGCGTAGCGCCAGTGGGATGCTGTTGATGATCCATTCGCGGATGCGAAAGACCGACAGGATGAAAAACATCAGTGCAGACAGGAATACCGCCCCCAGTGCTGCCTGCCAGGTATGCCCCATGTGAAGCACGACGGTATAGGTAAAAAAGGCGTTGAGGCCCATCCCTGGCGCCAGCGCAATGGGGTAGTTGGCAATCATGCCCATGATGGCCGAGCCAATGGCGGCTGCTAGGCAGGTCGCAACAAATACCGCGCCTTTATCCATGCCGGTCTCGCCGAGGATGCTCGGGTTGACGAACAGGATATAGGCCATGGCTAGAAAGGTCGTAACCCCTGCCAGCAATTCCGTACGCACATTCGTGCCATGGGCCTTGAGTTGGAAGAGTTTTTCCAGCATGGGAAAAGGCTCCGAATAAGTTGAAGTCAGCGAAGGGCGCGCATGATAGCAGGTCCCCAAGCCGATGTTTCCGTTCGTAATCTTCTAAAAGTAATAAGCAGACGAAGCCGCACTGGCATGAGCGGCTGATAATTATTATCATTTCACGAAATTTTGACATTTGTGAAAATAACGTGAAAAAGGGCTCGTCATGCGAGAAAGAGATACTTCGGTAATTGGCCTTCCCTACAAGACGTCCATTGGCTTGGCCCTGGCGTCCTTATCGGGGCTGACTCATGGACAAACCGCAGAGCAGGCACCGCAGGAGCTGGACAGTCTGACCGTCACAGCTGATGCTGAAGGGGAGTACCAGACGCAAACGCTGTCCTCCGACAAGTACACGCAACCCTTGCGTGACGTCCCACAAAGCATCACGGTCGTGCCGCAGGCGGTTATCGAGCAGCAGAACGCCCAAACGCTTGAGCAGGTGCTCTCCAATGTGCCTGGTATTACGTTCAGCTCCGGTGAAGGCGCAGGTGGCGTAGGGGACAGCATCAATATCCGCGGCTTCAATAGCGGCAACTACGGTGGGTCGAACGTCTATCTGGATGGCGTGCGTGACTCTGCCTTTTACACCCGCTCCGAAATGTTCAATACCGAGCAGGTTGAAGTCGTCAAGGGCTCCAGCTCCTCGGCCTGGGGCGCGGGCGTCATTGGGGGCGCGATCAACATGGTCACCAAGACCCCTAGCCTTCATGAGTTCAACCGCGTAACGGCGGGTGTTGGAACAGCGGATTACAAGCGGCTTACCCTAGATACCAACCATGTACTCGACGAGGAGAGCGGCACTGCGTTCCGGTTGAATCTGGTTGGGCATGAGTCAGGTATCAACGGGCGTGACTGGATCGAGCGGGATCGGTGGGGGATTGCACCTTCGCTTGCTTTTGGTCTCAATACCGACACGCGCAATATCTTCACGTATGAACATCTGGAAGACACCGGTAATTACGATTACGGAATTCCAACGCTGCACGACGGAAAGAACCCCCGGCAGAGTGGCGGCCACCCAAGCCGGGTTCCGGGCGTCAAGTGGGACGGATATTTCGGCTACCGCAACTTGGATAAGGAAGACAACCGCATCGATCGCGCGACCTGGCGGTTCGAGCATGACATCAACAGCAACGTCTCCTTCACTAACCAGCTCTCGTTCAACCAGCTCCAGCGTAGCTACGTGGTAACGACTCCAGGAGGCGACCTATCGCTTCAAGCTGGCGGAAATGGCTCCCTGCGTCGTTTGCGCGGTCCGGCGCGGCATACCGACAACCAGACACTGAGTGACCAGGCGAACGTGACTTGGCGCTTCGATACGGCGGGTATCGAGCATACTCTGGTCACAGGCCTGGAATACACGCGGGAAGACCTTCGGTACAAGACGGGCAGCCTGCGCTATGGTGCCCAGGGCAACACCTTTGCCGTTGATCCGGCCAACCCGCCGTCCAAGTTCGTTGGTTCTCGTGAGGTCGCCTACACTGGCGAGATCAACGCCGAGTCGGAAACCAAAGCCTATTACCTGATTGATACCCTGAAGTTCTCACCGCAATGGCAGTTGGATGTTTCGGCCCGTCAGGATCACTGGAAGGCACGTACCACGCGTGACCGCACTCGCACCCTGAACACGACTACCGGTACGCTGAGCAACTGGACGGACGCAGCAAACGTCAGCCAGAAGGAAAAGCTTTTCAGCTACCGTGGCGCTCTGAGCTACAAGCCCGTGGATAACGGGACGTTCTACGTCAGCTATGGCAATGCCAAGCAGCCCGGTTCTATTCAGATTGCCACAACTGGAAGCTTGGGAGAGGAGGGGCTTTCACCTACCAAGGGCAAGACGTATGAGGTAGGGACCAAGTGGGATCTGATGCACGAGCGATTGTCACTGACGGCCGCCCTGTTCCGTACGGATCTGGAAAGCACGCAATATGACAGTGACGACGAGCTGGGTAATGTCTTCAGCTCAAAATATCGCGTTGATGGTCTTGAGCTGGGTGCTTCCGGCAACATCACGGACAAGTGGTCGGTGTTCGGTGGATACGCGTATATGAAGAGCAAGATCCGCAGCTACAGCTCGGTTAACAGTAGCACCGACTTTGCCAACCCCAACGCCAGTGAGGAGGGAATTTCGCTGCCCAACACGCCGCGCCATTCAGCCAGCCTCTGGACCAGCTATGCTCTGCCGCATGACGTGACGGTCAGCTATGGCGTCAACTATGTAGGGGAGCGCTACATTGCCTTGGGCCGTGCGCAGGCGATTACCAGCGAACAGCGTGTAAAGGTGCCGGATTATGTGGTGCATAACGCGGCGGTGGACTGGCAGGCGACCTCTGATCTGGCCCTGCGCCTCAACATCGTCAACCTGTTCGACAAGCACTACTGGCGTCAGTACAACGGCCGTGGCTTCGGTGTTCCAGGGGAAGGACGCGGTGCTCAGTTAACAGCCGAGTACAGCTTTTGACAGGGCGGCACCCCTCATTGGGCACTGACTCCCTGCTGCGTTACGGGCTGGAGGATCCGCGGCGACTTGCTCGGTTCCTCCTGCAGGGGGCCGAACGTGGTTTGCCCGAGGCGCAGGCGCGTCTCGGGCAGATCCTGCTTGATGGTAACGGCATTCAGCGCGACCAGGCGTTGGCGTTGCGGTGGTTCCGTATTGCAGCCCACCATGGTCATGCGGATGCCATGAACATGGTGGGGCGTTGTCTGGAAAATGGCTGGGGGACGGCTGTAGATCTGGCAGCTGCCGCACGGGCGTATGCCCAAGCCGCGCAGCTTGGGCTCGACTGGGGATTCTACAATTATGCCAACCTGCTGGCGCAGGGGCATGGTGTACCCAGGGATCGCGCCGCCGCATTGGAGCTGTATCGCCAGGCAGCCAGACAAGGCCACGCCAAATCAATGAACCTAGTGGGACGCTTTTATGAAGAAGGCTGGGGCGTACCCGTGGACATGGAAGAGGCTGCACGCTGGTATCTGTCTGCCGCACAGGCTGGCGACTTTCGAGGACAGTGCAGTCATGCAGCCCTACTGACCCGACAGGGCCGGGTGGATGAAGCGGTATCGTGGCTAAGGCAGGCCATGCGAACTGCCACACCCGGCTTTCTACAAAAAATAGCCGAGGCACTGGCGGTCTCCGACAGTGAGCCATTGCGTGCGCTGGCAGCTGAAATCAATAGCCGCTACGCCCGAATGCAGGAACCTTTGCCAGCGATGTCTTCCGGCAAGGAAGGCTTTTCATCATCACTTTCGCTGTGCCCTGACACCTAAAGGAAACGTTTATGCTCGTACATATCCCCGGCGTATTTTCGCCCGAAGAGGCATGTGACATCGAACATGTGTTGCGGCAGGCGAAATGGGGAGACGGAAAGGTAACGGCAGGCCATCAGTCCGCCAGAGCCAAGCACAATATTCAATTACCCGAGGATGACCCGGTCTCTATCGAGCTGGGCAATCAGATCGTTCAGCGTCTGAGCCACCACCCTGTTTTCGTGTCGGCAGTCTTGCCACGAAAGGTGTTTCCTCCGTTGTTCAACTGTTATAGAGAAGGCGGGTCTTTCGGATTTCATATCGATAACGCCATCCGCGCATTGAAAGGGCATCCTGAGCGGGTCCGTACGGATGTCTCTGCGACACTTTTCTTCTCTTCGCCCGATACCTACGATGGCGGTGAGCTGATTATTCAGGACACCTATGGCGAGCAGCAGGTCAAGCTTCCTGCAGGTGACATAGTCATCTATCCTGCTACGAGTCTTCATCGGGTTGCGCCGGTGACACGCGGCGCACGTATCGCCAGTTTTTTCTGGACTCAAAGCCTAGTGCGTGATGATGGTCATCGCCGCTTGTTGTATGACCTGGATCAGGCCATACAGCGTCTTACCCGCGATGTGCCTGATCACGAGGCCCTGCTTGCACTGACCGGAACCTATCACAACCTACTCCGGCAATGGGCTGACGTCTAACGCTTGTTCAGCGGACGTGGCGTGGTTGATGTCCCGTAACGGCATCCCCTGCATTGCGGGCCAGTCCAAGGCTGTCTATCACGCTTAACAAGCCTATTACGCCAATGACGATGAAGGCCGTGTGGAAATCGGTAAGCTGCGCTGTGGCATGATCGTTCCACTCCATGGAGGCCCTGAGCGCCAATGCGCCAATAGCCACGCCAATACCGGTCGAGAGTTGAAATACCGTACTGAACAGGGTGGAGGCGTCGCTCATCCTGGGCTTGGGGACGTCGGAAAAGGCAAGTGTATTGTTGGCGGTAAATTGCAGTGAGCGTGCCATGCCGCTTACGAATAGCAGAATCAAAATAGCGGGCAGGGGCCAGCGCTCGGACAGCAGAGCGCAGAGCAGAAGCGTCACGGCGCAAACCAGACCGTTGACGATCAGGGTTCGCCGCAGGCCGAACAGACGCATGACCGGTGTGGTAAACACCTTCATGAACAGGTTTCCGGCAAACAGCGCTAGTAGAATCAGGCCAGCATGAAACGCATTGAAGCCAAAGCACAGCTGGAACATCAATGGCAGCAGAAAGGGTGCGGTGTTGATGCTGATACGAAACAGAGTGCCGCCATACAGCGACACGCGGTAGGTCTGAATGCCGAGGTTCGAAAGGTCGATCAGTGGATGTTCCTGCTGGCGCATATGCCAGACGGCCAATCCACCCAGCATGAGGCCTGCCAGTATCCATACCAGATTACTGCCCAGCGTATCGTGACCTTGACCGATTTGCTCCATGCCGAACATAAGCGTAAGGCAGGCACCGCTTACTAATAGAAAGCCAAACCAATCAAGTGGTGCCCGGCGCGTTTCGGTGCCGGTCGGAATCATTCGTAGAGCCAGAATAAGGGCGATCAGCCCCAGGGGCAGGTTAAGGTAGAAAATCCAGCGCCAAGACGTATAGGCGGTAATCAGTCCACCTAGCGGAGGACCTAGTACAGGTGCGATCAAGCCAGGCCAGGTAATAAAGGCAATGGCTCTGACCAGATCTTTCTTTTCAGTGATGCGCAACACTACCAGACGGCCTACGGGCACCATCATGGCACCGCCAATGCCTTGCAACACCCGGGCGGCAATGAATTGCTCAAGTGTCTGAGCAATGCCGCATAGCAGCGAGGCCAGTGTGAAGAAGCCTATAGCGCTCGCAAAGACACGGCGGGCACCAAAGCGGTCCGCAATCCATCCGCTGATAGGAATGAACACAGCAAGCGCCAGAATGTAGGCACTGATCCCAACGTTAAGATCGACAGCCGAACGCCGAAAGGACTCTCCCATTTGTGGAAGTGCCGTTGCGATCACGGTAGCGTCCAGGTTTTCCATGAAAAAGGTGGCAGCTACCAGTAGGGCTACAGAAGTCGACTGGCGTTTGGAATAAGACATGAGAGAAACATCAGGAAATGGATCAACAGCATCCTACAGATATCGTTAAGGGTGGGGTATAGCCAATAAGGTTGGAAAAGAAGAGAAAATGATTAATTTCAGCGAAGCGGCTGATAAATGCCAATGAAATTCCGAGAAAATATAGCTATCTGTTTGATTTCAAATGCCTCTTTTTCGATTTGTCTGCTCGTTCAGTCAATTGAGGTTGCCAGGAGGGCTGGAGGCCGCGCCATTGCTGAGGTTTTGCCCTTCAAAAACAGGTGCATTTGGTCGGGTTTTGATTTGTCAAGGAGGAGTTTTGGGTTACTGTATGCGTGTACAGTATCAAGGGTGTTCGTAATGCAGAATGATCTTTTCCACTCTGATGAAATCCTGCTTGAACTGAACCTGCGCCAGGAAAATGAACTGCTGCGTAAAGAGCTTGAGCAGCAGAAGCACACTATCGAAGGACTGAACGAGTCATACGCTGAGGCGCTGGCACGTATCGAGCAACTTCAGGCGCGTCTGGGGCTATGGTCGCCCAGCTTGCGTGGTCGTAAAACATCCAGAACGCTGCATCAAGCCGGCGTTTAAGTGACCTTGTAACCTACAGGGTCACCATAAATAACCAACCTACCTGTTGAGCTGGGGCGTCACGGCAGAGCCTGCGACGCCTTTTCTCTTAAAGCAAAGTAATACCAGCCTAAAATATTAAGGCACAATGATATTCACAAACTTTGCTTATGACAGGTGAGCAGGAAGGAGTATGTCGTTGCAGTGGGCCGATTTATCTTGCGAGTAGTACAAACAAGGCTCGACTTTTGCCGGGCGCTCTGGAATGCCGAGTTTAGCTGCACTATCAATGTCATCGATCAATCCTATTCCCGCTGATCTCCTCAACGAAGGTAACAAACTGAACCGTTTGTTGTTTTTAGAACCTATGCTTTGCACTAAGGTATGCGTGTCTGACAGCAGGAGGTTCCATGATTCGCGCTTTGCTTGCCGTTGCGGACGGTAATGAGGATATCGAAACCGTTACGCTGATCGATGTACTGCGTCGTGCTGGCATCGAGGTACTGGTAACCAGTATCGAGGCGCGTCGCCAGATTACGCTGGCCAGAGGTACCCGCTTGATGAGCGATGTGACCTTACTGGAAGTGCAGGCCATGAGCTTTGATCTTATTGTCTTGCCTGGTGGCATGCCAGGCGCTCAACGGTTGGCCGACTGCACGGCGCTGCGCCATTTCATGCGACGGCATGTAGAACAGGGCAGACTCTACGGAGCGATTTGCGCTGCGCCTGCTGTCATTCTCGAACCCTGGGGGTTGGTCGAGGGTAAGCGTATAACCTGCTACCCAAGCTTTATCGAGCAACTCGAGCAAGGGCAATATGTCAACGAGCCCGTCGTAGTGGATGGCCGTTGTGTCACTAGCCAAGGCCCCGGTACAGCCCAGCTGTTTGCTCTTGAACTGGTCAATCAGCTTGTGGGTAAGGAACAGCGCGACACCGTTGCAGAGGCGTTGCTGACACCCTTTTGATAGCACGTTCCGTGCGCCGTCGTGGGTCAACGGCGCACCTAGGCAGTGCCATCGGAAGCCGCACCTTGCCGGCCAATTGATGGCGTAAGTGCCTGATCATTGGCCGGCTCCGAAAGCGCTTTCATCACCGAAATCCCTTGGCCTGCGTCAATGGCCAGCCCAAACCGTATGGTGTCGATTACGCGCTGAACCCTTGCCGGGTCTGCCAGTTGTTCCGCTGTGATGATTCGGCAGATTTTCGAGCCTTTCTGGTCGGTCAGTACCAGCGTGACGCTGCCTTCCAGATTTTCGATCAGAAAATTGATACTGAAATCCGCCTCGAACGCTTGTGCAATGGATTGCAAGGGACTCATTGCCATAGTGCTTTTCCTCACTGCCTTCACGTACCGCTCAAACACCATGAAGGCTGTGCAAAAACCGAGCCTTCAGGCGAAGCCTTTTATATCTGTAGTGAATAACGGTTTCTGGTCGAGCATCGCACTGAGTCCTCCATCACATCTTGCCATGGGTTTGTGCTGAACCCTTGACGGAAGCTTTCAGTCGTATTCCTGAAATAGACATCCAATCGATGCCTTTCATGAAAAAAGAGTGACTTCAGATCACTCCCCTTTACGACCGTGAGGCCTTTATGAATGCGACTCCTACTCGCCAGCTTCGGCCCGACGCCGGTGCTGATACCCATACGATTTCCCTGATCATCAATGGTAAACAGCATGAGCTGACCGTCGAGCCCTGGACGACATTGCTTGATCTGCTACGCGAACACCTGGACATGACCGGTACGAAGAAAGGATGCGACCATGGACAGTGTGGTGCCTGTACCGTGTTGGTCAACGGAACCCGCATCAACTCCTGCCTGAGTCTGGCCGTCATGCAGGACGGCGCTGAAATCACAACTATCGAAGGCCTGGCCAACGGCGATGAGTTACATCCCATGCAGGCAGCCTTCGTTGAGCAAGATGCCTTCCAGTGCGGTTATTGCACACCGGGGCAGATCTGTTCTGCCATTGGCATGATCAAGGAAGGCAAGGCGCAGACGCGTGATGAGATTCGTGAGCAAATGAGCGGAAACCTGTGCCGTTGCGGTGCTTACAACAACATTCTGGCGGCTATCGAGCAGGCCATGCCTGCCTGCAAGGGAGGGCCACGGGAATGAATCGCTTCAGTTATTCAAAACCCCAGCAAGTCACCGATGCCATCCAGCAGTTAAGTGACACGGGGCGGTTCATCGCCGGCGGGACCAACCTGCTCGACCTGATGAAGGAAAACGTGGCACGCCCCGACCAGCTGGTCGATATCAATGCGTTGCCCTTGCGCGAGATCGAAACGACGCAGGCCGGAGGCTTGCATATCGGGGCATTGGTCAAGAACTCGACGGTTGCCTACCATCCTGATGTCGAGCGGGTGTATCCCTTGCTTTCTCAAGCCATTCTGGCGGGTGCCTCGGCCCAGCTGCGCAACATGGCGTCCACCGGGGGCAATCTGCTCCAGCGCACGCGTTGTTATTACTTCTACGATATCGGCACGCCCTGCAATAAGCGCGAGCCGGGCTCAGGCTGCGGGGCGCTCAATGGCCAGAACCGCATCCATGCCGTTCTGGGGCACAGCGATCAGTGTATCGCCGTCCATCCATCCGACATGGCCGTTGCGTTGGCTGCGTTGGAGGCCTCGGTTCATGTGTCAGGGCCTGAGGGTGACCGCGTGATTCCGATGAGCGAGTTTCACCGTTTGCCTGGTGATACACCGCATCTGGACACCAATCTGGGACAGCATGAACTCATTACTGCTGTTGAGCTGCCTCCCAGAGGATTTGCCGAGAACTACGCCTACGTCAAGATCCGTGACCGAGCGTCCTATGCTTTTGCGCTTGTCTCGGTTGCAGCGGCGCTGGAACTCAACGGCGACAACGTAGGCACAACCCGTATTGCCTTGGGAGGTGTGGCCCATAAGCCCTGGCGTAAACCTGAGGCTGAAGCATTGCTGGTAGGCAAGCCGGCTACCGAAGAGAACTTTCGGGCAGCTGCAGAATTGCTCATGCAGGGAGCCCAGGGGTTCGAGCACAACAGCTTCAAGATCGAATTGGCCAAGCGCGCCATTGTGCGTGCCTTGAGCGAGGCTGCTTCAGGAGTAAATGCCAAATGACAGCTTATCTAGGAAAGGCCGTTTCTCGGGTCGATGGGCCACTCAAGGTAACTGGCAAAGCCCTTTATGCCAGTGAGTTCGGTACAGCCGACCTCTGCACCGGTTATGTCGTCAACAGCTCAGTAGCCAAGGGCCGCATCCTGAGCATCGATACCCAGGCAGCGCTCAGTGTTCCGGGTGTTCTGGATGTCATTACCCATGAAAACCGTCCCGAGGTGGCATCGTATAACGAAAGCTACACCGATATGGACGCCGCAGATGGCAAGCACTTTCGTCCTCTCTATAACGACCGAGTCCTGTTCAACATGCAGCCGGTTGCGCTGGTGGTGGCAGAAAGCTTCGAAGCTGCTCGCTATGCGGCTTCGCTGATTCGAGTGGATTACGAAACCGAGCCGCATCAGGCTGACATCTACGCTCAGCGTGGCGATGCTCATAAGGCGCCTACGCCCATGCCGCCAGATCGAGGCGATGCCGATAGCGCCTGGGCGAGTGCACCAGTCAAGATCGAGGCGGAATACCATTCGGCCGCCGAGTTTCACAATCCGATGGAGATGCATGCCTCTACGGTCATTTACAACACGGATGGCAAGTTGACCGTCCACGACAAGACGCAGGGCGTGCAGAACAGCGCTCAGTTCATTTCCAACATCTTCGGCCTGCCTGATGGAGATGTACGTGTCGTAACACCCTTTGTAGGTGGCGCCTTTGGTTCTGGTCTGCGCCCACAATATCAACTGGTACTGGCGACCATGGCGGCGCTTAAGCTCAAGCGTTCCGTTCGAGTAGTGCTGTCCCGCGAGCAAATGTTCTCGTTTGGTCATCGCCCGGAAACCATCCAGCATTTCCGGCTGGCGTGTGACCAGGAAGGCAAGCTGGTTTCGACTATCCACGAAGTGGTAGGCGAGACTTCAAGCTTTGAGGACTTCACCGAGATGGTCGTGGTCTGGTCCGCTTCGCTCTATGGATGCCCCAACGTGCGGCTGGATTACAAGCTGGCTCCCCTTGACCTCTATACACCGCTGGACATGCGTGCCCCAGGCGCTGTGCTAGGTGTCTATGGCCTTGAATCCGCGATGGACGAGCTGGCCTACGCGGCCAATATTGATCCATTGGAGTTTCGTATCCGCAACTTCACGGATGTCGATCCTGCCTCCAACAAGCCTTACTCAAGCAAGGAGTTGCTCGAATGTTACCGCCAGGGTGCCGAACGGTTTGGCTGGTCCAAGCGTAGTCACGAACCACGCTCAATGCGCGATGGCAAGCAGCTGGTAGGGTGGGGAATGGCAACCGGTGTCTGGGAGGCCATGCAGAATCCCGCCAGTGCTAAGGCAGTGATCAACATCGACGGTAGCTTGGTCGTCTCCAGCGCTACAGCTGATATCGGTACGGGTACCTATACCGTCATGACCCAGATCGCAGCGGAAATCTTCGGTCTGCCTCTGGAAAAGGTCACATTCAGATTGGGCGACTCGACTTTGCCCAAGGCGCCCCTGGAAGGAGGATCGTTTACCGTTTCTTCTGTTGGCTCCGCCGTTAAGCAGGCATGCGAAACCCTTCAACAGCAACTGCTTGATCAAGCCAAGGAAGAGGATCAATCGCCCTTCAGCAACCTTGAGTTGACCGACGTCGTTTTCGAAAACGGTGAAATTTACATCAAGGCCGCACCTGTCGAGCGAATCAAGATCGCTGATCTCTTGAAAAAGGGGGGGGCGCCAAGCATGGAGGCTTCCGCCAGTGCCTCGCCTAAGAAGGAGCGGGACGATTACACAACGGCTACCCACTCTGCAGTGTTTGTGGAGGTCAAGGTCGACGAAGACTTCGGTACGATTCAGGTCAGCCGGATGGTCAGTGCTATTGCAGCGGGGCGCGTCTTGAGCCTCAAGCCAGGACGAAACCAGATCCTGGGCGGAATGGTCTGGGGGATTGGCATGGCCATGCAGGAAGAGGGGATGCTTGATAAGGATCTGGCCCGCTGGATGAACCACAACATTGCCGAATACCATTTTCCGGTAAACGCCGATGTGCATGATCTGGATGTCATCTTTGTCGAAGAGCACGACGAGATTGTCAATCCGCTCGGTGCAAAGGGGATAGGCGAGATCGGTATCGTAGGGGTTGCGGCGGCTATCGCTAACGCGGTCTATCACGCAACAGGCAAGCGTATTCGCGATCTGCCAATTACCCTGGATAAGGTTTTCGAATAAAACGACTGATCAAAAAAGCCCGCCTCTAACAAGCGGGCTTTTTTATGGATACTGCTTTAAATCAACGTTGACTTTCTTCTTCGATCTGCGCTTTATACGCGACCGCATCGGCCTCGGAATGATAAATGCCGACTAAATGGCCTTCCTGGTGAACGTCCCAGACAGATAAACCCAGTGAACGGGCTTCTTGAGACATATGGTTTTCGTCGCGTTCAGTCACTGTAACGGTCATTGTCTTTCTCCTTGGTTAAAAGGGCACGCAAGGCAGCTAACAACTCGATCATTGATCAATCAGGAAAAGAGACCAAGCTGATTGTTTGCAATAATCTGTTACATTTATAGCGACAATATGTCGCAGGTTCAACAGGCGGCACGTTCTTTTGCAAAAACACAGGCAATAAAAAACGCGTCTTACCTCTCGATAAGACGCGTTTTAGAGGTACCAGGCGATTTAGCCTTGCTGACCTTTTACCGGCTTGCCATCAACAGAGCCGTCTTCCAGCATGATCTGGTATTCCTTGCCATCGGTTTCCATCTGATACAGGCGGACCAGCAGGTAATCCCAGTTCTTCGCAAACCACAGTTCAGTCTTACGGTTGCTCTTGGTGGGATCTCGAACACGCTCGACCTTGATGGCATCAACCAGACCCACCTTGGTGCGCACGCGCTCCTCGCCAATTACGCGAAAGTCGTAAGTATCGATCTCATCACCATCGACCACCTGGTAGCTCATGCTTTTCTTGCCGTCTGCCACATCATGCTGCAAGAGCAGCTGGTAAGTGGACTTGTCCACCAGACCACGGTCCAGCGGCAGGTTGACCGAGTCGCCTTTTTCAGTGCCGGTGACTTTCTTCGCGGTCCAGTCAAAGGTCAGCTTGCTTTCACGGCTTTTACCCAGGCCATGGCGTGAATAGCTATAGCTCGTGGGCAGGAACGTGTCGCCTTCGTAGCGGAACGTACTGGCTTCGGTCAGGCCCGCCACCAGCATGGAGGCACTGAATTCAAGTTTCCAATTGCCATCCTGCTGTTTTGTCAGGTGCCGCTCAGCTGAGCCACTCATGGGCATCTGCTTCCAGTCGGCGGTGTAGCTGGCATCAAAGGGTTTAAGGTCGAACGCATGGGCGGGCAGGGCCAGCGTAAATGCGATCAGGCACAACAATCGTCGCATGGGATATTTCTCCTAGGATCGAATGACATGTCCGGTAGCCGGCAACGGCTGGGCATCCAGTTCAGCGCCTCGCTCAGTCAGCCGTAAGCGCCCTTGGGCGAACCAGCTGACAGCCAGAGGATAAATTACGTGTTCCTGTCCGTGAACGCGCTGGGCCAGGGTTTCCGCTGTGTCGCCAGGATGAATGGGAACGACGGCCTGTACAACAACCGGGCCGCCATCAAGCTCTTCCGTAACAAAGTGAACACTGCAGCCATGCTCCAGATCGCCTGCATCCAGCGCACGTTGATGCGTACGCAGACCGGTATAGCGTGGCAACAGGGAAGGGTGAATATTGAGCAGCCGGCCTCGGTAATGGGTCACGAAGCGCTCCGTCAGGATACGCATGAAGCCGGCCAGGACCAAGAGGTCTGGTTCAAAGCGATCAACCAGCTCGACGAGGGCAGCGTCGAACGCCTCCCGATCAGCGAACTGTGTATGGTCAAGAACCTGCGCCTCGATGCCCGCTTGGCGAGCACGCTCCAATCCGTAGGCATCCGCACGGTTGGAAACCACCGCGCGGATCTGGATGGGCGCCTCCGGGCTGGTCGAGGCATCGATCAGTGCCTGCAGGTTGCTACCGGCACCTGAGATCAATACCACGACATTACAACGTGCAGGCATCAATGCGTCTTCAGGTTGTTCAGTACAACGCGAGGAGCGCTTTCATCGCAGGCGGCGATCTGACCGATTACCCAAGGCTGCTCGCCCGCATCGCGCAACGTGTTCAGCGCTTTATCAACGTGCTCCTGCGCGACGCAGATGACCATGCCAACACCGCAATTCAGCACGCGATGCATTTCTGTCTCGTCAACGTTGCCCTGCTGTTGCAGCCAGTCGAATACGACCGGACGTGTCCAGCTCTCCACGTCGATGACTGCCTGCGCGTTTTCAGGCAGAACGCGCGGAATGTTTTCGAGCAGGCCGCCACCAGTAATGTGGGCCATCGCTTTCACGGCGCCGGTGTCCTTGATCAGCTTGAGCAGGGGTTTGACATAGATACGCGTCGGCGCCATCAGAAGGTCGGTCAAAGGTTTGCCGTCGAGCTGGATGCTTTCGATATCCGCGCCTGCAACCTCAATGATCTTGCGGATCAGGGAGTAACCATTGGAGTGCGGGCCGGAGGAGGGCAGCGCGATCAGCGCATCGCCGGTCGCTACCTTGGAGCCGTCGATAATCTCGGCCTTTTCCACCACGCCTACGCAGAAACCAGCCAGATCATAGTCTTCGCCCTCGTACATGCCGGGCATTTCGGCAGTCTCACCCCCTACCAGCGAGCATCCTGCCTGCTCACAGCCTTCGCCGATACCGGTCACTACCTGAGCCGCGACATCAACGTTCAGTTTGCCGGTGGCATAGTAGTCCAGGAAGAAGAGTGGCTCGGCGCCACAGACAACCAGGTCATTTACACACATGGCAACAAGGTCGATACCAATGCTGTCATGCTTTTTCAGATTCATTGCCAGACGAAGCTTGGTGCCGACACCGTCCGTACCTGAAACCAAAACCGGCTGCTTGTAACCGGCCGGGATTTCACAGAGGGCGCCAAAACCACCGAGGCCGCCCATGACTTCCGGGCGGGCAGTACGCTTGGCGACGCCTTTGATACGTTCAACCAGGGCTTCGCCTGCGTCGATATCCACTCCGGCGTCCTTGTAGCTCAACGAGGGTTGCTTGCTCATGAATCCAGGCCTTTTAAAAATGCTGCGAAACAGGCTATGCCGCGGGCACAGCTTTTGAGAGGCGGCGATTTTACCAGAAGCAATCGAGAAACGGCGCTTCCTGACGAGGCACTGTTGGTCATCGAATGACCTTGTCAGGCTTATTCAGCTTTTATTCAGTCATAAAGGAGCCTTTTGGCATAAAGCGCGGTCTGATTTCACCGTGATGCTGCACATAACCTGCCCTCAGGCTTGCCGCCGGGCAGGGCGCCTTTTAAGGTATGCCTCTTCGTTCCTGCTTGCCGAGACTCTACATGCGTCGTTTTGCCTTTCTGCTTACGCTCTGCCTACCCTTGCTGAGCCAGTCTGCTTCAGCAGCCTTGGTGGAAGGCCTTTATCAGGTGCGCGAGCCCGTTGCCTCCCAGCAGCCCTCAGAGCGCGACGCTGCGCTGGGGCGTGCCCTGCAGGATCTGGTGGTTCGTTTGACTGGCGATGCGAATGCCGCTCAGAGCCCTGCCTTATCCGAGTCGGTAAAAAGCCCTCAGCAACTGATTACCCAGTACAGTTACGATGCCGGCCCGCCAGCCGTGCTGGTCGTCAATTTCGATCCTGCATCCGTCAACCGTACCCTAACGCAGGCGGGGCTGCCTATCTGGGGAGCCAATCGCCCCTCCGTGATGACGTGGTGGTTGAATGATTCTGATGGCGGTAGTGCCCTGGTGGGTGACAGCCAGCCAGCGGCAGCTCCTTTGCAAAGGGCCGCTCAGGACAGTGGCCTGCCGCTCGTCCTGCCCTTGGCAGACCTCAGTGAACAGCTGGTCGGTACTGCCGAAAATATTGATTCCGGTAAGCCAGACGCTCTGCGTGAGGCTTCCAAGCGTTATGGCGGTGATGTATTGCTGGCGGTTCATGCCAGGCAATCGGGTGGTTCCTGGCAGGCTCAATGGCGGATGTGGCAGGGGACCAACTCGGCACAGGGCAATGCGCAGGGAGCCGATCTGGATGCCCTGGCCAATACTATCATGCATGAGCTAAGTACACGTCTGGCCAAGCAGTTCATTACCAAGCCAGGTTCTACACAAGCACTGACACTAGTAGTGGGTGGGGCCAATTTCGAGCGCTACTCTCAGCTGCAAAAGCTGCTGGAACCCATGGGTGCTCGGTTGCTCAAGGCAGAGAATGGACAGCTTCGCTATCAGCTGACCGCTAACCCGGATCAACTTCATGCACAGTTAGGCCTGGCCGATCTGGAGCAATCTTCTGCACCGGTCGATGCCAACGCGCCCGTTGCGGCACCGGACACCCAAGCTGCACCAGGCGCTTCACAGCCGCCCGCACCTGCGCCAGCACAACAGATACTCTATTATCGCTGGCATTGATCGGGTCCGCTAAAGAGAGACCTTACCGCAGGCCGATCATCAGACACTCCCAAGCCGCCTGGCCTTCGCCTGGCGGCTTTCTTTATGCACAAATTATTTAGCGAGAAACGAACATGACGACACGCCGCTGGTATGTCATTGGCGGGCTGGCCGTTTTGCTGTGGCTGCTGCACTCGGTGCAGCCTATTCTGTCTCCCTTTCTGATCAGCATGTTACTGGCCTACCTGGGTGATCCATTGGTAGATCGGCTGGAGCGGCTGGGGCTCTCCCGCACATTGGCCGTGCTTACGGTATATCTGGCCTTCCTGCTGGTTCTGCTGGGCATGCTGCTTGTCATCGTGCCCATGCTGGTCAGGCAGTTCATCCGTCTCTACGAGTTGATGCCTGCCATACTCGACTGGCTTCAGTTCACCGCATTGCCATGGATTCAGATCAAATTCGGTCTTGCAGACAGCTTCTGGCGCTTCGATCGTATCAAGGCGGTGCTGACCAGCCATCTGGATCGTACCGGTGATATCGTCGGTATCGTTCTCGCCCAGGCAACGTCTTCCAGTCTTGCTTTACTGGCCTGGATCGGAAACACGTTGTTGATCCCGGTCGTAAGCTTTTATCTGTTACGCGACTGGGATGTCATGGTTGGCAAGCTCAGGGGCCTGCTCCCGCGTCGACACGAAGGTTTGGTGACTCGGCTGCTGGGTGACTGTCATGAGGTACTGGGCGCCTTCCTGCGCGGACAGTTGATGGTCATGCTTGGCCTTGGAATCATCTATGCCGGTGGGCTGATGCTGGTAGCGCTTGAGCTGGGCCTGTTGATTGGTCTGCTGGCGGGACTGGCCAGCATTGTCCCGTATATGGGATTTGCGGTTGGCATCACTGCAGCCATGGCTGCTGGATTCTTCCAGTTTGGCCTTGATTGGTATCCGCTGCTGGGCATTCTCGCGGTATTTGTCTTCGGACAAATGATCGAAGGCATGGTGCTGACACCGCTTCTGGTGGGTGATCGTATTGGCCTACATCCCGTTGCGGTCATCTTTGCCGTTCTGGCGGGTGGTCAACTGTTTGGTTTCAGCGGTATTCTTCTCGCATTACCCGTAGCCGCCGTCTTGATGGTTCTGCTGCGTCATATCCATGATTTGTATAAACTTTCCGACCTTTACTCCAAACCCGGTCGACCTGAATCCAGCGAGCCGCCAGACACGGCATGAAACCGATACAGTTACCCTTGGGTGTGCGTCTACGCG
This sequence comes from Pseudomonas sp. UBA3149, assembly GCF_002364655.1. Lineage (NCBI taxonomy): Bacteria > Pseudomonadati > Pseudomonadota > Gammaproteobacteria > Pseudomonadales > Pseudomonadaceae > Pseudomonas > Pseudomonas sp. UBA3149. The sequence continues at coordinate 298,920 of NZ_DEYV01000010.1, forward strand.
ATGACGCTACCTTTGCCAATTATTATCCCGGCGCAAATGCGGCGGCGCTGGGTTATGTCGAGCGCCTATGCGAGCTGGACGCAGGTTGGGCTGAAAGCCTTATCTACCTCTGGGGAACGGAAGGCGCCGGGCGTAGCCATTTGATGCAGGCTGCCTGCCTGCGGTTTTATCAGATGGGTGAGCAAGCCGTTTATCTGCCAATGGCCGAGCTTTCCGGGTATGGAACCGCACTGTTTGAAAATCTCGAACAGTGCGAGCTGGTTTGCCTGGATGATCTGGATGCCCTGGCAGGCAAGCGAGAATGGGAAGAGGCGATGTTTCATCTCTTCAATCGTGTGCGGGATGCTGGAAAGCGGCTCTTGCTGTCTGGCTCCAAGCCTCCACGGTCATTGCCTATCAAGCTTCCGGATCTCAAATCACGGCTTACCATGGCATTGGTCTTCCAGCTTCAGCCGCTGTCTGATGAAGACAAGCTGCGCGCGCTGCAGCTGCGCGCCTCTCGACGGGGTCTGCATCTGAACGAAGAAGTGGGACGCTATATCCTGACGCGTGGCTCTCGGAGCATGAACTCCTTGTTCGATGTGCTGGAGCGCCTGGATCATGCCTCTCTGCAGGCCCGGCGCAAGCTCACCATTCCGTTCGTCAAGGAAATCATGGATTGGTGAGCCGCTACCTGTTTACGGCGCTGTAGCTAAGCACTTCAGCGGCTCGACTCCAGTTGCAGGGCTGTGGCTGCAAGGCGCTTGCCTAGCGCACGGCACAGCGTGATCTCATGTTCATCCAAGGCCCGCTTGCCATCGGTTCCGGCAAAGTGGCTGGCACCATAAGGTGTGCCGCCGCCTTTGGTTTCAAGCAGGGCGCTTTCGCTGTACGGCAATCCGGTTACCAGCATGCCGTGATGGAGCAGAGGCAGCAGCATGGAGAGCAGCGTGCTTTCCTGACCACCGTGCAGACTTGCAGTGGAAGTGAAGACCGCGGCCGGCTTTCCTACCAATTCGCCTGTCAGCCACAAGCTGTTCGTGCCATCCAAAAAGTACTTCAGCGCCGCCGCCATGTTGCCGTACCGCGTAGGGCTGCCCAAGGCCAGGCCGCTACAATGCCGCAGATCATCAAGGCTGGCATATAGCGCGCCTTCCTCTGGGATTTCTGGTGCGGTTGCTTCACATACTGTCGACACACTCGGAACGGTCCTGATACGTGCCTCCAGGCCACCCATTTCTACACCTCGGGCAATCTGCTGAGCCATCTGGGCTGTAGCACCATGTCGGCTGTAATAAAGCACCAGGATATAGGAAGCACTCATGGCAGTATCTCCAGAACCTTTTCTGGCGGACGGCCAATGACCGCCTTGTCGCCTACGATGAAAATGGGGCGTTCAATCAGTTTCGGATGACTCGCCATGGCTTCAATCAGTCTGTCTTCAGAAAGAGTTTCATCCGCCAGGCCTAGCGCTTTGTATTCCTCTTCGCCGGTACGCAGAAGCTGACGAGCCGGGATGCCCAGTTTAAGCAGAATATCCTTGAGATCTGTGGCGGTAGGGGGCGTTTCAAGGTAGCGAACCACATGCAGGTCCAGCTTTTTTTCCTGCAGCAATTCGAGTGCGCTGCGGGACTTGGAGCAACGAGGATTGTGGAAGAGTATCGATTCGCTCATTGAAAAGGTCGCATCGTTGTGGAGGTGACAGCTATTCTAACGGGCCTCCGGTGGTCTGAACGAGCATTGTGCTGGGTAATTGGATTCAAGACGATTCACGCATGGTTGAGGAAATAGAATGCGTCAGCGCCTGAGCGACACATTTGAATGGGGCCGTTTCCTGGTCAAACGCTTTCTTGGCGATCGAGCGCCCAACAACGCGGCGGCCTTGACCTATACCACCCTGTTTGCCGTTGTTCCCATCATGACGGTGACCTTTGCCATGCTCTCTGCCATTCCCGCCTTTCAGGGAACAGAAGAGCAGATTCAGATATTCATCTTCCATAACTTCGTCCCTTCGACCGGCGAGACCTTGGAGGAGCACCTGCGTGGATTTATCGAGCAGGCCCGCCACTTGACATGGCTAGGCGTCGCGCTGCTGGCAGTAACGTCCCTCACCATGCTGGTGACCATTGAAAAAACCTTCAATGACATCTGGCGGGTTTCCCAACCTCGTCGAGGCATGTCCAGTTTTCTCCTGTATTGGGCAATCCTCAGTCTGGGGCCTCTTTTGCTAGGCGCAGGCTTTGCGATCAGCACCTATATCGCGTCGCTGTCCATGATGTCCGGTCGGTATGCGGTCATGGGAACGGCCGTGCTGCTCAAGTTCATGCCGCTCCTCTTCAGCATGGCTGCCTTCACCTTGCTCTATGCCGCGGTACCAAACACGCGTGTTCCGCTCAAGCATGCGTTGGTTGGGGGTATCTTTACGTCAGTGCTATTCGAGGCGGCCAAGTCATTGTTTGGCTTGTATGTCATGTTTTTTCCGGGCTACAAGCTGATCTACGGCGCTTTTGCGACCATTCCGCTTTTTCTGGTCTGGATTTACGTCTCCTGGCTGATCGTTCTTTTTGGCGCTGAGTTGGTGTGCAACCTTTCTTCCTCCAAGCAGTGGCGCCGACAGCCAATCCCTACGTTTCTTGTCTTACTGGGCGTGCTTCGTGTCTTTCTGGATCGGCAACAGACAGGCGCCTCGCTCGATCTTGTCGAGCTCCAGAAAAGCGGCTGGAAATTGCCTGAGGATCAATGGCAACCCATTCTGGACTTTCTCAAGAAAGAGAAACTGGTGTGCCACACCAGTAGTGGAAGATGGGTGCTCTGCCGGGATCTCAACACATTCACCCTGACGCAATTGATGGAAAAGAGCCCATGGCATCTACCAAAAATCGATCGTCTTCCTGAGGTCGAGCGCTGTACAGGTGACTGGTATCCTCCTCTGATTGAAGCGCTTAAACAGCTTCATGAGCAACGTGAGCAACTTCTGGGCGGCAGTCTCGCCAAGTGGCTGAAACCTGAAGCCAAACCAGTATCTTCCATGGAGTCAACATGATTACTAAAGCGTTACGTGGCGGCCTGCTTGCCGTCAGTTTCTTGTTGGCAGCCTGTACGCCGGATTACGGAAATGACCAGTATGGCCATAAAATCGACAACGCTCAGCTGGACGGGCGGTGGTTGGTAATTAATTATTGGGCAGAGTGGTGCGGACCCTGTCACAAGGAAATCCCCCAGCTCAATGCCTTGGCCAAAGCCAATGCTGAGATAAGGGTGCTAGGCGTTAACTACGATCACCAGCAGGACGATGCATTGCGTAAGAGTGCAGAAACGATGGGTATTCAATACGCCGTCTTCCAAAAGGATCCTGCCAAGCATTTCGATCTGCCGGTCAGCAATGTCCTGCCAGCCACCTATCTTGTTGACCCTCAAGGCCGTTTCAGGGAAAAGCTTGTAGGGGAGCAAACGGCTGCGGTCATACAGGCACGTATCGCTGAGCTGGAGAAGCAGTCACCATGAGCAGTCAGGCAAGGCATATCCACGTCGACGGACGGGTACAGGGCGTCCGTTATCGAGAAAGTGCCCGGGAAGAGGCAGAACGCCTAGGTATCACAGGGTGGGTAAGAAACCTGGACGATGGGCGTGTCGAGATAAAATGTGAAGGCGAGCCAGAAGCGCTGGAGCAGTTTCTGGCATGGCTTCGTCATGGCCCCGCACAGGCAAATGTCAATCAAGTCCTGGTTCAGGATCATGCGCCATTGGGGCTTGGTAACTTTACAGTATGGCGCTAACAGCCATATAGATGCTTACTGGCTGATGGTCTTGGGTGTTCCGGTTGCTTTGGCTAATGCAGTGACAAACTCATTTTGCAGCTCCGGATCATTGTGGGTCAGCTCGATCAGGTTCTGTTCCAGTTCGCTGGATTCTTCTTCCAGGCCTAGTTCAGACAAGCGCTTTACACGATGAACCCAGCGAGTCACATCGTCCTCTTCAAGGTCATCGTAAATAAGCTCATGGGCCTCCAGAAGTTTGCTACGCAGGCTGCGGCTTACCGTTAACGTGCGCTCGGCTTTGGTCTGGTCTTCAGGGTCGATAACCGTGATGTCCAGCTTGCCAATGCCGCTGATGTCATGACCTGCAAAAGGGTCTTCCAGCAGGTTCAGACGCAAAAAGCCGTTTTGGTCGGTCAGCAGCTCATGTCGAGCCTTGCCCGCCTTGACTTCAACGGGGCGCTCAGCCCAGGGAAGGCTGGTGTATTCGACGCGTTTATCGAGCTGCTTTTCATCAATGCTGGCCAGGTTCTGCTCGGAGCGCCCATTGGACGCCACGTTCATGAACGGGTTAAGGCCGTCCAGCCCATAGACGACCAGTCCATGTGTTGCGCTTTCAGGAAGACTGCCAAGAAGAGGCACATTGAGAATATTGGCGCCTATGCCTGCCACGAGTGTTACAGCTCCCAGCGGAACCTCATAAAGCTCCCGCCAGGGCTGATAAGGCGTATACCGATCGTAATGACGTGTTACTTCGAAATCAGTCACTTCATAACGATGTTGATCGAGTACCTTGATTCGTCGCTGTGGCAGTTCGAGCACTTCTTTTTCGCCAGCATTGATCTGCAGGCTGTGTTCGATCAATTTGCGATCGACGCGCTCCTCGTGCTCGCTGCGCTGCGGTAAGTGATTGGCGCACCCAGAAAGCACCGTCACACTGGCAAGCGTGACGGAAAGGAGAAAAGAAGGGCTTCTTACAGGCATGGCTTGGCTCAACGATTAATGCGTGCTTCCAAAAATGGCAGCAATTCATTGATCGGCACATTCTGGTTGTCCTGCTCGCGGCGTCCTTTGTACTCGTAAGTACCTTCAGCAAGGCCGCGATCACCTACTACGATCCGGTGAGGAATGCCGATCAACTCCATATCTGCAAATTTGACGCCGGGACTTGTCTTTTTGTCACGATCATCCAACAGGACTTCATAACCGGCAGCAGTTAGCGCCTGATACAGTTGATCCGTTACTTCCCGTACGCGCTCGTTTTCATATTTCAGAGGAACCAGCGCAATGTGGAAGGGAGTAAGCGCATCGGGCCATAGGATGCCGCGTTCATCATGATTCTGCTCGATGGCTGCCGCGACGACACGAGACACGCCGATGCCATAGCAGCCCATAGTGAGCTTGACGGGCTTTCCTTGTTCGCTCAGGACGGTCAGGTTCATTGCTTCACTGTACTTGGTGCCAAGCTGGAAAATATGACCGACCTCGATGCCGCGTTTGATGACCAGGTTGCCCTTGCCGTCGGGGCTGGGATCGCCTGCCACCACATTGCGCAGATCAGCGACCTCAGGCAGCGGCAGGTCACGCTCCCAGTTCACTCCAAAATAGTGTTTGTCATCAATATTTGCACCTGCTGCGAAGTCGCTCATCATGGCAACCGAGCGATCAATGACGCAAGGCATCGGAAGGTTCAGCGGGCCTAGGGAGCCAGGGCCTGCGCCAATGGCTGCACGAACTTCCGCCTCAGTAGCAAATTCGAGAGGGGAGGCAACAAGTTCGAGATTGGAGGCCTTGATTTCGTTCAGCTCATGATCGCCACGAATGATGAGCGCAACGAGCGTGCCTTCTTCTGCGCCATGTACGATCAATGTCTTGATCGTCTTCTCAATCGGCAGATTGAAGTTCTCTACCAGCGCCGCGATGGTTTTGGTGTCTGGTGTATCAACCAGGCGAAGCTCTTCAGTAGCCGCGCCGCGTGAAGTTTCACGGGGTAGCGCCTCAGCCTTTTCAATATTGGCTGCGTAATCGGAACTGTCACTGAATACGATATCGTCTTCGCCGGAGCTGGCCAGTACATGGAACTCATGGGAGCCGCTGCCACCAATGGATCCGTTATCAGCTTGAACAGGACGGAAGTTCAACCCGAGTCGGGTGAATACGTTGCAGTAGGCCTGATACATTCGATCATAGGTTTCCTGCAGCGATTCCTGGGTCATATGGAAGGAATAGGCATCCTTCATGACGAATTCACGCCCACGCATCAGGCCAAAGCGAGGACGAATCTCATCGCGAAACTTGGTCTGAATTTGGTACATGTTGATCGGAAGCTGCTTATAGCTGTTGAGCTCGTTGCGCGCCAGATCTGTAATCACTTCCTCATGGGTTGGGCCTACGCAAAAGTCGCGCTCATGACGATCCTTGAGGCGGAGCAGTTCGGGGCCATATTGTTCCCAGCGGCCTGATTCCTGCCACAGCTCGGCGGGCTGAATGGCTGGCATGAGTACTTCCAGGGCGCCGGCCGCATTCATCTCTTCGCGTACAACAGTCTCAACCTTGCGTAATACACGCAGGCCCAGCGGCAGCCAGGTATAGAGGCCGGACGCCAGCTTGCGGATCATGCCGGCGCGTAGCAGGAGTTGATGACTGATGACAGTGGCATCAGAAGGCGTTTCTTTCAGGGTAGAGAGAAGATACTGACTAGTACGCATGAGGGCAGGTCTTTTCTGATCAGCGAAAACTGCATTGTACGGTGGGCTTTCCTAGCCGTACAGGCGAGAGGGGCAAGCATTAGAGAGAAGTAGATGTGACGGGAAAAGTAAAATGCCCGGCAGGCCGGGCATTTTAGGTGTTGCTAATGAGTTCTGTATTACAGAATGCTCAGCGGGTACTCCACCATCAGGCGGAACTGGTTGGTATCACCGTCAGCATAATCACTGTTGCCACGATGGAAGGCCTGACGCGCACGGATGGAAAGATCTTTAGCGGGGCCGCTTTGAACAACATATTTGGCTTCCACATCCCACTCGTGGTGCTTACCATCTTCCCCGTACTGGCCTGCGTAGGCGGAGCCGTTGCCAGTATTGGTGCCATCAGCATCATAACCTTTGGCATAACGAGTCATAAAGCTCAGGCCGGGAACGCCATAGGATGCCATGTTGATATCATAGCGAGCCTGCCAAGATTTTTCGCCAGGGCCGTTGAAGTCAGAAACATGAATCGAGTTTGCCAGGAAAATCGAGTCACCGCCGCTGTTCTCTTCGCCAACACCTACATAGTCAAATGGAGTGTCACCATGGACTTTTTGATAGGCTAGAGTGAATGTATGAGCACCTAGCGAGTAAGCGGCAGCCAGCGACCATGTGGTGTTGTTAATGGAGCCTGCATCTGCGCGACCCTCATCCAATGTGCGGTAGAGGTTGAAATCGAATGTCAGCGCCTGCTGATCACTTAGGGGAATGGCGTAGTTCACGTTGCCATAATACTGGCGCCAGATATCTTCGAATTCAGAGCCGTAAAGGCTAACGCTTAGGCCATCAGCCAGATCATAGCTGCCGCCTAGGTAGTCCACGTTCTTGGCTTCAACGCTGGCATATGCTGCGTATAGAGGCTCACGGTTGCTTTGTCCACGAGGCCCTGTACCCGAAGTGAAATGTCCGGCTTCAAGCTTAAGACCTTCGATTTCACTGCTCAGCAGGTTAAAGCCTGTGGCTGTTTGCGGAAAAATCCGGGAGCCGCCGATAGCAAATACCGGAGCGGTCGGTGCCATCTGGCCATATTTCAATACGGTGTTGGATACACGCAGCTTAACCGCCCCGCCTACGTGCTCCCAATCGTCAGGCGATTTGCCGTCGTCGTGAACCGGAACGTTACCTGCACCACCAAAGCGCTTGTCGAGTTTCAAACCAATATTGGCGAAGAGATCGACACCAAAGCCGACTGTGCCCTGTGTAAAGCCGGATTGGAAGTTAGTCAAAAGTGCATGTGACCAGTCACGACCATCACCTGCGCCGTTCTTGCCGTCATGATTGAAGTAGTAGTTGCGGTTGGTCAGCGTCAGGCTGCTGTCTTCAATAAAGCCTTTAGATTCAGACTGCTGACTGGCGAATGCCATCTGGGTCGTCCCTGCCGCTACGGCGAGGGCGATGACGCTCCACTTCATCACTTGCATTATGATTGCTCCTTTGGATTGAAATGTCAGTCATCGTTAAACGTGACTGGTTGTTCTTGTTGGTGCCAACTTATAGCACTCTAGTGTCAGGCTTGAAAGTTCCCATCGAATTTTTATGGGCGCTTTCTATAATTTTTTAGAATCAGAAAGATGCCTTATCAATCTCATCCGGATTGATAAGAGTTCCCCTTGATAAGATGCTCGAACGCTAAGCAAGGAGTGTGCACAAAGTGCCATCAGCACGTTATCGGGTAGATAATCAATGACTTGCACTCGGTACATGCACACTTTTGAGGCGCGCTCTTTCAGATGAAAGGCGTAGCTGAACTGCTTTGGTGCAAGGGCGTCAATGTCCGTCCCGTTTTTAGTTAGGAAGGTAACTATGTTTGATCTTGATGAGCGCCTTGGGGCGGATACTGTAGAGGTAAGCGATTTACCGTTGTGCAAGTTGCTTTTAATGAAGGATGCCAACTATCCATGGCTGATACTTGTTCCCCGGCGATCCAATATCAGCGAAGTATTTGAGTTGTCGTTAGAGGATCAGATGCAACTGATGAAGGAATCGTCATACGTTGCACAGCGTTTGAAAGACTACACCCATGCGGCAAAGATAAATGTCGCCACATTGGGAAACATAGTTAAGCAACTTCATATTCATGTAGTGGCTCGTTTTGAAGAGGATTTAGCGTGGCCGGGTCCTGTATGGGGTAAAGGACCTGCAAAAGCCTATAGTAAAAGCGAGCTTGAAAAATGCCTGAGTGACCTCAAGTCCCTTTTTGCCGAAAAGTGGGAGGGTGACAAGCATGACGGTTGAAGAACGAATCAACGAGTTGGAAATGCGACAAGCGTTTCAGGATGATCTGATCCAGACCTTGAACGATATTATTGTCGAGCAGCAGAGAGTGCTGGATCGAATGAAGCTGCAGATCGAAGAGCTTGCGAGAAGGCAGGCTGAAATCGCGGTTTCGCAAGGGGCGGTCGAGGACGATGCTCCGCCACCTCATTATTGATGTTGATAAAGGCGGCTCCCAAAGGAGCCGCCTTTGAGCGGGTCAACGTGCAAACGATACTGTCACGTCTTCTGCCTGAAGCCCCTTGTCACGCTGAATAACGGAAAACTCGACACGCTGGCCCTCTACCAGGACGCGATGACCTTCGCCCCGAATAGCTCGAAAGTGAACGAAAATATCGTCCCCCTGATCGCGTGAAATGAACCCGAATCCCTTCGAGGTGTTGAACCACTTTACAGTGCCTATTTCACGGCCCTCTGCAGGAAGTGCATCCTGGGCGTTGTGTCGTGTCTTCCTGTGCTTGTTGTAGCTGCCTGTCTTGGACGATTTAAAGGCTGCAAACAGCTTGACTAGCGTTGCAATCATCGCAATCGGCAGGCTGATGCTGACCAGGGGCGGTAGGCCAGGAAAGGCATCAGGAGCCAAGAGTTCCAGGGCTTGAAGGCATGCAGCTGCTATCAGCAGCGTTGAGGTGATGGTTTGCGTAGCTCCCTTATTTTTGCTGCTGACGGAAGGGGTCGTAATCAGCAAGAGAAGACCAAGAAAAGCCATGTGCAAGGCTTCATGATGATGAAAAAAGCTGGGTTTATCTGCTTGTAAAGAGGAAACCACGGCTATCGAAAGTGCAATCGCACCAGACGCAATGTGAACAAGTGTAAGCGTATTCAATGATGTCACCTTGGAGAAATAGCAAGTCGATCGCTGTTGTTGCCTGAAACGCGTGGCTATGAATGATCGACTTATGCGCAGATACGCACAGCGTTATTTAACCGTAAAGGTGAAGGCTACTCAATCAATGGCCCGATGATGCCATCAGAATGAGAGGGAAAAATGAAAAAGCCCGGCGTCTGCCGGGCTTTTATCAGTTGGCCAGGAGGCTGCGTAGCATCCAGGCTGTCTTCTCATGCGTTTGCATACGTTGAGTCAGTAGATCGGCTGTTGGCTCGTCGCTGACCTTATCTACAATCGGGAAAATTTCACGAGCGGTACGAACGACTGCTTCCTGGCCTTGTACGAGCAGGCGAATCATCTCCTGCGCCTCTGGAATGCCTTCCTCTTCCTTGATACTGGATAGCTTGGCATAGGCCGAGTAGGTGCCTGGTGCAGCGAATCCCAATGCGCGGATGCGCTCGGCAATATCATCAACTGCGGTAGCCAGTTCGGTGTACTGGGTTTCGAACATGGTATGCAGCGTGTTGAACATCGGCCCTGTCACGTTCCAATGAAAGTTATGGGTCTTCAGATACAGTGTGTAGGTATCTGCAAGCAGACGAGAGAGCCCATCTGCAATGGCCGCACGATCTTGCTCAGCAATTCCGATATTGATTTCCATACCGCTCTCCTTTGGCAGTGATGTTTATTTGAAACGGAGCCTAACACAGGCCCTTGGAAATGGAATGCTCGCAAGCACCGGTCAGGGAGGGCCTGATCGCTTGGGTTCTATAAAAGTCAGTCTAGGCTCTTAAAAGGCAGCCGGCTTGTCATAGGTCGGCTGCCTCAGGCTTGGTAATTGTTATAGAATCGCCCACTGACCAAGAGAAACCAGATGGGAATACAATCTTTGGCTGGCTTTACGTTGCAGCAGTTCTGCGAGACGTGCCTGTGAATGATGCTTGCTCCCCATCTCTTAATTCCGGACTCAAGAGAAGCGAAACACAACCATGATGCGCAGCCATTATTGCGGCCAATTGAACGAGAGCCTGGACGGCCAGGAAATCACCCTTTGCGGCTGGGTTCACCGCCGTCGCGACCATGGAGGCGTTATCTTCCTGGATATACGCGACCGTGAAGGCCTTGCTCAGGTCGTGTTCGATCCGGATCGGGCAGAGACGTTTGCCAAGGCCGACCGTGTACGCAGTGAATATGTCGTCAAGGTAACGGGTAAGGTCCGTTTGCGTCCTGCGGGTGCGGTCAACCCGAATATGGCTTCAGGGGCTATCGAGGTGCTGGGTTATGACCTTGAAGTGCTGAACCAGGCCGAGACGCCGCCGTTCCCGCTGGACGAATATTCCGATGTGGGCGAAGAAACACGCCTGCGCTACCGTTTCATTGATCTGCGCCGCCCCGAGATGGCTGCCAAGCTCAAGCTGCGTTCGCGCATAACCTCCAGCATTCGCCGTTATCTGGACGAGCAGGGCTTCATGGATGTGGAAACGCCTATCCTGACCCGTGCGACACCCGAGGGCGCTCGTGACTATCTGGTGCCTAGCCGTACCCATCCTGGCAGCTTTTTTGCTCTGCCGCAGTCACCTCAGCTGTTCAAGCAGCTGTTGATGGTGGCGGGCTTTGATCGCTATTACCAAATTGCCAAGTGCTTCCGCGACGAAGACCTGCGTGCAGACCGTCAGCCCGAATTTACCCAGATTGACATCGAGACCAGCTTCCTCGATGAGAAAGACATCATGGGTATCACCGAGGGCATGATCCGTTCCTTGTTCAAGGAAGTGCTGGATCTAGAGTTCGGCGAGTTCCCGCACATGACCTTCGAGGAGGCCATGCGCCGTTATGGTTCAGACAAGCCGGACCTGCGCATTCCGCTGGAGCTGGTGGATGTAGCTGATCTGCTCAAGGATGTCGATTTCAAGGTGTTTGCCGGCCCGGCTAACGATCCCAAGTGCCGTGTAACTGCACTGCGCGTACCGGGTGGTGCCAGCATGCCCCGTAAGCAGATCGATGATTACACCAAGTATGTGGGTATCTTTGGCGCTAAGGGCCTGGCCTATATCAAGGTCAACAACCGCGCCCAGGGTGTTGAAGGCTTGCAGTCACCTATCGTCAAGAATATTGCTGAGCCGAACCTCAACGCCATTCTTGATCGCGTGGGTGCGGTAGACGGCGATATCGTCTTCTTTGGCGCAGACAAGGCCAAGATCGTCAGTGATGCGTTGGGCGGTCTGCGTATCAAGCTGGGGCATGATCTGAACCTGCTGACCTGTGAGTGGGCGCCGCTCTGGGTCGTTGACTTCCCGATGTTCGAAGAAAACGATGATGGCAGTTTCTCTGCACTGCATCACCCCTTCACATCGCCCAAGTGCACACCGGAAGAGCTCGAGGCGAGTCCGGCGAATGCATTGTCTCGCGCCTATGACATGGTCCTCAACGGCACCGAGCTGGGTGGTGGTTCCATCCGTATCCACCGCAAGGAAATGCAGCAGGCTGTGTTCCGCTTGCTGGGCATTGACGCGGCGGAACAGGAAGAGAAGTTCGGCTTCCTGCTCGACGCACTCAAGTTTGGTGCGCCACCGCATGGTGGTTTGGCCTTCGGCCTGGATCGTCTGGTAATGCTGATGACCGGCGCGCAGTCTATTCGTGAAGTTATTGCCTTCCCGAAAACCCAGAGCGCTGCCGATGTCATGACTCAGGCACCTGGCGCAGTGGATGCCAAGGCGTTGCGCGAGCTGCACATTCGTTTGCGTGAGCAGCCAAAAGCTGAGTAATTGATCAACCGGGCAGCCGCAAGGCTGCCCTTTGTCAAAAAGTGATTTGGAGTTCGTTATGGCGGGTCATTCCAAATGGGCCAACATTAAGCACCGCAAAGAGCGACAGGACGCCAAGAAGGGCAAGATCTTTACCAAGATCATCCGTGAGCTGACCGTAGCTGCCCGTCAGGGTGGTGGCGTTCCGGCGGATAACCCGCGTCTTCGCCTGGCAGTGGATAAGGCGCTTACTGCCAATATGACACGTGACACCATCGATCGCGCCATTGCACGAGGGGCAGGCGCCAACGAAGGGGATAACGTTGAAGAGCTGACCTATGAGGGCTATGCCCCGAGTGGTGTCGCCTTGATCGTAGAGGCCATGACGGATAACCGCAACCGTACGGCCGCTGAGGTGCGTCATGCCTTTAGCAAGTGCGGCGGTAACCTGGGTACTGATGGCTCGGTAGCGTACATGTTCGAGCGCAAGGGACAGATCAGCTTTGCACCGGGCGTCGACGAAGATGCACTCATGGAAGCGGCGCTTGAAGCAGGTGCTGATGATGTAGTCACCAATGATGATGGATCTGTTGACGTCTTTACCTCATTTAGCGACTTTATTGCCGTAAACGAGGCATTGACGGAAGCTGGCTTCAAATCCGAAGCTGCCGAGATTTCCATGATTCCGTCTACTACAACGCCGCTGGATCTGGATACGGCCCAGAAAGTGCTCAAGCTTATCGATATGCTGGAGGATCTGGATGATGTCCAGAATGTGTACTCCAATGCGGAAATTCCAGATGATGTCATGGCGCAGCTAGGCTAAAGGGCCTGATACCCCTATAGTGTCAGCGCGCAACAGGGGTGGCTGCTACTGGAAAGGTACAGGCCTCCTTAAAGCAGTCACCTTTCTCCCGCCTGGTCTGGGAAGGATATAGAGATGACCCTGGTACTAGGCATTGACCCTGGTTCGCGAATCACTGGATTCGGCGTAATCCGGGACACGGGTAAAGGGTGCGAATACGTAGCCTCTGGCTGTATTCGTACAGGTAATGGCCCTTTGTATGAGCGTTTGCAAATCGTCTACAGAGGGGTGCGGGAAGTCATTGGGCTTTATGAGCCAGTCACCATGGGCATTGAACAGGTATTCATGGCGCGCAATGCCGATTCTGCTTTAAAGCTGGGACAAGCTCGAGGTGCGGCCATTGTGGCCTGTGCCGAAGCGGGGCTTGAAATAGCTGAATACACAGCTACCCAGGTCAAACAAGCCATCGTGGGCTCAGGTGCTGCCGATAAGCAACAGGTCATGATGATGGTCATGCACTTGTTGAAACTAAAGGAGAAGCCCCAGATAGATGCTTCCGATGCCCTCGGGATTGCTATTTGTCATGCGCATACGCGGCAAAGTCTGACCCCTCATGGGCTTCTAGGAGCTCGCCGGCGCGGTGGTCGCCTGCGTCTTTAATAGGTATTTCTGTGATTGGACGTCTCCGCGGTTCTCTGGCTGAAAAACAGCCGCCGCATGTAATCATCGATGTCAATGGCGTGGGCTACGAGCTGGAAGTCCCCATGACAACGTTGTATCGCCTTCCGTCGTTGGGTGAGCCAGTTACCTTGCATACGCATCTGGTCGTGCGTGAGGATGCTCATCTGCTTTACGGCTTTTTTGAAAAGCGCGAGCGAGAACTCTTCCGTGAGTTGATTCGCTTGAATGGAGTAGGGCCAAAGCTGGCGCTGGCGCTGATGTCTGGCTTTGAGGTGGACGAGCTGGTGCGCTGCGTACAGGCCCAGGATGCGTCTGCGCTGGTTAAGATTCCCGGCGTCGGCAAAAAGACGGCTGAACGTCTGCTGGTCGAGCTCAAGGATCGCTTCAAGGCATGGGAAAGCCTTCCGTCTATCGCACCGCTCATGATGGAAACGGCTGCCGGCAAGCCTGTCGTAACAGCTGAAACTGATGCGGTCAGTGCGTTAGTGTCGCTCGGATTCAAGCCGCGGGAAGCCAGTCGTGCAGTATCTGCCATCGCTGAAGAAGGCCTCAGTAGTGAAGACCTTATTCGTCGTGCCCTCAAAGGCATGGTGTAACCATGATTGAACCGGATCGTTTGATTTCTGCCGCGGGCCGAGATCGTGAAGAGCAGCAGGATCGTGCTATCCGTCCTCTGAGACTGGCCGAGTACATTGGCCAGCCGGTCGTGCGCGAGCAGATGAGTCTTTTCATCCAGGCGGCAAAGGGGCGGGGCGAGGCACTAGACCATACGCTTATTTTCGGGCCGCCAGGGCTAGGCAAAACCACGCTCGCCAATATCATTGCCGAGGAAATGGGTGTTGCCATCAAAAGCACATCTGGGCCGGTAATTGAGCGGCCAGGAGATCTTGCTGCTCTGCTGACTAGTCTCGAGGCTGGAGACGTTCTTTTCGTAGACGAAATCCATCGCCTTTCGCCGGTTGTAGAAGAGGTCCTCTATCCAGCGATGGAGGACTATCAGCTCGATATTATGATCGGCGAAGGCCCTGCCGCGCGATCAATCAAGCTGGATTTGCCACCGTTTACATTGGTGGGAGCCACTACGCGTGCCGGAATGCTGACGAACCCATTAAGGGACCGATTCGGAATTATTCAGAGGCTTGAGTTTTATAGCGTAGAGGACCTTGCCAGCATCGTTACGCGTTCTGCCAAAATCCTGAATCTGACAATTGAGGCCGAAGGCGCTGTGGAAATCGCTCGCCGTGCCCGCGGTACTCCCCGTATTGCGAACCGGTTGTTAAGGCGTGTACGCGATTTTGCAGAGGTGAGAGGGCAGGGACGAATCAGTCATACGATTGCAAGCCAGGCTCTGGATCTGCTGGATGTGGATGCACGCGGCTTTGATCACCTGGACCGAAGACTTCTACTGACGCTCATCGACAAGTTCGACGGCGGGCCGGTAGGGGTAGACAGTCTGGCTGCTGCAATCAGTGAGGAACGTCACACCATTGAAGATGTCTTGGAACCGTATTTGATTCAGCAGGGCTATATCATGCGTACGCCAAGGGGTCGGATGGTAACCCGCCATGCTTATCTTCACTTTGGTTTGAACGTGCCCAAGCGTATGGGGCCAGGAACCGTGCCTGATCTTTTTGAGGAAGATAATAATTAATTGCAACTGCAAGTATTTCTGATTGGCAAATTGAAGGCTTGGTTCTAGAGTATGCGCGCGCAACATGTGACTCAGCCGTATTCGCTGCGGTGTCGAGTGTATTACGAAGACACCGACGCAGGAGGCATCGTCTACTACGTCAACTATCTCAAATTCATGGAACGTGCTCGTACCGAACGGTTGCGGGCGTTAGGCTTTGTTCAATCTCGCCTGGCGGAAGAAAACATCCTATTTGTCGTGCATTCATGTGAGGCACGTTACCATGCACCGGCTCGGTTGGATGACGAGTTGGAGGTCAGCGCTCGGGTTATTGAACTGAACCGGGCCAGCCTGCGCTTTCATCAGCAGGTGACTCGGCGAGACGATGGTGTTCTGTTATGCGAAGGGTATGTGACGGTTGCGTGTGTACGTTCAGACAACTTCAGGCCCAGGGCCATTCCTGAGGCCATGCGAACAGTATTCGCGAGCGATTCGGACTCAATTTAAGCAGGAGATTTAGCGTGGAACCAACTGTCGACCATTCCTCCATGTGGAGCCTTGTGAGCAATGCCAGCCTGGTAGTTCAGCTGGTCATGCTGACGCTGGTAGCGGCTTCGGTAACATCATGGGTCATGATTATCCAGCGTGCCAATGCCATCCGTGCAGCCAAACGTGCACTGGAGACTTTCGAGGAGCGTTTCTGGTCGGGTATCGACCTGTCCAAGCTTTACCGTCAGGCAGGCAGCAATCCTGACCCCGATTCAGGTGTCGAGCAGATCTTCCGTGCTGGCTTCAAAGAGTTTTCCAGGCTGCGTCAGCAGGCGGGGGTAGACCCTGACGCGGTGATGGAAGGCGTTCAGCGTGCCATGCGGGTCGCCATTTCTCGCGAAGAAGAGAAGCTTGAGCAAAGCCTGCCGTTCCTGGCTACCGTCGGCTCCACCAGTCCGTATGTAGGTCTGTTCGGTACCGTATGGGGCATCATGAACTCATTCCGCGGTCTGGCTACGGTACAGCAGGCTACGCTGGCTACCGTTGCGCCTGGTATTGCAGAAGCATTGATTGCAACCGCGATCGGTTTGTTTGCAGCGATTCCGGCCGTAGTGGCGTACAACCGGTTTGCTGCGCGCTCAGAGACACTGATCGGACGTTATTACACCTTTGCTGATGAGTTCCAGTCCATCCTGCATCGCAAAGTCCACACCAGCGACGAGTAATAGGTATCAACCATGTCCTCCAGGGGTAGACATAAGCGTAAGCCGGTTGCCGAAATGAACGTCGTACCTTACATCGATGTGATGCTGGTACTGCTGGTCATTTTCATGGTAACTGCGCCAATGATCAATCAAGGGGTCAAGGTCGACTTGCCTAATGCGGACAGCCAGCCCATGCCGCAGGATAACAACAAGCAGATCCTGACTATTTCTATCAAGGCGGACGGTACTTACTACTGGAATACAGGTAAGGAAGTCGAGACGGACCAGCAGCGTGACAGTGCCAGCGCTGTTGCCCTGCCTCAGTTGACGGAGCAGGTTACCAAGATCATGCGTGCAAGACCTGATACCCAGGTTTTCATTCGGGGTGACAAGGCTGTTAACTATGGGATAGTGGCAGCAGCCATGGGCGGCCTGCAGCAGGCAGGTGTACCCAATGTCGGGTTGATCACCGAGGCGCCTTGATGCAAGACCGTGAGCGTTCTCCTTCAGAGAGCTATTTCTGGCCTATCGTTTGGGCTGTGGCTCTCCATGTTGTCATTTTTGCCGCTCTGTTTGTGAGCTGGGCAATGGCACCGGAGCTGCCACAGTCCAAGCCAATTGTTCAGGCGACTCTGGTCCAGTTGAAATCCAAAAGCCCTGCTCAGGTGCAGACAGAGCAGAAGCTGGCTGGAGAGGCCAAAAAAACGTCTTCTCGCCAGTATGAAGTCGAGCAGATGGAGCAGAAGAAAGCAGAGCAGCAGGCCCAGGCCGCTGCTGCGGCGGCAGCCGCCAAAGCTGCGGAACAAAAGAAAGCTGAGGACGCTCGAAAGGCGCAGCAGGTAGAAGCTGCCCAGAAAGCCGCTGAAGCCAAGGCCGAAGCGGCAAAAGCTGAGGCCGCAGCAAAGGCTGAAAAGGCAGCGCAGGAAAAAGCCGCCGCAGAGCAGCAGCGCAAATCTGAATTGGCAAAAAAACAGGCTGAGGAGGCTGCTCAGAAAAAGGCAGCCGCTGAAGAAGCTAAGAAGAAAGCAGCGGAAGACGCACAAAAGAAAGCGGCTGAAGCGGCAGAGAAAAAAGCAGCCGCTGAAGAAGCTAAAAAGAAAGCAGCTGAAGAGGCCAAGAAAAAAGCGGCCAAGCAGGCGAAAGCCAAAGCTGCTGAGGACGCCAAGAAAAAGGCAGCTCAGGCTGCCGCACGCAAGGCAGCAGAGGATAAGAAAGCACAGGCGTTAGCTGAGCTTCTTTCCGATGATACGCAGCGACAGCAGGCAATGGCTGATGAGGTAGGCGATGAGGTAGCGTCGAACTTTGATGACCTTATCGTGCGTCTGGTCAGTGAGCAATGGCGCCGCCCGCCATCTGCCCGCAACGGTATGAGTGTGGAAGTGCAAATTGAAATGCTACCTGACGGAACGGTAACCAATGCCAGTGTGACCCGGTCTAGCGGTGATTCTGCTTTCGATAGCTCGGCAGTGGCTGCCGTGCGCAACGTAGGACGCATACCTGAAATGCAACAGCTTGATCGCGCGACGTTCGACCAGCTTTATCGCAAGCGTCGCATTATCTTCAAACCGGAGGATTTGAGTCTGTGAATAACCTGATTCGTATCGTTCTGCTGGGATTCATGTTCCTGGTAGGCGCTGCCCATGCTGCCGACCCCCTGGTGGTATCCAGTGGCAATGACAAGGCCATCCCGATTGCAGTCGTGCCTTTTGGCTGGCAGGGTGGTCAACCACTGCCCGATGATATGGCCAATATCATTGGTAACGATCTGCGCAATTCCGGCTCTTTTGCTCCCATCGACCGGCAGAACATGCTTAGCCTGCCGACTCAGGCAAGCGAAGTGTCCTACAAGGATTGGCAGGCACTGGGGGTCAGCTATGTGCTGATCGGCAATATCGTGCCCAGCGGTGGTCGTCTGCAAATCCAATATGCACTGTTTAACATCGCTACACAGCAGCAGGTCATGACGGGTAGCGTAGGCGGGGGTACTGATCAGCTGCGCGACATGGCTCACTATATTTCCGATCAGTCATTCGAAAAGCTGACCGGTATCAAGGGCGCGTTCTCTACGAAGCTCCTGTACGTCACTGCCGAGCGTTTTTCCCAGAACAACACTCGTTATACCCTGCAACGTGCAGACTATGACGGTGCTCGTTCCGTGACACTCCTACAGTCTCGTGAACCAATCCTGTCGCCTCGTTTTGCTCCTGATGGCAAGCGTATCGCCTATGTTTCCTTTGAACAGCAGCGCCCACGTATCTTTCTGCAGTACGTAGATACAGGTCGTCGTGAGCAGCTCACCAATTTCGAAGGACTGAATGGCGC
This sequence comes from Pseudomonas sp. UBA3149, assembly GCF_002364655.1. Lineage (NCBI taxonomy): Bacteria > Pseudomonadati > Pseudomonadota > Gammaproteobacteria > Pseudomonadales > Pseudomonadaceae > Pseudomonas > Pseudomonas sp. UBA3149. Next base: position 317,879 of record NZ_DEYV01000010.1, read on the forward strand.
TCCGGCTTTTTCTCCGGACGGTAACCGCCTGGCGTTCGTGCTGTCGCGCGATGGAAACCCTGAGATTTATGTGATGGACCTGAATTCGCGTCAGATTCGTCGCGTTACCAACGACTCTGCGATTGATACCGAGCCGTTCTGGGGACGTGATGGGCAGACTATCTATTTCACTTCAGATCGTTCCGGAAAACCACAGATCTATAAAACCAGTGTTAGCGGCGGTGGGGCAGAGCGCGTTACATTCGTAGGCAATTACAATGCGAACCCTAAACTATCTGCCGATGAAAAAACGCTGGTAATGGTGCATCGTCAGGAAGGTTTCACCAACTTCCAGATTGGTGCCCAGGATCTTCAGCGTGGCAGCGTCCGGGTGCTCTCCAACACCAGTCTTAACGATTCGCCTACTGTTGCGCCAAATGGCACCATGGTAATCTACGCGTCCCGCCAGCAGGACCGAGGCGTACTGATGCTTGTATCCATCAACGGACGTGTGCGTATTACGCTACCCACCACCCAAGGCGATGTTCGCGAGCCTTCTTGGTCCCCTTACCTGAACTGACGGCAATATAATCTGTTCTATACAAAACACTTTGCGGTTCTTTAGGAGTTAACGATGGAAATGCTGAAATTCGGCAAGTTCGCTGCTCTGGCTTTGGCCATGGCCGTTGCAGTAGGTTGTTCTTCCAAGGGTGGTGATGCTTCTGGTGAAGGTGCTGGCGCTGGCGCCGGTGCTGTCGATCCAAACGCAGGCTATGGCGCTAACGCCGGTGCCGTTGATGGCAGCATGAGCGACGAAGCCGCTCTGCGTGCTATCACTACATTCTATTTCGAATACGACAGCTCCGATCTGAAGCCGGAAGCCATGCGCGCTCTGGACGTTCATGCTCGTGACCTGAAAACTAGTGGTCAGCGCGTTGTACTGGAAGGCCATACTGACGAGCGCGGTACTCGTGAGTACAACCTGGCTCTGGGCGAGCGTCGTGCCAAGGCTGTTCAGCGTTACCTCGTACTGCAGGGCGTTTCTCCGGCTCAGCTGGAACTCGTTTCCTATGGTAAAGAGCGTCCTGCTGCTATCGGTCATGACGAGCAGTCCTGGGCTCAGAACCGTCGCGTTGAGCTGAAGAAGTAAGATCTATGCCGAAGCGCCTGTTTGTACTGACATCGTTGGCTCTGTGCACTTCCTTTGTATGGGCACAGGTACCGGTTCAGGAGGGGGGGTATGGTGGGAGCGGTTCTACTCCCGGCTATAGCACCCAAGGCGCTCCCTATGCAGGGGATGGGGGCGCTAGCGCCCCTGTCTCTGCACAGGGGCAGCTCTTCATGCAATTGCAGCAGATGCAAGATGATATTGCGCGCCTGCGTGGTCAGGTTGAGGAGCAGCAAAATGAAATCAATCAGTTAAAACAGCAAGGACTGGAACGTTACCAGGACCTTGATCGCCGAATTTCTGCAAGTGCTTCTTCTGGAGCGCCAGCGAATGCCACTGGTGGTAATGATGCTGGTTCGTCTGCAGGGGCCATCAATGCGAACGCCGCACCTGTTCCGCCAGCTTCTCAGGCCAACAGCGAGCCTGGTGATCCCGCAAAGGAAAAGCTGTATTACGATGCGGCCTTTGATCTGATCAAGGCAAAGGATTTTGCCAAGGCGAGCCAAGCCTTTACAGCGTTTCTGCGTAAGTATCCCAATAGCCAGTATGCGGGAAATGCCCAATATTGGTTAGGCGAAGTCAATATGGCTTCCGGGGATTTACAAGCTGCAGGACAGGCGTTTGCACGCGTAAGTCAGGCTTACCCAAATCATCCCAAGGTTCCAGACTCTCTTTACAAGCTGGCTGGTGTTGAGCAGCGGCTTGGAAATCGAGACAAGGCTAAAGCAATGTACCAACAGGTCATTGCGCAGTATCCTGGATCGTCTGCCGCACAATTAGCCCAGCGTGATCTCAAAAACCTGCCCTAACGGCAGGTTTTTTCGTTAGAATCCGCCTCCCTTTTTTCGCAACGGAGGCGGACGGCCTGTATCGCTGTCACGCCCGTGGCCTACATGCAACAAAATACTCTGCGTATTACCGAGATTTTCTACTCGCTGCAGGGGGAAACACGGACAGCTGGCTTGCCAACTGTTTTCGTGCGCCTTACAGGCTGTCCCTTGCGTTGCCAATATTGCGACACGGCTTATGCCTTCAGTGGCGGTCAGATCATGTCGCTGGACGAAATCGTTGAGCGTGTCGCTCAGTATAAGCCTCGCTATGTGTGTGTAACAGGAGGCGAGCCGCTTGCCCAGCCAAACTGCTTACCCTTGCTAGAGCGCCTATGTGACGCTGGCTATGAGGTGTCACTTGAAACCAGTGGTGCGCTCGACGTCGCGCCTGTAGATCGGCGAGTCGTCAAGGTCGTCGATCTGAAGACGCCCGGCTCTGCTGAAGTCTCTCGCAATCTGTACGACAACATTGATCATCTTACGCCAAACGATCAGGTGAAGTTCGTAATTTGCTCACGTGAAGATTACGAGTGGGCTGTGTCTAAGCTGATTCAGTATCGCCTTGATGAGCGGGTGGATGAGGTGCTGTTTTCCCCTAGCCATCAGCAGGTTACCCCGCGTCAGTTGGCTGAGTGGATTGTAGAAGACAACTTGCCGGTACGCTTTCAGCTGCAGCTGCATAAAATTCTTTGGAATGACGAGCCAGGACATTGATATGAACCAGAAAAAAGCCGTTATCTTGCTGTCTGGTGGTCTGGATTCTGCCACGGTTGTCGCCATGGCTCGGGCTGAGGGCTTTGCCTGCTACACCATGAGCTTTGATTATGGACAGCGTCATAGAGCCGAGCTCAAGGCCGCTGAACGTGTGGCAACTCAATTGGGTGTGGTCGAACACAAAGTGGTTGGTTTGAACCTGAATGGTATTGGCGGCTCGGCGTTGACCGATAGCACTATCGATGTGCCGGAAGCACCTACCGAGGGTATTCCTGTCACCTATGTACCTGCCCGTAATACCGTTTTTCTTTCGCTTGCCTTGGGTTGGGCTGAGGTGCTCGAGGCTCAGCATATCTTTATTGGTGTTAATGCGGTGGATTACTCAGGCTATCCAGATTGCCGCCCTGAATTTGTCGAGTCCTTTGAGCGTATGGCTAATCTTGCCACCAAAGCGGGCGTTGAGGGCAATGGCTTTAAAATCATTGCACCGCTCCAGTTCATGTCGAAGGCTGAGATTATCCAGTGGGGCGTCGCGAATGGGGTGGACTACTCCCTAACCGTCTCCTGCTACAAGGCTGACGACGAAGGGCGTGCCTGTGGGCGATGTGACAGTTGCCGCTTGCGTGCAGAAGGATTCCGTGCGGCACACCTTGAAGATCCAACGCGATATTTTTAAAAAAAAGTTGCGCTAGGGTATTGATTATCCAGAAGAAATCATTATTATAGCACTCGCTTTCGGGGTCGTTAGCTCAGTCGGTAGAGCAGTTGGCTTTTAACCAATTGGTCGTAGGTTCGAATCCTACACGACCCACCATTTTCCTCCCCTTGTTGTTTCGTTAGATCGCCGCTTCCTGGCGATACACTCCTTCTGTCCCTTTAGCGTTTGGGTGTAGCGAGCATGTCGCAAATCTCGGAACGACTTCTGGTCCAAGCCCATCTCGCGGCTAAGCAGCCTAAAACTTTAAGTACAGCTGAAAGAGAGCATTTTAGCCGTGCCATTGCGGCTGAGCTCAAAGCGCGTGACGCTGTTCTACTTGCGCATTACTATACCGATCCCATTCTGCAAGCGCTTGCCGAGGAAACGGGCGGGTGCGTGGCAGACTCGCTCGAAATGGCACGCTTTGGTAACCAGCATAAGGCCTCTACAGTCGTGGTGGCTGGGGTGCGTTTCATGGGAGAAACTGCCAAGATTCTCAATCCCGAGAAGCGAGTGCTCATGCCTACGCTGGAGGCTACTTGTTCATTGGATATCGGATGCGGAGCTCAGGAGTTCGCTGCGTTCTGCGATAAGCATCCCGAGCGGACGGTAGTGGTTTATGCCAATACTTCAGCTGCCGTAAAAGCCAGGGCAGATTGGGTTGTAACCTCTGGCTGTGCCCTGGATATCGTTGAGCACTTGATGGATAACGGCGAACCTATTCTTTGGGCACCGGACCGTCATCTAGGCCGCTACATTCAGCGGGAAACAGGTGCCGATATGCTGCTTTGGGATGGCGCTTGCATCGTTCATGAGGAGTTCAAGTCTTCTCAGCTAACTGATATCAAATCGCTCTATCCTGATGCTGCGGTTCTGGTGCATCCCGAATCTCCTGAGGCGGTGATCGAGCTGGCGGACATGGTTGGCTCGACCAGTCAAATGATCAAGGCTGCACAGACGATGCCTAACTCGACGTTTATTGTCGCAACGGATAAAGGCATCTTTTACAAAATGCAGCAGTTGTGTCCTGACAAAGTATTCATTGAGGCGCCTACGGCGGGTAATGGTGCTGCTTGTCGTAGTTGTGCGCATTGCCCTTGGATGGCCCTGAATACCTTGGAGCGTACGCTGGCCTGTTTGCAGGAGGGTAGCGGTGAGGTTCTGGTTGATCCTTCCCTGATACCTAGGGCAGTAAAACCACTCAAGCGCATGCTGGACTTTACCCAGGCAGCAAGATTAAGGCAGACAGGAAACGCCTGATGGGCGTTTCCTATCACATAATTTCTTCAGCAGTTCGCTTTTGCGTAATCATTTCCTGCTGACGTGCATCTATCCGCGCCGCTAACTGAAAATTATTTGAAGCACGCTGTTTTGCAAATCCCAGCTGCTGTATGGCCTGATCATAATCACCTGTCAGGGCAAAGTATTCGGCACGGGCCTGATGGACCTCTATCAGCTGACCCGCTTGGCCGCGCACCTCTGCAGCCCGGTACCATACATCAGGGTCCAGTGGGCGCGCTTTGATTACCTTGTCCAGTAAAGCGCTGGCATCCTTGGGCTTATCGAGCTTAACCAGTAGATCGGCTTGTAGCATGTTGACCGCGAAGTTGTCGGGGTACATTTCCATCATTCTCGCTACGCGCTTTTGTGCGTCAGGCAGCCGGTTATTGGTAATGTCGAGCTCGATCTGGGCCAGGTTGTACGTGACATCGTTTGGAGAGGCATCCAGTAAAGGCTTAAGCGTTTCGCGTGCTTCATTGAGCTGGCCGAGGCGAGTCAAGCCAACAGCAAGGCCATAACGTGCTGCTTCCAACTTTGGGTTTTCATCCAACATGGCACGAAAGCGCTTGACGGCTATGCCTGGAGTTTCCTCGAAAAGCAGCTGAACCCTTGCGCGCATCAGTTGATACTGCAGGCTGTCTTCTCGTCCTCCTGCGGGATACTGATCTGCACGGTTACGAGTATCTGCAACGCGATCCTCTGTTACCGGGTGGGTAAGGAGAAACTCGGGTGGTCGCTGATCGTAACGGTATTGCCTAGCCAATCGGCTAAACATATTGGGCATGCCTCGTGGGTCATAGCCAGCCTTAGCCAGGTTGATCAGGCCTACCCGGTCCGCTTCCTGCTCGTTCTGACGAGAGAAGCGGAGCTGACTTTGTATGGCGGCTGCCTGTGTAGAGGCAATCGCTGCGATACCGGCATCACCACCGCCAGCAGCAGCGGCCACAATGCCGGCCAGCATGGCTGCCATCAACGGTAGTTGCATGCGCTTCTGATTTTCGACGCCTCGTGCAAAGTGCCGCTGGCTCAGGTGGGCTAATTCGTGCGCGAGGACGCCTGCATACTCAGCTTCGGTCTGGGCATACAGGAATAGCCCCCCATTGACGCCTACGACCCCACCGGGGGCAGCAAATGCGTTAATTTGTGGGTCTTTGATCAGGATGAATACGAGGCGATGATCTTGAATCTGGCTCGTCTCGGCCAGTCTATAAACACTGCTTTCCACGAACTGCTTGAGTTGTGGGTCGGTCAATGTCGTGATTTGCCCCCTGAGCATACTCAACCAGGTACGGCCAAGCTGAAACTCCTGTTCAGGAGAGACAACTGAAGAGCTTGCATCCCCTAGCGACGGTAAATCAGTGGCTGCGGGAGCGGGTACAGCTATCAGGCAGGACAGACCAAGAAGGGCAGGGCGCAAAAATTTCATAGGGGCGCTCATGACTGCAAAACCCTTACTTTATCTGTCCCCACAGCTGCTGCCTAGCGATGAAAGGCTGTGAACGTTATCCTTGGGATTTATGGAGTTTTCTTATGAGTGAATCCAGTACTTATACAGGGCCGTGTGATGCGGAGCTGGATGCCAGTGGATTAAGTTGCCCACTGCCATTGCTGAAAGCCAAAATGGAACTGAACCGCTTGGCCTCTGGCTCGGTATTGAAGGTCACGGCAACGGATGCCGGCTCGCAGCGTGATTTCAGGACCTTTGCCCAGTTGTCAGGGCATGCATTGATCGGCGAGCAGGCACAGGAAAACGTATTTCATTATTGGTTGCGCAAGGCATGAAGTGCAGGGAGGCAGAAGCCTCCCTTGGAAATCAACTGTTCAGGGCCTGGGCCTCTGCTAGAACGTCTTCCACGTGTCCCGGGACCTTTACCCCACGCCATTCCCGGCGAAGAATCCCTTCCTTGTCGATCAGGAAGGTACTGCGGTCAACTCCCATATACTCCTTGCCGTACAGCTTCTTCAATTTGATCACATCAAACAGCGTGCACAGCGCTTCTGATTTGTCACTGATCAGATCAAATGGAAATGCCTGCTTGGCTTTGAAGTTTTCATGGGACTTGATGCCGTCGCGGGAGACACCAATTATTACGGTATTGGCAGCCTGGAATGCCTCGTAATGATCGCGAAACCCCTGGCCTTGGGTTGTGCAGCCCGGCGTGCTGTCTTTGGGATAAAAATACAATACAACCTGCCGACCCCTGAACGTGTCGAGCGACAGGTCCTTTCCGCCAGTAGCAGCCGCTATGAAATCGGGAACGGGTTGATCAACGGTAACTGTCATGTTCGTTTCTTCGCTTAGCTTACTGGATTACGGGTTCTGAGGTCGCCAGGGCTCGATCAGCGCGTCAAGGTTCAGTGCGTCCGCAAAGTCCAGGAATTGATCCCGTAACCAACTGATCTGAGTACCGGCTGGCAGAATGACCGTAATGGTCGCTGTCAGCATGGTGCCGCCTGTCTGGGGCGCCTGATAGGTATCGCAAACCAGGCTTTCTACCTCTATGCGATGGTCGGTAAAGAACTGGCAGAGTTCATTGAGAATATCCGAGCGATAGGCCGCACTGACATAAACGACGTACGGTAGGGCTTGCGCTCGGTTTTCCAACGCTGCGCTACGTGTTACACCAATCGTGAAACCTTGTCGCTTTGCCAGAGCAGGTAAACTGGACTCCAGTCGAGCCAGGCCGTCCCAGTTGCCGGACACTTGAAGGATCAGTGCGCTGAATTCGCCGTGTCGGCTCAGGCGGCTGCTGACGACCGCGCAGCGGCTTTCCAAACACGTGCGATAGAGCACATTGGTTAGCTCCATAGGGTTGGAGCCCAGCGCACTGATAACTAGAAATTGCTCACGAGGCGGTGGTGTAGCAGACATTCAGTGTTTCCTGATGATGAAACCGGTAGACCGGCCAAAACCGAAGGGTAGCGAAAAGCGCGTTGTTGGGGAATGCCTTACCGGAGCTTGGCTTGTGCAAGGCTGGTAGCGTCAGTACCATTACGGCTCTCTTTTCTCGGCAGGAGCGGTTGCATGATCACAGGCAGTATGGTGGCGCTGGTCACGCCCATGGATGCACAGGGGCATCTGGACTGGTCCAGCCTGACCAAGCTGGTTGATTTTCATCTGACCGAAGGCACCAATGCCATCGTTGCGGTCGGAACAACTGGCGAGTCCGCCACTCTGGATGTAGAAGAACACACCGAGGTCATTCGCCGTGTAGTCAAACAGGTGGCTGGCCGTATTCCCGTCATTGCAGGGACGGGCGGCAATTCCACGCGTGAGGCGGTTGATCTGACGCAGGCGGCCAAGGATGCAGGTGCGGACGCTTGCCTGCTGGTTACGCCTTACTACAACAAGCCTACTCAGGAAGGCCTCTATCAGCATTTCCGGCATATCGCCGAATCCGTAGCGATTCCCCAGATCCTTTACAATGTGCCCGGGCGTACGGCCTGTGACATGTTGGCCGAGACGGTAGAACGGCTTTCGACAGTGCCGAATATCGTTGGTATCAAGGAAGCGACAGGCGATTTGCAGCGCGCCCGTGACATTCTGGATCGTGTGAGCAGCGATTTCATGCTGTACTCCGGTGATGATGCCACGGCTGTTGAACTGATGTTGATGGGCGGCAAAGGCAATATTTCTGTTACAGCCAACGTGGCGCCCCGTGACATGAGCGAACTTTGCGCGGCTGCCCTGCGTGGCGACGCCGAGACTGCTCGTGCGCTTAATGAAAAATTGATGCCTCTGCACAAGAACCTGTTCATCGAGTCCAATCCGATCCCGGTCAAGTGGGCGTTGCATGAAATGGGAATGATGCCTGAGGGTATCCGTCTTCCTCTGACCTGGTTGAGTCCGCGCTGTCATGAGCCGCTTCGCCAGGCAATGCGTCAGTCCGGTGTGCTGGCCTGATGGAGAATTTACGCATGAAGCGACTGGCTGGACTAACAACCCTTGCCGTAGTAATCAGCACGACCAGTGGGTGTGGCTGGCTATGGGGCGAGCACGGGTATTTTCGTGATCGCAGTAATGATTATCTGGAGTCGCGTCAAACGGCTCCGATGCAGGTTCCGACTGATGTTCAGGCCAAGTCCTTGCAGCCCCTGCTACCTATTCCCGCTAACGTAGCGGATACCCAGGACCATCCTGCAGAGTTCGAGGCTCCACGGCCTCAAGCATTGGCTGTCCAGACTGATACGGGTAGCTATAGCCTGCAGCGCAATGGTAAGGCCCGCTGGGTTGTCGCTCAAAAGCAGCCTGCCGAGATCTGGCCGGTGGCCAATCAGTTCTTTACCGATAATGGCTTCGTGATTGGTGAGGCACGTCCGCAGACCGGTGAGTTCACGACACGCTGGCAACCTTTGACCGACCTGACGACACCTTTGGCTCGCAGCTTGAGCACAGGTGGTGATATCGAGCCGGGCTCCGAAACACGTATTCGGGTGCGGATCGAGCCAGGGGTTTCCAGCAACACCAGTGAAATCTTTGTACAAAGCCAGACGCGCAAGACTGGCAGCAGCAGTGAGCCGAGCTGGTCCTCTCGCTCGGATACATCGGCCTTCGATGCAGCCCTGCTGAATGAAATGGTAACCAGTCTGGCAAGTGCCGATACCCAAGGTGGTTCAGTATCGCTGTTGGCTGCTGGTTCCTACGATACGCCTGAGCGGGTCTCCTATACGAGAGATGGCAATGGCGACCCGATGCTGAGCCTGACGAGCGACTTTGATCGTGCCTGGTCCAGTGTCGGTCGTGCCCTGGAAGGCGCTAACATACGCGTTGACGATATGGACCGTAGCTTGGGGGTGTACTACATCAATCTGGCTGAGGGTGCACGCAAGCCCAACGAGGACAAACCTGGGTTCTTCAAGCGCCTGTTTGGTCATGAGCCCTCCAAGGAAGAAGAAAACGCTCGTGCCGAGCGTTATCAGGTTCGTCTGACCAATGTAGGCGATGCTGTTCAAGTCACGCTGGATAAAGACATCAACACCGTAGCGCCAGCCGATATGGCCGAGACGGTGCTGAAAAAGCTACAGACGAGCATGCAATATGCGCTTCGCGGTCCTGGGCAGCGGGAGCCGGGGGAATTCAACCCTGGTTCACAGCCATAACACCTACATACTGATCGATTGCGGTTTTCCGCTACGTGAAACGATAAGACGCCTGGCTCGCCTGGGCGTCGAACCTACACAACTCGATGCCATTCTCGTTACCCATGAGCATTCCGACCATGTTCATGGGGTCGAGCTGTTATCGCGTCGTTATGGGATTCCGGTTTATCTGACCGAGGGTACAGTGCGCGGCTTACGCAAGCCTATTGCTGCTACAACGGTACTGGCAGCAGGCGATACGCTCGAGTTAGAAGCCATTGAGATCAAAAGCGTTCCTGTGTCTCATGATGCATACGATCCGACACAGTTCGTCTTCTTTGATGGCCGGCGTCGCTTGGGTGTGCTTACCGATCTGGGCGAGGCTACAACGACAGTACTGGAATGTTATCGTGATCTGGACGCCCTGGTGATCGAGGCGAACCACGACCGGCAGATGCTGGATGAAGGTTTGTACCCCTATTTTCTGAAAGCGCGGGTCAGTGGATCACACGGTCATTTAAGTAATCAGCAGGCGGCCTCGCTGGTTTGCCGCTTGCAATGCGATGCCCTGCAGCATCTTGTGTTGGCGCATCTGAGTGAAAAGAACAATCGGCCGCATCTGGCTCGGCAAACGTTCGTCGACACCCTGGGGTGTGATGCGGACTGGCTGCAGGTCGCCGATCAGCACGAAGGTCTTGGTTGGCAGCTCATTGCCTGAACCTTCGATTATTTAAAAGCGGAGCCATCATGGAAAAACGCACCGAACTCTACCGCGGCAAAGCCAAGTCTGTGTTCACGACGGACAACCCGGACCGTCTCATTCTTCTCTTTCGCAATGATACGTCTGCGTTCGACGGTCAAAAGGTAGAGCAGCTTGATCGTAAAGGCATGGTGAACAACAAGTTCAACGCTTTCATCATGCAAAAGCTTGAGGCCGCAGGGATTCCAACCCAATTCGATGCGTTGCTTGCGGACAATGAATGTCTGGTTAAAAAGCTCGACATGATTCCTGTGGAGTGTGTGGTTCGTAACTATGCTGCTGGTAGCCTAGTGCGTCGCCTGGGTGTTGAGGAAGGGCTAGAGCTTTCCCCGCCCACGTTTGAACTGTTCCTCAAGAATGATGCACTGCACGATCCCTTTATCAACGAAACCCATGTCTATGCATTTGGCTGGGCTACGCCTGAACAGCTGTCTCGCATGAAAGAGCTGACGTTCCAAGTGAACGACGTGCTGAAAAAGCTGTTCGATGACGCAGGGCTGCTGCTGGTGGATTTCAAGCTGGAGTTTGGTGTGCACCATGGCCAGATTGTGCTGGGCGATGAGTTCAGCCCTGATGGCTGTCGTCTATGGGATAAGGAAACCCGTAAGAAGATGGACAAGGATCGCTTTCGCCAAGGGCTGGGTGACGTTATCGAGGCCTATGAAGAAGTGGCTAACCGCTTAGGCGTACCGCTCTAAGGTTGGCAGGCGACTTTTGCAAACGCCTGATAATGGTAGAAATTTTGCATTCAAGGCTTCGCCTGACGCATTTCAGCTGTTATCATGCGCTGCATTGGAGAGGTGCCGGAGTGGCCGAACGGGACGGATTCGAAATCCGTTGAGTCAGCAATGGCTCCTAGGGTTCAAATCCCTATCTCTCCGCCATATTAAAAAGCCCCGCAGTTATGCTGCGGGGCTTTTTTATTTCTATACAGCTCAAATCAAATTATTTTCTTTTTTCCACGCCTCGAAGTGTTCGAGCTCAAGACGTATGTCTTCTCCTTTTTCAAGGGATTCTTGCATTGAGCGGATACGGATCAGGCGCTCATGCATGGCCTCCGGGATATCGAGACCTTCCTCCTGATGCGCTTTGATTTCATTTACACCTTCGTCCAATGCATTAGAAAGGTGTTGTTTCATGTCAGCGATATTGTGGGAAGTCGTGTCGATCATGGGCGCTCCGGTAACGGGGTGTATTGCTCAGCCTAGGCGATAGGAACGAAAGCTGTGAAAAGCCAGGACGTCCATGCCTAGCGAGGCAGCCAAAGGGCAAAGAGATAGACTTGCCCTCTGGTTAATGGTGTCAAGGTTGCGCATTAGCTGGTGGTTGCTGATAGAGGTCGAGTAGTTTCAGCGTGACACCGTTGGTCCAGCCAAAGCCATCCTGCAGTTTGTACTCACCACCGCCACCTCCCTGGCTTGAACCCTCCACATCATATTTCTCGACCAGTTTGTGCTCTTTGGTGAACAGCGTCTGCACCTGATCAAGGAAACCCTGGCCGATGGTTCTGGCTAGATCCTGCTGGTCATAACGGCGCAAACCTTCTACGGCGATCCATTGAAGCGGAGCCCAGCCATTGGGAGAGTCCCACTGCTGTCCGTTATGGATTTGCGTAGTGACAAGCCCACCGGTTTTGACCAGATTCTTTTCAACAGTCAATGCGGTTTGCCGGGCTCTATCGGAGTTGGCGATCCCTGCATAAAGAGGATAGAGCGTAGCGGCTGTGATCTGATCGCTGAGTTGATTCTTCTGCCAATCGTAGTCAGCGTAATAGCCCTTGTTGTTCCACAGGTGTTTCTCTATGGCAGCCTTTCGCGCTTCTGCACGCTGGCTGTAGCGTTGCGTACAAGTCGACATGGCGTTCTTTTCACAAGCAAGTGCAATTGTGGTTTCCAGATGATGGAGAAGGCTGTTGAGGTCTACCGGAACGATAGCGGTTGTACGGATAGTCGCGAGAGTTTTCCCATCACCCAGCCAGCGTGACGTGTAGTCCCAGCCACTTTCTGCCCCGGCTCGCAGGTCTCGGTAAACCTCATTGACCGGGCGATTAGCAGCCTTGGCTGCCGTTTCCTTGTCTTGCATGTAGGATTCCTGGCGAGGTGTATCGCTGGCATCCCAGTAGCGGTTGAATAGCGTACCGTCAGCCAGACGAACAACGTGCTGGGCAGCCTCGCCAGGCTTTAGCGTTTGCGAACCTTCCATCCAATAAGCGTATTCCTTTTGCAATTGCGGAAGGTAACGGCGATAGACTTCATCCCCCTCCGTCTTTGCTTCCAGTTCAACCATGTAAGAGAAGAAAGGTGGCTGGGAGCGGCTCAGATAGTAGGTGCGATTGCCATTGGGGATATGGCCATAGGTATCAATCAGGTAGGCGAAGTTATCCAGCATCTGACGCGCCAACTTCGTTTGTCCACTCTCTACCAGGCCAAGCATGGTGAAGTAGGAGTCCCAATAGTACAGCTCGCGAAAGCGACCCCCCGGAACAACATAGGGGTAGGGTAGCGGCAGCATACTGCTATATGCCGGTACCTTCTCATAATGTCGTGTGAGTACAGGCCAGAGGTTATCGATATGTTCACGAATATCGGTACCTGTCTGAGGCTTTTGGGTTTCAGCAGCTCCTGATGGCTCGAAGTTGTCCGCCACAAAGCGTCTGAGATCAAAGCCAGGATTGGCTCGTTTCGCCAAGTAATCCGCCCGGATAGTGGCGGGAGGCCTTAGCGGTAGGGCATCGACAAAATGCTTTTGATCGTCGAACAACCATTGCTGCTGTACGGCTGCAAATAATTCCGGGTACGCCTGGTCTGGTGGGAGCGCCTGATGCTGTTGGGCATTTTGATAGCTCCACATCTCGGATCTGTCTGTAGCAGTGGCACAGGCACCCAACAGAACAACCGAAGCGGAAAAGGCCAGAAGCCGAGTGGATCGATAAGCGTGGCGGACGAGAGGAAATGTCATGGAAAACCCATTCTGATCATTCTCAACCATCGACCAGCTGATTATCCGGCAAGTTCGTCCAGTCAAGCTTTGTTTTTTGTTCAGCTATTGAAAACGGTCAGGTTCATTTTGAAGTTTTGCCCGCAAATAGCCTTTTTCTTTTGCGGAGATTTACGCTTTTTTGATAAATGGCCAATTGCTATCAGGTAAGATAAGAAACCTTGTCTTTCGGTGTGCTTGACCGATGCATTTCTCTACTGTGAGTTATCGCTATTTGAAGGCCGGTACTATTTACCAGGTAGAAATTGACTCGCCTGCTTCTGGTCGCACTCAGGATATTTACGAGGCTGTTTTTCGTCATTTGGTCAATTTTGAAAGCGAACCAATCATTGTGGCTATGATGCTCAACAATGGTGGGAAGGCTGTTATCCAGAACAAGCGCTTCGATCCTGAGATCAAGACGACTCATATGGTCTCAACTATCGAGACACTTGAAATCTGCATGGATTATGAAAACTGGGTAGAAGTCATTCTGTTGCCCTTGCCTAGGGACTGACTGCACCCATCACTTTCTACCCCTTTACTACCTGTCTTGTCGGGTATGGCTCGGACGTTATGTTGACGTCATGGGTTTGTTATATGGCATCCTCTGGCCTTCCAACCTTGCCGGGATGTGCTGATGAGTTCTACAGGTATCGTAATCGCTGCTGCACAGATCACGCCGGTTGGTCATGACATTCAAGCCAATGTCGAGCGCCATGTCCGTGTAATCGAACAGGCTGCTCGGCAAGGCGTCGACTTTCTTGTTTTTCCTGAGTTGTCACTGACAGGGTATGAGCGGAAGACGGCTAGCCAGAATGCGTTGTTGCCCAATGACTCTCGCTTGGTGCCGTTGCGTAAGGCTACTGCTCAGACAGGCATATCAATCCTGGCAGGCATGCCGTTAAGTTCGACAGGGAAGCCGCTTATTGCGGCGCTGGTAATAGGTGCGGGGCGGGACGACGTGCTATATACCAAGCGATACCTGCACGAAGGTGAAGACCAGGCATTTCAGGCGGGAAGCGGTGGGCCACTGCTACTTCTTGAGAACGAGCGCATAGCCTTGGCCATATGTGCCGACACAAGTCACCCCGAGCATGCTGTAAGTGCGGCTCAGGCGGGTGCTTCTCTTTATGTCACCAGCGCTCTGATTACGCCAGGTGGTTTTGAAGCTGATACTGCGCAGCTAAGGTCATATGCGCAGATTCATGGCTTTCCTGTCCTGTTGGCTAACCATGTAGGCGAAACCGGTGGCTGGCTTGCGACCGGACGTAGTACGTTCTGGCTGCCTGATGGTGAAATTGTTATCCAGGCGCCACATGACCGTGAAGCGCTCGTAATCGCGTCCCGTAATGGTTATACCTGGCAGGGGCGGGTGGTACTGCTGAGTTGAGACTACACCGTTACGGATTGTTGAAATACTGTGAGGTAGCCGCTCAGTACGAGCTGCATGAGCAATTTAGCGACAGGCGAAGACCTTGTTGCCAAGCATGAAGGAGCTTCCATGCGTATCTCTTTGTCCATTCTTGCGATTGTCACAAGTCTGGGTATGACACATTACACCTACGCTGATGAGGTGAAATGTCCCTATGATAAGCCTGTGATATTTGCAGGTCTCAACTGGGAGAGCGGCATGTTCGCCACTGAAGTGCTGCGCTTTCTGGTGGAAAAGGGCTATGGCTGCAAGACCGATGCGATTCCCGGCAATACAGTAACGATGGAAAATGCGCTGGCGCAAAACGATATTCAGGTAACAGGCGAGCAGTGGGCTGGCCGTAGCCCTTTTTGGCGTGAGGCGGAGAAGGCCGGCAAGGTGTTCTCGGTTGGAGAAACGGTCAAGGGTGCTACGGAGGGATGGTGGGTTCCAGAATATCTGGTTAAGGGCGATTCGGCTCGTGGGATTGAGGCCAAGGCGCCTGAGCTGAGGTCTGTAACGGATTTGTCGCGATACAAGGATCTGTTCAAGGATCCTGAAGCACCCGACAAAGGCCGTTTCTATAATTGCCCGACTGGCTGGACCTGTGAAATCGTCAATACGCAAAAGCTCAAGGCCTACAAGTTAACTGACAGTTTTACGAATTTCCGTACTGGAACCGGTCCAGCCCTGGACGCAGCCATCAGTACGGCTATCCGCAGAGGCGAGCCGATCGTGTTTTACTACTGGTCGCCTACGCCGTTGATGGGCCGCTTCAAGCTGATACAGCTTGAGGAGCCACCGTTCAGTCAGCAAGCCTGGGAAACACTTTCCGACTCCAAGAATCCCAGTCCTCTACCGTCCCGCTCGCTCCCTGCGAAGATTACGATCGGCATCTCGAAAGATCTGCATGACCAGGCACCTGAGCTTGTACAGCTGTTTGAAAAGGTGCAAATACCGCTTCCATTATTCAACAACATATTGGCCGAAATGTCGGAGAAACATAAGGATGCCGATGCGATGAGCCTGGCGTTCTTCAAGGAACATCGCGATATATGGTCTGCCTGGCTTTCGGCTGATGCCGCGGCGCGGGTGGATGCCGCCTTGAACGCACAGTGAGTATTTACCCGTGACATCGTTAGCTACATGGCCCATGTACGTTACGCCTGAACCGGTACGCGAGGCCGGTCAGATCTTTATCGAGCGGGTCCTGGCGCATCTGGGTATTCAACAATGTGAGGAAGCGCCCGCTGATCTCATGGCGCAATGGTCATCACCGAGCCTGTTGTTATCTCAGAGCTGCGGCTATCCGGTGATGACGCGCCTGCGCGACAAGGTTCAGATCGTAGCAACGCCTTGTTATGAGCTGAGCGGCTGTGAAGGTGCTCAGCACCGCAGTTTTATCGTGATCCACGCAGATGATGAGCGCAGTACCCTGGAGGCCTTTCGAGGTGCGCGTGTGGTCATCAACGCGCTGGACTCCAATAGCGGCATGAATTTATTAAGGGTGACGGTCGCGCCCATGGCTGAAAAGGGGCGATTCTTTGGTGAGGTCAAGGCCAGCGGTGCCCATGTGACAAGCCTGGAGTTACTCAGCCGCGGCGAGACGGAATTGACAGCTATTGATTGCGTCACCTGGGGGTACCTTGAGCGTTATGCGCCTGACACGTTAGCCCGCACACGAGTTCTTGCCCGCACGGAGCTGACGCCTGCGTTGCCGATCATTACCGCAGCGTCACGTAGTCTGGAAGAGGTACAGCAGATGCAGCACGTGTTGAATGAGGTCCTGCAGGAGCAGCCTGCGCTGGCTGAAACACTGGCTATTCGCTCGTTTGTACCGGCCTCCCTTGACGATTATCGAGTGATTCTTGCCCAGCGTGATCGAGCAATGGTCGCTGGATATCCCATTATTGCATGAGTAGCCGGACAGGCTTTTTCCTGTTTCGCTGTAGTTTTTATGAAACTGCAGAGGGCATCCAGGCTCAAAACAGCCGCTTCGATAGGTAACGACTTTTCGCGCCGGGCAGGCGTATGGATGCTAAGGATGCAGATCATGAACGCAAGAAATGGCCTGGCGGTAGGCCTTTTGGCGCTGGGGCTGGTTATAGGCAACGCGCAGGCAGCCGGTTGGTGTGAGTCTGGTAAGCCAGTCAAGTTCGCCGGTGTGAACTGGGAAAGCGGGATGCTTCTCACCGAGCTGATGTCGACAGTCTTGAGGGAAGGCTACGGCTGTAAGACCGATAGTATTCCAGGTAACTCGATTACGTTGGAGGCTGCACTTTCCTCTAATGATATTCAGGTTTTTGCTGAAGAGTGGATCGGTCGTAGTGACGTCTGGAATAAAGCCGCTGATGCAGGCAAGGTAGTAGGCGTTGGTACACCCATCAAAGGTGCGACGGAAGGCTGGTACGTGCCGCGCTATCTGGTGGAAGGCAAGAATGCCAAGGCTCCAGATCTCAAGTCCATCAGTGATCTGCCTAAATACGCCAAGCTGTTTCGCGATCCAGAGGAGCCTGGGAAAGGTCGATTTTATAATTGCCCAGCCGGCTGGACATGCGAGCTGGAAAATACCGAGATGCTCGAACGCTATGGATTGGCCGACACATTTACCAATTTTCGCCCTGGCACAGGGCCGGCACTGGATGCCGCAATCCTATCGGCCGTGAAGCGCAAGCAGCCCATCTTGACCTATTACTGGTCGCCTACGCCACTATTGGGGCGAGCGGATCTCATCAAGCTGGCCAGCAAACCGGGAGATGAGAAAGCCATAACGGTGCAGGCTGGATTGTCCAAACCTTTTTATGAAAACGCCCCGGAGCTTGTTGCCGTTCTGGAAAAGGTCAACGTGCCGATTGACCTGTTGAACAAGGCGTTGGCAGAACAGGCCGAGTATAAGCAGGACGCGCCTACCGCTGCCAGAGCTTTTCTGAAGGCGCACCCCGATGTCTGGCATGAATGGGTTGATGCTGCCGCTGCACAAAAAATCGAGGCCTCTTTGTAGGCTTTCGCAGGTCATGTGAGGGTAGGCCCTGTTTGAAGGGCCTACCTTTACCAAACGGGCATGTCTATGTTTCCTGACAATCTCACGTTTTCTATTGCTGACTGGGTCAATGGCTGGGTAGACGCTCTGGTCGCCAATTATGGCGATGTGTTCCGCCAGATCTCCGATGTGCTTCTGCTGGCAATCGTCCGGCTTGAAGGCGCTCTCCGGACAACACCGTGGTGGTTGATTCTGCTGGTCGTGGCTGTTGTGTCCTACCACGCCACGCGACGTGTGATACCGGCTGCGGTCATTACCGGGCTGCTATTTCTCGTGGGCGCCATGGGGTTGTGGGACAAGCTCATGCAGACCTTGGCGCTGATGCTGGTCGCGACACTGATTGCGGTGCTGATCGGCATTCCCCTGGGCATTCTGTGTGCACGCAGTAACCGGCTGCGTATGGTCTTGCTGCCACTGCTGGACATCATGCAGACCATGCCTAGCTTTGTGTATCTCATTCCTGTCCTGATGCTGTTTGGTTTGGGTAAGGTGCCGGCTATCTTTGCTACTGTCATTTATGCAGCGCCACCGCTGATTCGTCTGACCGATCTGGGAATCCGACAGGTCGATAAGGAAATCATGGAGGCCGTCAATGCTTTTGGTGCCAATCGCTGGCAACAGCTGTTTGGCGTACAGCTCCCATTGGCCTTGCCTAGCATCATGGCGGGTATCAATCAGACAACCATGATGGCATTGTCTATGGTTGTAATCGCTTCGATGATCGGTGCACGTGGCTTGGGTGAAGAAGTTCTGGTCGGTATCCAGACGCTCAACGTAGGCAAGGGGCTAGAAGCAGGTTTGGCGATTGTTATCTTGGCGGTCGTGATTGATCGCATTACTCAGGCGTATGGTCGTTCACGCTATGAGGGCGAGCGATGAAAATTCAGCTCGATAACGTCTATAAGATATTCGGCCGTCGCGAAGCCGCAGCGCTTGAGCTGGTCCGCCAGGGCCGGGATAAGGATCAGGTGCTGGCGGAAACCGGGTGTGTTGTCGGAGTCAATGGGCTATCGCTGTCCATCGAAGCGGGCGAAATATTTGTGATCATGGGGCTGTCAGGCTCGGGCAAATCAACGCTGGTTCGGCATTTGAATCGCCTGATTGATCCCACCAGCGGTTCTATCCGAGTCGATGGCGAGAACATACTGGCCTATGACATGCAGCAACTCAGGCATTTCCGGCGCCACAAGATCAGCATGGTTTTCCAGGGCTTCGGGCTGTTACCCCATAAAACCGTACTGGGTAATGTGGCCTACGGCTTGAAACTACGTGGCGAAAGCCGGACTGCACGAGAAACGCATGCACAGCACTGGATTGAAGCGGTAGGGCTCAAAGGGTATGAGCGCAAATGGCCCCATCAGCTGTCAGGCGGTATGCGCCAGCGAGTCGGGCTGGCCAGGGCGTTGGCAACTGACACAGAAATCATCCTCATGGACGAAGCGTTCTCGGCGCTCGATCCACTGATTCGTGCCGAGATGCAAGATCAGTTGCTGGAGTTACAGCAGCGCCTGCACAAGACCATCGTGTTCATTACCCACGATCTGGACGAGGCGGTCAGGCTGGGAAACCGGATTGCAATCCTGCGGGACGGCCAGCTGATTCAGGTGGGAAGCCCGCAGCACATTCTCAACGAACCGGCAGACGAGTATGTTGATCGTTTCGTTCGGCGATATCGAAACCGGAGTATCTCCGGGGCAGATGTCTAGCTCAATGATTTGAAACAAAAACAAATCAGCGATACGACAAAAATTTCACATCTTTCTTTTGGCTATAGTTCAGGGTAACTGGGTGCCTTTGGTAACTCATCGGCGCCTTAACTCTCCTATTTTCTGAGAAAAAGGTTCATGGATTACCTCCAGCAGTTGATTTCGGATCCTACCGCCTGGGTTGCCTTGGCGACGCTGATCGCCATGGAAGTGGTGCTCGGTATTGATAACCTGATCTTTATTTCCATTCTGACCAACAAGCTGCCCGAGCAGCATCGGCAAAAGGCCAGGCGTATCGGAATAGGCCTGGCGCTGGTCATGCGACTGGGCCTTTTGGGAACGGTTGCCTGGATCGTTCAGCTCACCGAACCGGTGATCGAACTCTTTGGCAAGGGCTTCTCATGGAAAGATATCATCCTGATAGCAGGTGGTCTCTTCCTGCTCTGGAAGGCAACCAAGGAGATCCATCATAATGTGGATCCTGATCCGGAAGGCGACCTATTCGAAGGTAAAAGCGGCGAAAAGGCCGTTACCCTCGGGTTTACCTCGGCCATCGTCCAGATTCTCATGCTCGATCTGGTTTTCTCCATCGACAGCATTATTACGGCTGTCGGGATGACCGAGCATGTGCCCATCATGATCATCGCCGTTATCGTCGCGGTGACCGTCATGTTGGTCGCCGCTGATCCGCTGGCGCGCTTCATCAATAACAATCCCACGGTTGTCATGCTGGCGCTGGGCTTTCTGATCATGATCGGCATGACCCTGATCGCTGAAGGCTTTGGCGCTCATGTGCCCAAGGGATATATCTATGCTGCCATGGCATTCTCGGCCGTTATCGAAGGCCTGAACATGCTGGCTCGCCGCGCAAAGCGCAAGCGTTAGATCCTGTAGAGCCGCGCGAGAGTTTCCTCGTCTTCCCGTAGTGCGTCTGTGACCGCTACGGGTTTTTTGTGCCTGCCGGAAAGGGGAGGATTCCGCTGGCACGCATGCACCGTTGCACGCTGCCTGTCAGGCGCGTGTCGGGCATCGTATTAGGAAAAGTAAGGCGGGAATGGATCAGGCGCTGATGGCTTTGCGTGCACGTTCGATAACGGACTGCAGACGAGTCGGGCAACTGTATTCCTCACGGTAAAGTCGCTGAGTATGGCGCGCAACGCCGAATTCATTGACGATGATGAATGAAAAGCCTTTCTTGCTGGGCGCAGCGATTACACAATCGAACGGAGCGAAAGCAGAAGAAAGCATTTGGATTGCGGTTTGAGTTTGCTGATGTGTATTCATAATCTTCTTTTAGTTGAATCACGTGACGCGCTTATGACAGCAGCGGCGTCAATTTGCTGCATTGATAACCTGCTTTAGCAAGTTTTTTGCCAACTTTTCCCATTAAGCTAAGTCGCTGAATGGGAAATGTCTCTTTTTCATGTGCTTCAAATTGCTTCAGCACAATGTTGTGTTTGCCGCTGCAGTGAACCATTTCAAGGCAAAGCTAAAGGACAATGAGCCGCTTTTGTGCGTTGGCCTCTTGTTTAGCACCTTCCTGCCGCAGTCATTGGGTTGCACCAGAGCGTTACAGCGTTTGGCATGCGCTTCGCACTTGCTCTCAGGTCCATGACCAAGCGGGAATAGCGAAATGAGCGAGACGAACGCAAGCGCGAACGACTATCCGTTAAGTGAAGTGCCTATGTCAGCCCGTCGGGGCGTCTGGTCGACAACGTTGGTGCTGCTGGGCTTTACCTTCTTTACCGCGACGATGTTTGCAGGCGGTAAGATCGGCACGGCGTTCGATTTCAAGACCCTGCTGAGCGTGATTATGGTAGGTAATCTGCTGCTTGGTCTTTATGCCGCCTTGCTGGGATATATCGCGTATCGAAGCGGCCTTAATTCTGTTCTGATGGGCCGGTTCTGCTTTGGCGAAGTAGGAAGCAAGTTGTCTGATCTGGTGTTGGGATTCACGCAGATTGGCTGGTATGCCTGGGGCACGGCGACGGCGGCAGTCGTGCTGGGTAAGTTTCTGGGATTGCCCGAAGGCATTGTGCTGTTGCTGATGGTGATCTTCGGTTTTGGCTTTTGTGCCACAGCCTATATTGGCTACCGAGGCTTGGAGATCCTGTCTTATATTGCTGTACCCGCCATGTGTGGCCTGCTGGCATTATCCATGTGGGTTGCAACACGAAAGATCGGTGGGCTGGAAGGCCTGCTGGCCATACAACCAGGCAACACGATGGAGTATAGCACAGCGCTGACATTAGTGTTTGGCACATTTGTCAGCGGGGCGACACAGGCTACTAATTGGACACGTTTTGCTCGCACTGGGAGAGTTGCCATTCTGGCCAGCCTGGCTGGTTTTTTTATCGGCAATGGCCTGATGGTGCTGATCGGCGCCTATGGCGCCATTGTGTACCAACAACCGGACGTGGTGGAGGTCTTGCTGCTTCAGGGTTTCTCGCTGGCAGCGATAGCCATGCTCATGCTTAATCTTTGGAGCACGCAGGACAATACTATCTATAACTTCGCTGTGGCGGGTTGTAATCTGGTTCGAACAGATCGCCGGCGAACCGTTACGCTGGTTGGCGCAGCAATAGGTACATTGCTGGCAGTGCTGGGCATGTACGATCTGCTGGTCCCCTACCTGATTATATTGGGAACCATTATCCCTCCTATCGGCGGCGTGATTGCAGCTGATTTCTTTTATCGTCATAGAGGGCGTTACCCCCTCTTGGCGACTGTTCATTTACCTAAATTCAATTGGGTTGGGCTTGCGGCCTATGGCCTGGGTGTTCTGGCAGCCTTTTTCTCCCCTTGGTTGGCGCCTCTTGTCGGCGTTGGTACTGCCGCGCTGGGGTACGTAATGCTGTGTGGCCTGGTGGGGGCCCGGCTATCGGTTGTCGCTCGCGCAGAGGCATAGGCTGGAAATGTTCCAGGTCACCTACTGTTATAAAGAGTAAGTAGTCCTTTGCTTGAGGAGTCTGTCGATGAATGTCATCAATGCGCGGATGCGTGGTCAGGAAGGGCTGTTTACCGTGCGTTTGCAAGGCGACCGGATCGCTGCAATCGAATCACAGGTCGCTTTTGTGAGCCCAGCCAGCGCTGAAATACTGGATGCGCGAGGCAATCTGGTTATTCCGCCTTTCGTCGAGCCGCATATCCATCTGGATGCCACCCTGACAGCTGGGGAACCGCGGTGGAACATGAGCGGCACGTTATTCGAAGGCATTGAGTGCTGGGGAGAGCGAAAGGCGACTATTACCCACGAAGATACCAAGGCGCGGGCCAAGCAGACCATTAATGCCCTGGCGGTCCACGGTATCCAGCATGTTCGTACCCATGTGGATGTAACCGATGCCAGTCTGGCGGCTTTGAAGGCCATGTTGGAAATTCGGGAAGAAACAAGCCATTTAGTTGACATGCAAATTGTGGCGTTTCCCCAGGAAGGAATCGAATCCTATCCTCAGGGCCGAGAACTGATGGAGGAGGCCATTCGGCTGGGAGCCGACGTGGTTGGCGGAATCCCTCACTTCGAATATACCCGTGAGCAAGGGGTCAGTTCCGTCAAATTTCTGATGGATCTGGCTGAGCGCACAGGTTGTCTGGTGGATGTTCACTGCGATGAGACAGACGATCCCCATTCCCGCTTTCTGGAAGTGTTGGCAGAGGAGGCGCGTAGTCGTGGCATGGGCTCACGTGTCACTGCCAGCCATACTACTGCCATGGGTTCTTATGACAATGCCTACTGTTCAAAGCTGTTTCGTCTGCTGAGTCGTTCGGGTATCAGCTTTATATCGTGCCCCACCGAGAGCATTCACCTGCAAGGTCGCTTCGACACCTTTCCCAAACGGCGTGGCGTAACGCGTGTGAACGAACTGCTGGAGGCCGGTATGAATGTGTGCTTCGGGCAGGACTCCATTGTTGATCCATGGTATCCACTGGGTAACGGCAACATTCTCAGGGTACTGGAGGCTGGCCTGCATATCTGTCACATGCTCGGTTATGAGCGCCTGCAGCATGCCTTGGATCTGGTGACCGTAAATAGCGCCAACGCCATGCAGCTGGGTGACCGATATGGGCTGGAAGTAGGGCGCCCGGCCAATCTGCTGATCCTGTCAGCCGATTCGGACTACGAAATGATAAGAAGCCAGGGCCTTCCACTGTTTTCTGTCCGTGAGGGCAGGGTGTTAATGAGTCGTCGTCCTGCCGAGGTCAGTCTGGCAGGGTGATAAAACATATGAATTCACTAAATTTTCTAACTCAGGCGAAGGGCTATGCTCAAAAATACACCCTGAGTCAAGGGGCAATGTTCAGGACTTGTGCACAAGCACTAATGCGCTTGTCAAGCGCTTCGCTTAAACAGGCATAAAAATATTTAGAACGGTTATTTAGGTATAAATATATGATTTATAAGGATTTTTTTGATTGGTTAAAAAATGGACAGTTTAACGGAACCCCCCATTTCATCTAGCTTACAGGACATTTCCACCAACTTTTCTACAGAGTTATCCACAGGTTCTGTGGATTAACCCTGTAGACCGCATCACGCTTGGCTTCATCAAAATGCAAGAATTTTTTTGCATTATTTCGATTGGGTTTTTATGACCTATCGACACGGGCGCCGCCAAGTCATCTTAAATTCAGATAACGGCTAAGCAATGCGCGTAAGGCGGCTGGCTTTACGGGTTTAGGTAGAAAATCCAGCCCAGCCGAATGCACTTCACTGACACGATCCTGATGTGCATCTGCACTGATCACAATGCCAGGCAACGGCTTATCAAGCCGCGTGCGAAGCCATGCCATCAGTTGAGGTCCGGTATTGCCGTCATCCAGATGGAAATCCACCAGCGCTATCTGTGGCTGAATGCCTTGCGCCAGTAACGCCTCGCACTCCTGCTGATTGCGTGCCGTATGAACCTCACAGCCCCAGCGGCTAAGAAGGCTCTGCATACCCGTCAGGATGCTTTCCTCGTTATCAACGCAAAATACCGGTGCGCCTCGTAGCGGTTCGCTGGTGTGTTCGCGTGTAGGCTGCAGGACAGGCTCGGATAGAATTTGAGTCGCGACGGGCACCGAGACACTGAATACACTGCCTTTGCCTGGCCAGGAGCGTACCTCGATACGATGGCCCAGTACCTTGCAAAGACGATCAGCAATAGCCAGTCCCAGGCCCAATCCCTTCTCTGCGCGCGTCTGATGACTATCGAGTCGCTTGAACTCCTCAAAAATGACCTGCCGCTTATCTTCCGGGATACCTGGGCCACGGTCCCATACCTCCAGTGTCACATGATCACCATGGCGGCGGACACCTAGCAATACATGCCCTCTGGCATAGCGGAAAGCATTGGTCAGAAAGTTCTGCAGGACTCGGCGCAGAAGCTTGACGTCGCTTTCTACTCTCAGGCGACTTCCGCTTAGGTGGAAATCTATGCCTTGTTCTCGCGCCAGGGCACGAAACTCTACGCCCAGCGTATCAAATAGCGTATTGATTGCGAACGTGCCGACTTCCGTATGAACCCGTCCGCTCTCCAGGCGCGAGATATCCAGCAGGTCGGCAATCAGGTCTTCCACGGAGCGCAGGGACGAATCCATGTTGTTAACCAGCTCGCGAGCATCCTTTGGTAACGCATCGTGGTGGGCGAGGGCGGCCGTAAACAGGCGGGCTGCGTTTAGCGGTTGCATCAGATCATGGCTGACGGCAGCGAGAAAGCGTGTTTTGGACTGGTTTGCTGCTTCTGCATGGGCTTTGGCCTCTGTCAGCGCCTGGTTAAGCTGGGAGAGCTCCCGGGTTCGCTCTTCCACGCGCTGCTCCAGCCCTTCATTGGCTTCACGAAGGGCGCGCTCTGCTTCGCGAAACGCAGTGATGTCGGTAAAGCTCATGACAAAGCCGCGTTTCGGCATGGGTTTGCCACTGAGTTCGATTACCCGGCCATTAGGGAATTGTCGCTCAGATGTGTGGGCAATCCCTTGCCGCATTCGATCAACACGTCGTGCTACGTGCTCGTCAGGATCGCCTGGGCCACAGAGGCCCCGTTCTGCGTTATAGCGGATGATTTCGGCGATTGGACGCCCGACCTGGATCATGCCGTCCGGGTAGTCAAACAACTCCAGGTAACGCTGGTTCCAGGCCACCAGCCGAAGAGATTGATCGACAACGCTGATACCTTGAGAAATATTTTCGATAGCGCCCTGCAAAAGCGCGCGGTTGAATTCAAGTACTTCGGACGCTTCGTCGGCAATGCGTACGACATCCTCCACATGCATGTCACGGCCTTCGATGGCAGCCTTTACCACCGCCCGCGCAGAGGAGGCTCCAATCACGCCGGCTAACAGGCGCTCGGTATGGGCAATCCATTCTCCGTTGGCATTCTGGGCCGGATGAAAGGTCAGGCCCGTCTGGTCAGCGAAGCGAATAAAGCTCTGCCGAGCACGTTCATCGCCTACGAAGCGGGCAGCGAGTGCGCGAAGATCCTCTAGCTGCACTGCCAATAGCGACCGGGTATTCAGGCGCGCCGAGGTCATTTGCCCAATGAAACGGCCGGCCTGCCAGTGCTCGGATACTCGCGTCCTGGCCTGATTGGAAACCAGAAAGAAGAGGAGAAAATTTCCTGCCAAGGACAGCAGTACGCCTTGAGTCAGGGGTTTGAAGGGCAGGCCAAACGGATTGGCCGCCAGCCAGGCTAGCCCAGGAAAACGGTCGAGTGGCCAGCTCAGACTTTCTGCCATGACTGGCAGAACCAGGGTATAAGCCCAAAGAAAGGCGCCCGCTGCAAGTCCTGCAAATACACCTCTCCGGTTCGCCTGCTTCCAGTAGAGTGCCCCTACCATGGCCGGGCCCAGTTGAGCGATAGCTGCAAAGGCGATCTGCCCGATGGTAGCCAGGCTTGCCGTAGAGCCCAGCAGGCGATAGCAGAGATACGCCAATAGCAGGATCGCCACGATCGCAACACGCCGAATGGTTACCAGCCAGTGGCTGAACACCTCATAGGGGCGCTCTACCTTCTGCTTACGGAATAAGAGGGGCAGCAAAATATCATTGGATAGCATGGTGGATAAGGCCACGCTGGCGACGATCACCATACTGGTAGCGGCCGAAGCGCCACCAATGAAAGCCAGGAGCGCCAGGCCGGGATGCGCCTGTGCCATGGGCAGGCTTATAACAAAGGAGTCAGGTACGACCCCTTTGGGCAGATGCATCTGTCCTGCCAGGGCGATGGGAACAACAAACAGCGCCGCCAAGGCTAAGTAGCAAGGAAATACCCAGCGGGCCAGGTTCAGGTCACGCGCATCCGTATTTTCAACTACCGTGACATGAAACTGTCGTGGCAGACACATGACGGCCGTGAACGCTACTCCGGTTTGCACCAGCAGTGCGGGCCAGTCGAAGGTTTCCTGCCAGTATTTGGACAGCTCGGGCGCAATGCGTGCCTGATCGAAGAGGTCATCGAATCCATCATAAAGTCCATAGGTCACAAAAATCCCTACGGAAAGAAATGCCAGGAGTTTGATCAGCGACTCAAAGGCAATTGCGAGCATCATGCCCCGGTGATGCTCGGTAACATCAAGGTTGCGAGTGCCGAACAGGATGGTAAATACCGCTAATGCCAGCGAGACGATCAAGGCGGTGTCCTGTGCACGCATGCCTATTGACTCGGCCCCTACACCGGTCAGCAGATTAACGCCCATGACAATGCCTTTGAGCTGCAGGGAGATATAAGGCAGCACGCCTACCAGGCAGATCAGCGTAACCACAACCGCCAGCGCCCGCGATTTTCCATAGCGGGAGGCAATGAAGTCGGCAATGGAAGTAATGTTTTCCTGCTTGCTGATCATGATCATTTTCTTGATCAGACGTGGCATGAATAGCAGGAGCAGGATAGGCCCTAGGTAAATCGGCAGAAAGGACCAGAGTTGGTCGGCCGCCTGTCCAACGGCGCCAAAGAATGTCCAGCTGGTGCAATATACCGCAAGCGACAAGCTGTAAACCCAGGCGCGTAACTTGGGGGGCAACGGCGTTTTTCGTCTGTCGCCATAAAAGGCAATCGCAAAGAGCACCGCCATGTACAGCAGAGCAACGGCGGCGATCAGTCCGCTGGATAGGGTCATGCGAACTCCTGTGAATTTTGTTGTGCAGGGCCTTTTATAGGTGGTTGGCCCTAGGCCTTCCGCTGCCAGATAGATTAAAAAGAGCTCGTCTCGAGTAGTGGGAATACCTAGGGACTATTCTAATGCGCTCGTTGGGGAGCATGGCAGGCTTTATAAGTGTCTCATCAAAGCGACTGCTCCAAGGTCACTGAGACCAATGTCGCAGGTTTGGTTGAGCCGAGGGCTTCAGCCTGTTAGCGTGTCGCAGTGTTATCAAGGAGAGTGGCGCCATGTTCGAAGCGCATCCCATTACCTTGCAGCGCGGTGCTCTTCGTTTAGAGCCTATGGTGGAAAGCGACGTACTGGAACTGGTCAGCCTGGCTGATCTCAACCGGGACGAGTTGCATTACCTGAGCGGTCCACTACGACCGGACTGGTATAGGCACGCCATTGCCGAGCAGCGTGAAGGCAAAACTATCCCTTTTACCATCAGGCTGGCTGACAAGCTGGTGGGTACCACTCGCTTTTCAGAGTTTCTGCCTGCGCTACCTGCCGCTGAAATCGGCTGGACCTGGCTGGATCGGGAGCAGCATGGCAGTGGATTGAATGCCAACATCAAATACCTGCTGCTGCGTCATGCGTTCGAGAACTGGCATCTGGTACGTGTACAACTCAAGACGGCAGCTAGCAATCTGCGTGCGCAACGCGCCATTGAAAAGCTAGGAGCTGTACGTGAAGGACTGTTACGTAACCATCGACGTTTGGCCGATGGTCGGCTTGATGACACCGTCATGTACAGTATTACCGACCGTGAGTGGCCGACGGTAAAAGCCAGTCTGGAAGCTTCTTTTTCCTAAGGCTATTCGGATATAACGATGTTTGACTGACGTACGATGTAACGCGGTTGTTATCTCGGGCTGCAAGGATGGCTGTGGCCCGTTCCGGTTTCCCTTCTTCGAATAGGACCTCGTTCGATGTCCTCACAGTTCGCTCTGTTGAAAAAACGGCGCTTCCTACCGTTTTTCATAACACAGTCCCTTAGCGCCTTTAATGACAACGTCTATAAGCAGTCACTGATTCTGGCGGTGCTGTTTCACTTGAGCGTTACCGGTGACAGGCTGTTGCTGGTCAACCTGTGCGCCTTGCTGTTTATTCTTCCGTTCCTGCTGTTTTCAGCGTTAGGCGGACAGTTAGGCGAAAAATATGACAAGGCGCGGCTCATGCGATGGCTGAAAGGCTCGGAAATCGTCATGTTGCTGTTAGGCAGTCTAGGTTTTTGGCTTAACAGCCTGCCACTATTGTTATTTGTTCTGTTTGCCATGGGTACACGCTCGGCGCTCTTCGGACCTTCCAAGTACTCAATTTTGCCCCAGCATCTCGAGTCTCGAGAGTTGATGGGCGGTAACGCGTTGGTGGAGATGGGCACATTCCTGGCCATCCTGGGCGGGACGATAGGGGCAGGGGCCTTGCTCTCTCTCCCGGATTATTCACAGGCCGTAGCCATAGGCGTCGTATTGATCGCTCTGGCTGGTTTTCTGGCCAGCCTGGGTATTCCATCCGCGCCGGCCGTCATCTCGCACCTGAGGTTGGACTGGAACATTTTCCGGCAAACATGGGTGATCTTACGTATGGGGCTGGGGCAGGCGCCCTCGGTCTCTCGTTCTCTGCTGGGCAATTCCTGGTTCTGGTTTGTGGGTGCGGTATACCTTACCCAGATACCAGCCTATGCCAAGGACTACCTGCACGGTCAGGAAAGCATGGTTTCGCTGATCCTTACCTTGTTCTCGGTAGGCATTGCGCTGGGCTCTCTTCTATGTGGCCGGTTGTCCAAGGGGCATGTTGAGGCAGGTATTGTTCCGCTGGGTGCGCTGGGGTTATCTGTCTTCAGCGTCTTGCTCTATGCCGTCACGCCTGACATGGCCGCTATCACAGGGTCTTATGGCGGGTGGGCAGCGCTGAAAGAATTTTCCATGTGGCCAGCGCTTGGGTGCATTTTGGGACTGGGGATCTCTGGCGGATTTTATATCGTTCCGCTCTATGCGCTGATTCAGGCACGCACGCCACAGGAGGAGCGCTCTCGGGTTATCGCTGCCACCAATATTCTCAATGCGCTCCTAATGGTCTGCTCGGCCCTTATCACTATGCTGCTTTTGTCTGTATTCAAGATGACAGTTCCGGAGCTGTTTCTGGCGGTTGCGTTGATGAATATAGGCGTCAATGCCTTCCTGTTTGCAAGCGTGCCAGAATTCCTGATGCGCTTTCGCGCCGTGATAGGCGGTGGAGACCCTACGCGCAGCATCCGCGACTAGGCGCTAATGGCTCAGTTTAAGCCCGATCAAGCCACATAAAATAAGCAGCACACTGAGCAGACGGATCGGACTGACGCTTTCGCCAAATAGAATGATGCCAGCAATTACCGTTCCTACTGCGCCAATACCCGTCCATATGGCATAGGCTGTACCAAGAGGAAGCTGCTTAACGGCCATGCCCAAGAGGCTTATGCTGGTCAGCATGGCGGCTGCCGTCAGGACAGTAGGAAGAGGGCGGGTAAAGCCTTCGGTGTATTTGAGGCCTATAGCCCAGCCTATTTCAAACAGCCCGGCCAGAAAAAGAATAATCCAGGACATAAAGATTCCAGGGTTGGTAAAGCGGGGCCGTCCCCGGATAGTTTCAGGCGATGGGGTCGTCCCCTTCGCGAACCGATGCGCTCTAGCCAAGCCCGAGCGCGCCGGTTTCGTTATATGCTCACTCTTTTGCAGAGGACTCGTCATTCAAGCGACGGAACCATGTGGCCAGCAGCGCTCCGGAAATATTATGCCAGACGCTGAACAAGGCACTGGGCACAGCCGCAAGAGGGGAGAAATGTGCTGTTGCCAGTGCTGCGCCCAGTCCCGAATTCTGCATACCGACCTCGATAGCCAACGTCTTGCGCTGCGCCAGAGGTAGCCCAAACACTTTTCCGGCCAGATAGCCAAGCATCAGTCCCAATGTGTTATGCAGTACGACTACAGCCATAATCAAAAATCCTGACTCTGCAATTTTCGCCTGGCTGACAGCCACAACGGCCGCCACGATCAGCACGATGCTGATAACCGAGACCAGGGGCAACACCTCAACCGCTGCCCGTACCTTTGACCCCAGGAAGCGTTGGGCAACTAGTCCCAGCACAATCGGGAGGATAACGACCTGGACGATGGATAGAAAAAGGGCTGAGAACTTGACTGGTAGCCAGGCCGAAGCCAATAGCCAGATCAATGTAGGGGTCACCAACGGGGCCAGAAGGGTAGTGACGGCAGTGATGCCAACAGACAGTGCGACGTCCCCGCGTGAAAACCAGGTGATGACATTGGACGCCGTACCGCCAGGGCAACAACCCACAAGAATAACGCCTACTGCAATTTCCGGCGGCAATTGCATGACAAGACAAAGCAGCCACGCCATGCCGGGCATAATGATAAATTGAGCGATTACACCTAGAAGAACCCTAAGAGGTTTGCGAAAGACCTCCTTGAAATCCTCAGCTTTGAGCGTGAGCCCCATGCCGAACATGATCAGGCCCAATAAGGGGACGATAGCTGGCGTTAAGGAGCGAAACCCTTCAGGCCATATAAAGGCTAGAACAGCCGCCAGCAGGACCCACAAGGCAAAGGTATTGCCTGCAAAGCGGCTTAAAGCTGCGAGAGCGCCCATGATTATCCTTATAAAAATATGAGCCTTGGAAGTTGGGCGGCGCCCCGGGGCGCCGCACCTGATTAGAGCCCCTGCGGAATTTCTTCTCCACCCAGCGCTTCGACCAGCGACGGAATAAATTCGGCAAAGGTCATCATCATTAGAGTAAAGGTAGCATCCAGCTGCGCCATGGCATCATCGCCGCCATCCTGCTCGGCCTGCTCTTGAAGCAAGTCCTCAAAGCGCAGCCGCTTGAGCGCGACCTTGTCATCGATTGACAGCGACAGCTTGTCCTGCCAAGCCAGGGCCAGCTTGGTCACCAGCTTGCCTGCGCCCAGATGATTCTGGATTTCTTCACTGGTCAAGTCTTGCCCTTTACAGCGGACAACACCGCCATCCTCGTGACTATCGCGTAGCTCGCACTCATCCAGCAGATGGAAATCATTTGTGGCTGCCTGAGACTTGACCCAATCTGTAAAGGTTGCAGTCGGTGCCTGCTTGACCGACATCGGACGAACCGGAAGGGAGCCCAGCGCTTCACGAAGGGTGGAAAGCAAATCTTCTGCGCGCTTTGCACTGGAGGCATCTACCAGAATCCAGCCCTGCTTGGGCGCGATTGCTGCAAAGGTAGTCTGGCGGCGAATGAAGGCCCGTGGCAGCAGACTCATGACAATTTCGTCCTTTATCTGGTCACGCTCCTTTTTGTAAACCTTGCGCATCTGCTGTGCTTCGATTTCATCAACTTTTTCCTGCACGGCATCTTTTACTACGCTGCCGGGCAGAATGCGCTCTTCCTTGCGAGCTGCGATCAGAAAGAAATCCTGGCTGACATGTACCAGAGGAGCGTCTTCTCCCTTGCCGAAAGGAGCAACGAAACCGTAAGTGGTCAGTTCCTGGCTGGCGCAGGGACGTGCAGGTTTGCTGGCCAACGCGGTTTCCAGGGCCTCGGCTTCGAGTGATAAATCCTGGGTAAGACGATAAATAAGAAGATTACGAAACCACATGGCGTGACGATTCCCCAAAAAACGAAGCGCGCATTATTCCGCTGCCATGCTTCCAAGGCCAACCCCCAATTGATCATTGGCAACGATTAAAGGGCTTTAATGACAAACAGGCCGCTTTTTGGGGCGTAACGATACGGTCCTGCCTGCAAGGGCAGACCCGGGAAATGATCCAAAGGCTTGGAAATAAAGGAAAAGAACCTAAGCCTTTGGATCATTTGAAATTTTTTTCACTTGGGGGCTTGCCAGCCTATAAAACCGTCCGTAGAATGCGCCCCACTTCGAGAGCAAACGCTTACGAAAGTTAAGTGGGTGATTAGCTCAGCTGGGAGAGCATCTGCCTTACAAGCAGAGGGTCGGCGGTTCGATCCCGTCATCACCCACCACTCTTGAAGTTACGCGCAGCGGTAGTTCAGTCGGTTAGAATACCGGCCTGTCACGCCGGGGGTCGCGGGTTCGAGTCCCGTCCGCTGCGCCATTTTTGCTTCATCTTGGGTTGCTTGATTAGGATTTTAAATCCTCTTGATGAACCCAGGAAGAACACTAGCGAAAGCTACGTGGGTGATTAGCTCAGCTGGGAGAGCATCTGCCTTACAAGCAGAGGGTCGGCGGTTCGATCCCGTCATCACCCACCATTTTGCGATATACGCAGCGGTAGTTCAGTCGGTTAGAATACCGGCCTGTCACGCCGGGGGTCGCGGGTTCGAGTCCCGTCCGCTGCGCCATATTAAGTTTATCGGGCCCACTGAACTCCCGATAAATTACGAAAAAGCGGCCTTGCGCCGCTTTTTTCGTGTCTACAGGTTTATTCCCTTTCTAGCGGCTGTTTTCCGCTTCTATTAAGCATTCTTTGCTGGAAGTTCTTTGTACAGTTAGTTTCTTTTAAAGATGTCTAGTCCGTATGTTCAGGGTTGTTTGATACGTCACGGACACAGACTGCTTTGTATTCAGTCACTATTCAGCGCTGAACTTATAAGCTACTAACTATTCTTATCATGCCGTAGCCAGTGGCAGTTAGGCCCTGATAAGCTCGCGGTTTTATCGAACGCGCTTCGCGCACGGACAAGGAAACAGCATGAAACAGCACCGGTTGGCAGCAGCAGTGGCCCTCGTTGGCCTGGTTCTCAGCGGCTGCGACTCACAATCACAATCCAAGGTTAATCTTGAAACTCCAGCTCAGAAAGCGTCCTACGGCATCGGCTTGAACATGGGTAAAAGCCTTGCTCAGGAAGGCATCGATGACCTGGATTCAAAAGCAGTGGCTTTGGGTATTGAAGATGCTGTGGGCAAGAAAGAGCAGAAGCTTACCGATGATCAGCTAAGAGATGCGTTTGCCGATCTGCAGAAGCGTGCAGAAGAGCGCATGACCAAGCTCAGCGAAGACAATGCCAAAGCAGGCAAGGATTTCCTGGAAAAAAATGGCAAGCGCGAGGGTGTTGTCACAACGGCTTCCGGTTTGCAGTATGAAGTGGTCAAGAAGGCAGATGGTCCGCAGCCCAAGCCGAATGATGTAGTGACAGTTCACTACGAAGGCCGTCTTGTTGACGGTACTGTATTCGACAGTTCCATCAAGCGTGGCAGCCCGATTGATTTGCCGGTGAGTGGCGTGATTCCGGGTTGGGTTGAAGCGCTTCAGCTCATGCATGTAGGTGAAAAGTACAAGCTGTACATTCCCAGCGAACTGGCCTACGGCGCGCAGAGCCCAAGCCCTGCCATTCCTGCCAACTCCGTGCTTGTCTTTGACCTGGAGCTGCTAGGTATCAAGGATCCAAGCGCTCAGGGCGACAATGGCCTGACGCAAGAGCCATCCGACGAGTCGGACGCTGCACAAGAGCAGGATACTTCCAAGAAGTAACATGCCGTTCTATTAAAAAGCCCCGTTCATACGGGGCTTTTTTGTTTTAGGAAACCTGTTTGTGAGGACGATGCTCTAATCTAGGTAATTATTTACCTATTCGCCAAACGCTCTATCAGACTGCCTTTGCGAGGCGGGGAGATCTCATGAAGCCACCCGTTGGATTTGATCGTTATCTGAGGCTTGCCCAACGTTTTCTTGTTCGGGGGCGCTTACCGGCACTGTTATTGGCCGTCGGGCGTAAGCTGGCCAAGCGAGATTTTCGGTTGGGTGCCGCCAAGGATACCCTGGGGCTCTTCCATTCCCTGCTACTGGCCTGGTGGCGTGGAGAATATCGGGGTATTAGTCGGCAGGCACTCTTGTCGGTAGTCGCAGCACTTGCTTATTTCCTTTCGCCTGTTGATCTGATCCCTGACTGGATGCTTACCTTTGGCTTCATTGATGATCTGGCAGTGCTGGCGTGGGTAAGCAAAACCTGGCAGAGCGAGCTTGATGCCTTTCGCGCCTGGAGAGATGCCCAGCCCGTAGCGGTGCAAAAGTCGCTATCGGCTCCGCCGCTTCCCAATGAGAAACCCGCTGAGGGCGTTATAGTGGTTGAGCGGGCTTGAGCCTGGGTGGCGAGAGGTGCTTGCACATCGGAACAGGATAAGCTGTGCTGTTATAGTAACCTTTCGTTGAATTCAGGTTTGTATTGTGGCGTTACAGATCAGTCGTACCCATTGGCAGGCGTTGCTGGCCGAGTTGGAAGAAGCCCGTTGCCAGCGGCACTTGGTAACCTATCGCTCGCTGATTGAGCGTCTACAGTTACCGACGCCCGCCATGGCGACACTGACTGCTGCCCTTGAACACCTGATAGCGCTGGATGCCCGTCAGGGTGTGCCGTTGCGCAGCGCATTGGTGGTCAGCCAGGGTGCGAGCCGGCTGCCGCGTCTTGGTTTCTTTGAATGCGCCCAGCGAGTCGGGCGCTTCAACGGCGAGGTGGATGGTATAGAGGCGGCTGCCTGGCATGCATCTGAAGTCACGCGCGTATTCGAGTACAACTTTTCCTCAGATAGGTAACTCAGGCCGTTTCGGCCATCAGGTGCAAGCTATAGCCGGGAATGGTTTTGGCCTGGGCCTTGGCGCTTTCCGCCAGTTTAAGCAGTTGGCGGGCATCGCGTGACGTTCGACTTTCTGCCGTAACCCTTACAACCCCAAGAGATAGAGAGAGCAGCGGATACTCGCGTCGGTAGCCTTCATGATCTTCTGCTATCAGGCAGCCTGCATCCAGGTGCTCCGGTGCGTAAAAGCGACGGCAGCGACTCTGGAAAGTCTCCATGAGTCGAGTCAGCCGTGCTCGCCAGTCCATGGAGCGTAGGACGATTATAAAGTTGTCATCGCCGTAGTGACCGATGAAGTCCTGGGTGCGATCCATGCTTTCTGCCAAGGCCTGTGCCAGGCACAGCAGTACTTCGTCTCCCTTGGCATATCCATAAATCTCATTGAAGGGCGTAAAGCTGTCGATATCAAGGTGACACAGGGTGGCGTTTTGGTTGTGCTCCAGTAACTGGCTTAGACAATGATGAATCGGTACGCTGCCGGGCAGGCCTGTCAGAGGATTGGCATGCCGTGCTTCCTGAATCTTCTGTTCAGTAATTAGTTGGAGAAGATCAACCACACGACCCATGCCGACATATTGGCCTTGATCAACAATAACGAAGTCTTCTTCTACCCGTTGCTTGGCGCGCTGGGTGAGTAGTCGGCTGACGTGAAGAGGAGATTGGCTCTTCTCCACGCATAGAAAATCCAGATGCATAAGTCGCGTAATGGGCTTGCGACCAAACAGCTCCGGCGCAAAGGGCTTACGCAGGGCTTCTGCAAGGGCATAATGGTGGACGATGCCGACAGGCGCACCGTGTTCATCAAGCACGGCCAGGGAGTTAAAGCTGGGTTTGTCGTGGAAAAGCTGCATGACGGCAGGTATCAGCGTCTGCTCCTGGATGGCAGGCCGCTCAAGTAACATGGATGTCAGGCCTGTACCGCCCTCTGTAAGGCTTTTGGGGCGTGTCTCCAGGCGAGGCATGATCTCGCGTGCTTCCCGCGGGGGATTTGCTTCAGGACGACTCAGAAGGTAGCCCTGAACTAGATCAATGCCCATTTCGGCCAGCACGACCAGTTCCTCATGCAGCTCAATGCCTTCAGCAACCACCACGGCGTTGGACGCCTTGGCCATTTGAAGGATGGAGCCTACAAACTCCCGTTTGACGCCATCACGATGGATACCATCGATGAAATGACGATCGATCTTCACGTAGTCCGGGCGCAGCTCGGACCACAGGCGCAGGCTGGAATAGCCGGCCCCCAGGTCATCCAGAGCAATCGAAAAGCCCATTGCGCGATAGTAGTGCAAGGCGGTATCAAGCAGGCCCAGATCGTCGGTTGGGGCCTGTTCGGTCAGCTCGATGACGATTCGGTTAGCAGGGATACCCAGACGCTGTAGCAGTTTCAGGGTGCGGCCCTGCTCGTGACTGTTCTCAAGAAGTGATTCGGGGGAAATGTTAAGGAAGAGCTTACCTTCAAGGCCTAGATCACGGAAACCGGTGCATGCCTGGGTGCGACACGCCATTTCCAGCTCGGACAGACGCTGTGCCGTACGAGCAATGGCGAACAGGGGAAGCGGGGAGTGCAAAGGACTGTTGGAAGGCCCACGGCTAAGTGCTTCATAGCCAATGATGCGGCGTTCGCTCAAGGAAACGATAGGTTGGAAAAGGCTGTGTATATCACTTCGAGCCAGTATCTGCTCAAGCGCGCTCAACTGTTCGTTGACGGTCATCTATCTTGGTCCTGAATAAACAAAGCCAGCGATAAGCTGGCCTTGTTCATTTCACGACAGTTCGATGACTATTTGATGACGGCAATCAGTGAGACGGACCGCCGTGACTCAAGTCCAGATAGTCGAGCAGGATCTGACCACTCTCCATCAGGTAGGCATCGTCTTGAGGTTTGGTCTTTTCGTCGTTGTTGGCGGCAGCAATAGCGTCGTCATCAACTTTTTTCAATTCCTTGAGGGGCTCCTCACCTTTAGCTACCCGACGCTCGTTCTCGATTGCCAGCTGGCGCTTGTCGAGGGCGTCCTGCTCGGCGCGACGCTTCTGCTCGTTCAGGCTGACCGTCGTATCCTTCATGACATCCTGTGCAAACTGAAGGCGTTCACGAGCAAAGACAAAGTCCGGGTTGGTCTTGGTGCGGGTATCGTGACGGTTGATCAGCTCAGGCAGATACGGCTTGAACGGATTGTTCTCTACCTCAAGAACCGGACGGATCGTATCCCATGGCATGGAGTTGGGTAGCGCACTTTCGCCGATCTCCTTGTTATCTACGATATCCGGATAGCTGATATCCGGGATAACGCCCTGATGCTGGGTACTTTGTCCTGAGACGCGATAGAACTTGGCCAGGGTCAGCTTCAGTTCACCGTGATTTAAAGGCTGTATGGTTTGAACAGTGCCTTTGCCGAAGGTCTGTCCGCCCACGATCAAGGCACGGTGATAATCCTGCATGGCACCCGCAAAGATTTCCGAAGCCGAGGCCGAGAGGCGGTTGACCAGCACGGTCATGGGACCTGTGTAGAAAGCATCGCCTTCATCGTCAGCCAACACGTCTACCTTGCCGTCGCTGTTACGCACCAACACCGTTGGGCCTTGATCGATGAAGAGCCCAGTCAGTTCGGTTGCTTCCTGTAGGGAGCCTCCACCATTGTTGCGTAGGTCGATGACAATACCGTCGACTTTCTCGTTTTTCAGCTCACCGATCAGCTTGCGCACGTCACGGGTAGTGCTCTTGTAATTCGGGTCGCCGGCGCGATAAGCCTTGAAGTCCAAGTAGAAAGCAGGCACATCGACTACACCCAGCTTGTAGGTCTTGCCGTTGTGAGGCACGTCAATGATGTGTTTCTGGGCTGCCTGTTCTTCAAGCTTTACCGCTTCACGTGTAATCGAGACGACCTTTGTGGTCTGGTCATTCGGCGGATTGCTCGAGGGGATGACTTCCAGGCGAACAACGGAGCCCTTGGCGCCGCGGATCTTCTTGACGACCTCGTCCAGACGCCAGCCGACGACGTCGACCATTTCGCCGTCTTTGCCTTGCGCTACACCCACGATCTTGTCAGCGGGTGCGAGCTGCTTGCTCTTGTCGGCGGGACCGGCCGGTACCAGACGAACGATCTGTACGTAATCGTTATCGCTCTGCAGTACCGCACCGATGCC
Source organism: Pseudomonas sp. UBA3149 (assembly GCF_002364655.1). Classification (NCBI taxonomy): domain Bacteria; kingdom Pseudomonadati; phylum Pseudomonadota; class Gammaproteobacteria; order Pseudomonadales; family Pseudomonadaceae; genus Pseudomonas; species Pseudomonas sp. UBA3149. The sequence goes on from NZ_DEYV01000010.1 coordinate 356,365, forward strand.
TTCAAGGGAAAGGCTCATGTTGATATCGAAGTTCTCTGCGCTTTCAGGCGAGAGGTACTGCGTGTGCGGATCGTATGTTTGGGCGAAGGCGTTGATGTAAGCCTGGAAGATGTCTTCGCTGCGAGTCTGTTTCAGGCGCGCCAACTGATTGCGATAGCGCTTCTGCAGCTGCTCCTTGATGGCAGCATCGTCCTTGCCACCCAGTTTCAGACGCAGCACTTCATCTTTGAGCTTCTTGTGCCACAGATCATCCAGTGCGGCCGTATTGGTCGGCCAGGGCGCCTTTTCGCGGTTGACGTCAAACGTTTCGTCTGCCGCAAAATTCAGCTGGGGAATGCCTTTGTCCAGCAGGCCCAGTGTGTAGTCGAGGCGTTCCTTCACACGGTCCAGGTAACGCTTGTAGATCGTGAAGCCTGGATTCAGGTCGCCCTGCTTGAGCAGATCGTCGAAGCGAGTCCGCCATGCGTCAAACTCGGCGATATCGGCTGCGTTGAAATACAGTCGATTGGGATCAAGCATCTTGAGATAGCTGTCATAGATCTTTATCGAGCGTTCATCGTTAAGCGGCGGCTTGCTGTAGTGATGGCGCTTGAGCAGCTCTACCACATTGAGACTTGCCACGACTTGATCGCGGTCTGGTTTGAGACCGTCCCAGACGTTTGGGCTCGCTGTTTTGGCTGCCAGCGGAAGAGCGCTGACACCGAGGATGAACAGGAGGGCGGTACGGGGGAGGAGCTGCTTCATGCTTGATTCGACTAGAGTACGGGTAATAACGCTATAGGCCGTACTTGACCGTTCCGGTTCCCCGCAACAGTCAAGTACGCTGTTAAAGGTCAAAAGCTAGCTCACTATGGAGGCACCGTGAACGCATTGCAAGGTATTGAAGGTCAGCTTGAGTGGCAACAGCTGACAAGTCCTGCTCTTTCCGCAGGTGAAATTCGCATCCAGGTCGCCGCGGCCGGGCTTAATCGCGCCGATCTTCTTCAATTGGCCGGTAACTATCCGCCACCGCCTGGAGCGCCGCAAACCCTCGGTCTGGAGTGTTCCGGTGTTGTGGTCGAAGTTGGTGAGGGAGCCAATTGGAACGTCGGGGATCGTGTCTGTGCTCTGCTGGCCGGTGGTGGTATGGCCAGCGAAGTCGTGGTGAATGCTCAGCATGCGATTCCGGTTCCCGAAGGGCTGTCGATGGCTGAGGCAGCAGCGCTACCTGAGGTCTGGGCAACAGCCTGGTGCAATCTTTTCGAATTGGCAGCCTTGCGACCTGGCGAGAAAGTACTCTTGCATGCAGGGGCCAGCGGCGTAGGTTCTGCCGCCATTCAACTCTGTAAGGCTTTTGATAATCCTTGCTGGGTCAGCGTAGGTTCGGCCGAGCGGCTGGACTATTGCATTTCGCTGGGTGCCGAAGGGGGCGTTGATCGGCACCAGGGGCTGGAAGGACTGCGTGACTTCGGGCCATTCGACGTGATCCTTGATCCGGTAGGCGCAAGCTACGCCGAACTTAATCTGGATGTGCTGCGCCGTGACGGGCGGTGGGTACTGATTGGCCTGATGAGTGGTCGAGAGGCGCAGTTCGATCTGGCAAAGGTGTTGAGCAAGCGCATTAGCCTGATCGGTTCTACGCTGCGTAACCGCGATACGGCGTTCAAAGCCCGATTGATGGCAGAGCTGGCTGCACGGGTCTGGCCGTTGTTTACAGAAGGCAAGCTCAAGCCGAACCTGGAGCGGAAATTTGCTGCCAAGGATGCCGAGGCGGCGTTTGCGGCACTGTCGAGCAACAAGGTGAACGGTAAGGTCGTGATGATCCTCGATGACAGCCTAATCTGATGTCGAGGCTGGCCATGCCGGCATGGCCAGCCTTTGTTTGGCTATTTCCACTCAAGGATTGGCCAACCCCGCCGGCTGGCCTGCTCGCGCAGATAGGGATCGGGATTCACGGCGTGCGGATGCCCAACGCGTTCTAGCAAGGGTAGATCGTTACGTGAGTCAGAGTAGAAACTGGCATCTGCAAGCTCGACCTCCTGATGATCTATCAGCTCGAGAAGGCGCGTCAGCTTGCCTTCTCGATAGGTCAGGACACCTTGAGTACGGCCAGTGTAGACCCCATGGGCCAGTTCCAGGTCGATGGCCAGTATTTCGCTGATCCCCAGTCTACCGGCAATCGGTTCGACCAGATGAGCACCGGACGCCGAAATCAATACGATCCGGTCGCCTCTGGCGCGATGTTCCGCAATGCAGCGGCAGGCATCGCTGAAGATTAGAGGCTCGATCACGTCTTCGACATAGGCGTCAATCTCCGGCTCCAGCTCCTCAGGTGCTCGACCTATGAGCGGCTCCAGGGCGAATGCCATGTATTCTTCCATGGCCAGGGCGCCTTCGGCATATGCCTTCATCAGGGCGGCATCACGCTGGATGAAGGAATCGTCAACCCAGCCGAGTTGGGCCATTCGCTGGCACCACAAGCTGGAGCAGTCACCGTCGATCAGGGTTTCGTCAAGGTCGAAAATAGCGAGGGTCATGCGACTTCTCTTGCGGCTGATGAATCGATCCCCAATGTGACGCGTGAGCCGCACGGGTGCAAGGCAGAGGCATCCTGATTGAGGACATCTACCAGTAGTTCGATCCCCAATGTCTGCACGCGATAGCGAATAACATTGCCTAGCAGCGTATGTCCGACAATCTCGGCACTGGGGCCTTCCGATGCGTTGATCCTGATCGATTCGGGGCGGATCGCCACCTGTTGAGTGAAGTTTCGCCCTAACAGGGTAGAAGCCTGAGCAGGATCCAGAATGTTGTAGTTACCCATGAAGCCTGCTGCAAACAGCGTGGCTGGCGCAGTATAGAGGGTTTCCGCATCGCCACTTTGTACGATGCGGCCCGCTTGCATCAACACGATGCGGTCGGACATTGTCAAGGCTTCTTCCTGATCATGCGTGACAAACAGGGTAGTCAGATTGAGCGCTTGCTGAAGGCTCCGTATCTGTTCTCGTAAATGCTTGCGGATGCGCGCATCCAGTGCCGATAGCGGCTCGTCGAGCAGCAGCAGACGTGGACGAGTGACCAGTGATCGCGCCAGGGCGACACGCTGACATTGCCCTCCCGACAGCTGATGAGGGTAGCGGTCTTCGAACCCCTCGAGTTCTACCAGTTCGATCACTTCGGCGGTGCGCAGGTGTAAAGTTTGGCGATCCACTTTTTGCATCTTCAGGCCGAACGCTACATTTTGCGCGACCGTCATGTTGGGAAACAGCGCATAGCTCTGAAACACCATGGCAATGCCGCGCTTTTGCGGCGGCAGGGTCGCAATATCCTGACCGTCGAGCAGGATGCGTCCACCGTTTACCGAGGTTAAGCCTGCCAGGCAGCGCAGCAAGGTGGATTTGCCGCAGCCGGAAGGTCCTAAAAGCGTAACCAGCTCACCTTGTTCTGCAGAGAAATCGATGTCCTGAAAGATCATGTTCGAGCCGTAGCTCTTATGCAGATGTTCAACGCTTAGAAAGCTCATGATTTATCCCGGCTCAAACCACTGGCGGCCCACGTTACGGTCAGGACGACCAGAAAGTACGAGATGACTAGTGCGCTCGTGAAATGGCCGCTGCCATTGCGCATGTTGTACAGATAGACCTGCAAGGTTTCGTAACGCGCTCCAACAAGAATGTTGGCAAAAACGAATTCGCCAATCAGAAACGAAAATGACAGAAACAGCGCCACCATAAGACCCTTGCGCAGGTTGGGCAGTACCACCAGGAGGGCCGCCCGGAAGGTGCTGGCGCCCAGCAGGTGAGCCGCATCCATCAGGTCATGAATATTCAGTGCCTGCAGATTATTGCTGATGGCTCGGTACATAAACGGCAGGGCGATGGTGAAATAACAGCCGATCAGAATCCATGGTGTGCCTATCAACGGCAAGGGGCCGCCAGCATAGAGTTGCAGCAATCCTACGGAAGACACCACAGGCGGCACGGCGAACGGCAGCAGGATGAACACGTTCATGAGTGCATCGAGCCTGGGGAAGTGGTAGGCGATGACGAACATGAGAGGAAGTACGAGGAAGACGGCCAGTAACAGCGCGCCCACGCAGACGATCAATGAATGCCCGAAGGCGATGAGAAAGCGTGAGTCGCTCCAGAGCGCTACGTACCACTTCAAGGTCAGCCCGCTGGGAAGAAGCGTGGCGGACCATTGTGTTGCCAATGAATACAGCAGGGTGGCAGCGAGCGGCAGTAGAAGAATCAGAAAGAGCAGCCAGACGACCAGGCGATGGTAGAGTGAAACCGACCGGTTAGCGTTTGACATGGTAGCCCCGGCGTAGCAGCCATTGGTGAACGAGGGTAATCACGGCCATGAGCATCACCAGCAGCATGGCAAGGGCGCTTGCGAGGTTCGGATCGAGAAAGATGTCGCCAGAGACCAATGCCGCTATACGGACCGGGACCACATTGAAATTGCCCGTCGTCAGGGCATATACGGTTGCGTAGGCCCCCAGCGCATTGGCCAGTAGAATGATGAATGTACCTAGCAGTGCCGGAGTCAGCACCGGTAGCCCGATATGACGCCAGAAATGCCAGGTATTGGCGCCAAGCAGTGAGGCAGCTTCACGCCAGTCTTCGCGCAGGGCATCAAAGGCAGGGTAGAGCAACAGAACGCCTAGCGGGATCTGGAAGTAGGTATAGATCAGGATCAATCCGCTTTTGGAGTACAGGTTAAAGTCCTCGATCAGCCCGGTCTGCTTGAGCAGCAGGGTCAGGCACCCGTTGAAGCCAAGCAGGATGATGAAGGCGAACGCCAGGGGAATACCGGCAAAATTGCTCGTCATGTTGGCAAAGGCTGTCACGAAATCTCTTAGCTTCGAGTCGACCTGGCGTAGCGAGTAACTGCCCAGAATGGCGATTAGCAGGCCTAACAGGCTGGACCAGACCGAAATCTCCAGTGAAAAGCGTATAGCCTGGCGATAGAAGGGTGATTCAAGGATTTCGGTGAAGTTACCCAGGCCCCAGCCATCCAGATGCTTGAGGCTGTTGATAGCGATCCAGATCAATGGGGCTATCTGAAATGCACAAAAGAAAACTAGAAAGGGCAGAAGGCACAATGTGGCGAGCCATTTGCCTTTCATGCCAGGAGTTCCCGACAAACCGGCTTGTCATGGGCGACACCTAAAAGCTCACAAAGTGTACCGCATAGGTCAGTTTGTACAGGGCTTGCCTCTTGCAGGCTGAAGCCTGTCCCGAACACGAATAACGGGACTTCACGCTCTTCAGGCAGCAGCCCCCCATGGCTGCGGTCATCATTCATGCCATGATCGGCTGTCACCATCACCTGATAGCCCGCCTCCAGCCATACCGGTAAATGGCCGGACAGGCATATATCTGCCACACGTGCGGCGTTTCGATATTGGCTGCTGGAAAGTCCGTATTTGTGGCCAGCATCATCGATATTCATCGAGTGAGCCAGCAGAAAATCAGGGGAATGACGTCGTCTCAAGCTTTCTGCGTCGTCGAAGAGGTGAGAGTCTGGATAGTGATCGGCGTAATAGAAATGGCCGTACTGGATAGGCAGGTCCGGGGCACAGATATGACGGTCCCGTGCGGCATCAAAGGGCGAACGGTTATAAAGTTCGCTGATCCAGTGATAGGCCGCAGCCGCCGTCGTGAGGTAGGCCTCGCGCGCATAATGAAACACGCTGCGCTGGTTCGAAAGCCGAACGACCTGATTGTGCGTAATGCCGCTGTCGACGGGGCGTACCCCTGTGAGAATGCACTCGTAGAGCGGGCGGGAAAGTGACGGCAATTCACACTGCATGGTATAGAGCCGTCCGCGCCCTGCCTGACAGATACCTTGGAGGTAGCCCATGCAGTCACGGGCGACTCCATAGGCCAGACCGTCCAGCACAACCAGGATCGTCTTCATTGGATCACTGCTTCATCTGCATGATCACGTTTTCCTGCCAGAGACGTGGCAGACGCTTGGCTGTTTCTTCCCAGGCCTTGGCATCCGCGATGGGCTTGGCACTGGCATATTGCTCGCTTGGTAACAGTTTAGCTTTTACATCCTCGGGTAGCTGGATATGGTCAGCACGGATGGGGCGGGCATAACCGCGAGCCAAGTTGATCTGGCCAGCATCGGAAAGAATGTATTCACGTGCCAGCTTGGCTGCATTCGGATGCTTGGCATACTTGTTCAGAATCGTGGTGTAGCCGGACGTAATCGAGCCGTCTGAAGGGATGAGCACTTCAAAGCGTGAAGTATCGATCTGATCGCGATAGTTCAATCCGTTGAAGTCCCAAACGATACCCACTTCGACTTCGCCTTTCTCCAAGGTCGAGACGACCGGGTTGGTCATGGACAAACGGCCCTGCTGCGCCAGCTTGCCAAAGTATTCCAGGCCGGGCTTGATGTTCTTTTCGTCACCGCCGTTAGCGTAGGTAGCCGCCAGGACCCCACTCACTGCCTGTGAGGCAGCGCTTACATCACCAATGGCAACCTTGTATTTGCCCTGCAGCAGGTCAGCCCAGCTATGGGGTACATCAGCTACCAGCTGCTTGTTGACGATAAACGCGATGGTGCCGGTATACGCCAGCATCCAGTGACCGTCCTTGTCCTTGGCCCAATCGGGAATCTGCCCCCAGGTGGTGGGCTTGTATGGTTGGGTCACGCCTTTCTCAACGGCAATGGGGCCAAACGAGGCGCCCACATCACCCATATCGGCGGTGGCGTTTTCACCCTCGGCTGCGAATTTGGCTATTTCCTGGGCTGAGCTCATGTCTGTATCCATGTGCTTGAGGCCGTACTTTTTCTGCAGATCGGCCCAAGTGTCCTTCCAGTTGGCCCAGGTGTCAGGCATGCCTACGCTATCAACCTGGCCTTCCTGGCGGGCAGCCTGCTCGAGTGTGTTCATATCCGTGGCGGCCAGGGCCAGGGTGCCATTCAGCGCAAGTGCGCTACCCAACAGTGAAGCAAGCAAGCGTTTCATTGAGCGCTCCTTCGAGGCGTGGTCGATTGGCTGGTCTAGATCAGCAAGACGCAAGCCAATCTACCGCCGAAGGATGACGATTTGATTTCCACCTTGATGGCATCTATGCAGAGGGTTGCCCTAACGACGAATCATGAGCTAACTCGCAGCTTAACGGGGCGGTCATCTAGATAATCTAAGCTGCCACTATTTCTTTCTGGCTCATGCATCCCTGAGCTTTACCGGCTGGACTAGTCCAAATGAGAGCAAGCCCGCACGATGACGCACCAAAAACCGTCACAGCCATCTGCCGCTCATTGGAGGAGCAGATTATGTGTGGTGCGCTTGCGCCCTCCACCAAGCTGCCTGCAGAACGACGTTTGAGCGAGTCGTTTTCAACGACCCGGATTACATTGCGTGAAGCGCTTGGGCAGTTGGAGTCGCAGGGGCTGATTTATCGGGAAGAGCGACGTGGCTGGTTTGTTTCGCCCCCCAGAGTGGCCTACAACCCGCTAGTACGCTCGCATTTTCATGCCATGGTGGCAGGGCAGGGCCGTGTTCCGGCTACCGAAGTCCTCTCGGCTCGGTTGGTGTCTGCTAATGCAACGGTGTGTGGGCTTCTCGAGCTTCCCGAGCGTACAGGCGTCTATCAGATACGGCGAGCCAGGCGTATCGACGGCCGTCTGGTGCTCTATGTGGAGCACTATCTCAACCCGATCTATTTTCCCAATATCCTGCAATTTGACCTGACCCATTCGCTAACCGATCTCTATGCCAGTGAATACGGTATCCGGTATGGGCGTGTTCGTTTCGAAATGCGGCCTACAGCGTTGCATGCGGACGCTGCGCAGGCACTTAAGGTCAGCATGGGAAGCCCGGCGCTGCATATCACACGTATCAACCGCGATCAGCAGGGGCGTCTGATCGATTGCGATCTGGAATACTGGCGGCACGACGCCATTCATGTCAGCGTAGACGTGCCAGAGTAAGGTGAGTGCGGCGCCATGGTTGGCACCGCCTCCGAATGGTTAAGTCAGGCGTAGTTTTCCGGGTTCAACTTACGCTCGATCAGCTCCATAAGGATATGGATGACCTTGATATGCAGCTCTTGGATACGATCGGCATAGTGGCCGCCAGGCGCACAGATGCAGACATCAGCCATGGTTTCGAGCAGGGAGCCTGGTTTGCCGGTTAGTGCAATGACCTTGATGCCTAACGCTTTTGCAGCCTCAGCGGCCTTGAGCACATTGGGACTCTTGCCGCTGGTGCTGATGGCCAGCAAGACATCTCCTTCACGCCCGTGGGACTCGATATAGCGAGAAAAGATGTAGTCGTAGCCAAAGTCATTTGCCACACAGCTGATGTGGCTGGCGTCGCTTATGGAGACGGCAGCAATGCCCGGGCGGTTTTTGCGGTAACGGCCGGTCAGCTCTTCAGCGAAATGCATGGCGTCACACATGGAGCCGCCGTTACCACAGGAGAAGGCCTTGCCCTTGTGCTCGAAGCTTTCAACCAGCAGTTCTGCCGCACGCTCGATATTCCGTAGCGCCTGTTCGTCAGCCAAAAAGTTATCCAGTGCTGTCTTGGCTTCAAGCAGACTGTTGCGGATATGCGTGATCATCGTGCGGTTCCCTCTGCCTTATGGCAGTACATGGCTGGAATAGAAGGCTTTAAGGACTTTCACCAGATAATTCAGGTCATGGCTGCCAGCGAGTTCGCGGATCGAATGCATGGCAAACGTCGGCAGGCCGATATCGACTGTGCGAACGCCCAGTTGGCTGGCAGTAATCGGGCCGATAGTCGAGCCACAACCCATATCGCTGCGGGTCACAAAGCTTTGAACCGGTATTTCATTTTCCAGGCAGAGATGACGGAAAAATCCACCGGTTTCGCTGTTGGTCGCGTAGCGCTGATTGTTATTGATCTTGATGACCGGCCCGGCATTGAGTTTAGGGCCATGATTGCCATCATGCTTCTCGGCATAGTTCGGGTGTACGCCATGGGCGTTATCGGCCGAGATCAAAAGTGAGCGGGCGATGATCCGGGTAAAGTCCTCACCTTCCGGTAGAGCACGGCGCATGACTTGCTCAAGGAACGGGCCGTCTGCGCCACAATGGGAACTCGAGCCCACCTCTTCGTGGTCTGTGCACACCAGCACGCAGCTTTCGTTGCCATCTGCTGACAGCAGCGCTTCCAGACCGGCATAACAGGACAGCAGGTTATCCAGGCGGGCGCCGGCAATGAAGTCTTCATCCAGACCCACCACAGCGGCTTTCTGCACGTCATAGAACGATAGTTCGAAGTCCAGTACCGACTCGGCCAGGATGCCATGCTCCCGCTCCAGTTGCTCGGTCAGCAGCGCACGGAAATCGCGTCGCTCGCTGGCCGGTACCTGCGCCACAATGGGGGGAAGCTCGTTCTGGGCATTGATGGGCCAGCCTTGATTGGCCTCACGGTTCAAATGAATAGCCAGATTCGGAATGATAGCGATCGGACGTTTGAAGTCGATCAGGCGGCTATGCTGAGTGCCGGTCTGGCGAAAGGTGACACGACCTGCCAGGGACAGATCCCGATCGAACCAGGGCGCCATCAGCATACCGCCGTAAACTTCCACACCCAGTTGCCAAAAACCTTGCTTGTAGAGCTCTGGGTTGGGCTTTACGCGTAGGCAGGGGCTATCAGTATGAGCGCCGACCATCCGCAGGCCGTTGCGTAGCGGATCATCACCCAGGCGAAATGCGATCAAGGAGGAGTCATTACGTGTAACGTAGTAACGTCCACTCGGACGAATATGCCAGGTATCCCGCTCATCCAGCCGCTGGAAGCCGGCCTGCTCAAGGCGGCGACTCATCGTGGCGGTAGCATGAAAAGGGGTAGGGGACGAAGCGAGAAAGTCGATCAAACCTTGATTGAGTGTGTCGCGCATGCGGTACTCCTTACGATATGCTCCTAGTCTATCCATTTATGCTGTTAGGGGGCTAACTCAGTTAGTCGATTAACGCGCCACAAGGTCGAAAAGGTGCCAATGCTTGTTGGCTCTTTTTGCCGTATTCCCGGCCCCCTCAGTTTCGTCAAAATGAATCAGCGTCCACCCCGAGAAGAGCGCCAGAGCGGAGGCTCTGTCCAGCACTGTGATGCCTGGGGCAGCCTAACTGTCTCGCGGTCCGAACAATTGACCGGCGAATAGCCCGTTTGGCCGTAACGCCGTGGAAATTGAGTGCCATAAGGTGTTGAAGGACGAGGGCTCGCGAAAGGAAAGCGAGAAACTCGCATTGATCAACTGACATTTGGGCAGCTCCAGTGTCTCGAAGCGCGGTTGCAGCAGTGTAATTCCGGGAAACGAATGCTCAGGCGCTCAGCGCCTCTGCCTGTGCATCAACGGCAATGACATCCCAGCCGCGCGCCAGGAGTTCGAGCGTGTCACGAGCTGTAACACAGCCAAAATCAAGCGCTACTCCAGTGGGACCGTTCCAATGATCCAGCGCACGCAGTAGTGTAGGGCGGGCCGGCTCGTCACCTATGGCGTCGTAATAGCCGGTCCATTTGGGCCTTTTTAAAATGGTGCTGCGCTTTCAAAGCGCATGCGCTCACCTGTTTTGGGATGTGTCAGTGCCAGAAGGCTGGCATGCAGGCACAACCGGGAATGCGCATTCAAGGCGTCTTCATGAGCATAAAGCCGATCACCTAATAGCGGATGACCAATGGACAGCATGTGCACACGGAGCTGGTGGGAGCGTCCCGTAATAGGCGTCAACTCGACCCGGCTGTAATGACCGCAACGTTCCAGGACGCGCCAGAAAGTCAGCGCGTGGCGCCCCAACTCGTGATCGACGACATGCCGTGGCTTGGTCGGTGGATCATACCGCAGTGGTAATTCGATGCGGCCGCTGTCGGCCTCAGGCTCACCCCAGCAAAGCGCGGTATAGGCTTTTTCAGTCTCGCGGTCATGGAACTGGCGAGAGAGTTCACGGTGGCTGTCTGCGTCGCGCGCAAGCACCATGATCCCGGAGGTTTCCCAATCCAGGCGGTGCACAATACGTGCCTCGGGGTAGCCATTCTCCTGGAGGCGGGTTACCAGGCAATCCCTGTTATCTTCGGCTCGACCGGGAACCGAGAGCAGCAGGGTCGGCTTGTCTACTACCAGTAACGCATCGTCCTGGTGGATGAAACGGATATTTGAGAGAGGCATGTCACGTTCAGAAAAGAGCCCATCGGCGGTATGAGCCGCCGATGAATGACCAGCCAGGGATCAACGATCCCGGTCTGGCAGAGTGATGTTCAGTTCCAGAATCGAGCAGCTACCCTGGTTTTCCAATTCCACCTGGATCTGGTCCTGCTCGATCGGTACATATTTGCGGATGACTTCCAGCAGATCTTTCTGCAGCTGAGGCAGGTAGTCAGGCTGGGAGTGACGTCCGCGTTCGTGAGCGACGATGATCTGCAGCCGCTCTTTGGCGATGGAAGCGCTGTTTTGCTTCCTCCGATCGCGAAAGAAAGCAAAGAGGCTCATTCACTCCCCCCAAATAGTCGTTGTAGGAAGCCTTTCTTCTTCACGTCGAGGAAGCGATGAGGCATTTCCTTGCCCAGCAGCCGCTCTACCGCGTCGCTGTAGGCCTGGCCGGCGTCGCTCTGTTCGTCGAGAATGACCGGAATACCCTGGTTCGATGCCTTCAGGACAGCCTGCGACTCAGGAATGACGCCGAGTAGACGGATAGCCAGAATCTCTTCCACATCCTCTACGCCCAACATTTCACCCTTGTTGACGCGCTCTGGGTTGTAGCGGGTCAGAAGCAGGTGCTCCTTGATCGCATCCTCGCCGTTCTCGGCGCGCTTGGATTTGCTGGCGAGCAGGCCAAGCATACGATCCGAGTCACGTACGGAAGAGACTTCTGGGTTGGTCACGACAATGGCTTCATCGGCGTAGTACATGGCCAGATGGGCGCCTTTCTCGATCCCGGCAGGGGAGTCGCAGACAATATATTCGAAGTTACCCTTAAGTTCTTCGATTACCTTGCCGACACCTTCCAGCGTAAGGGCATCCTTGTCACGCGTCTGGCTGGCTGCCAGCACATACAGATTCTCGAGACGCTTGTCTTTGATAAGCGCCTGGGTGAGCGTGGCTTCGTTGTTGATGACGTTTACAAAGTCATACACAACACGACGCTCGCACCCCATGATCAGATCAAGGTTACGTAAACCCACGTCGAAGTCGACGATAACGGTCTTATGCCCGCGCAGGGCCAGACCAGTGCCGATGGCCGCGCTTGTGGTTGTTTTGCCGACACCGCCTTTACCGGAGGTGACTACGAGTACTTTGGCCAAGCTGATTCACCCTAAATTCGAAATAAGCTCACGGAATGAACGGCTGGAGTACCAAAAAATGGCCGCCGGAACACTACACAATACTCGGCTGGACTCCAGACGCCATTCGGGTCTGAAAGCGGTATCGATGACATTACCGCTTCGTAAAAAATTCGCGGCAGTATCCGTTAAAGACGTGTGATGTTCAACACATCTCCAGACAGACTGATCTGAACAGGATTTCCCCACTGGGGATGTCTGCGCAAGTCTTCCGCTACTTTGTATTGTCCAGCAATCGAGACCAGTTCGGCGGTGAGTTGCTGGCAAAAAATTCTTGCTTTTGTGTCGCCCTTCACACCTGCAAGGGCACGACCTCGCATTGGCCCATACACATGAATATTGCCGTCTGCGAGCAATTCAGCTCCCGGACTGACCGAGGATAACACCACCAGGTCACCACCGGGTGCATAAAGCTGCATGCCGCCGCGTACGGGTGCCGTAATGACTTTGGTAGGGTTCACGGCAGGTTCGGCAGGCTTCTCCGGTTCAGGTGCAGGGTCTGCCGCTTTTGCCGGTTCCCGCTCGCGCAGCTCAAGGGCACGCTCGCGCCCTGCACCGCTTGCCGGAGGAAGCACCGGCAGATCGAAATCGTTGGCGGCCCGGATGTCCAGAGGCCGCCTGGCTCGAAGCGCCAGGGTTCGCAGGCCATGGCGGCGACAGAGATCGAGCAGGGCACCCAGGTCAAGCACCTCATCGTCTTCCTCGAGCTTGTCGAGCGATAGAATGAGCGGGGTGTCGTGAAAGAAATTGGGCGCCTGTGCCACCTTCTGTGCCAATTGGCGGTCGAGGCGTGAAAGATCGTTGCGGGAGAGTTCCAGCACGGTAACGGCAAGCATGTTGCCCTTTAGCTGGAATACGGAATCGTTATCGAGAAGATCAACCTGGCTCATGTTGGGACCGCGTGCGTCAGATGCCGAGGACTTATAACGAGATGACAAGCATGTCGCAAGCATGGCTGCTTGCTAACGGTCAGGAATGTAGAATGTACCGTTTAATGTTTACCAGGATGTTTGATGGAACGCCCTCGTTTTCGACCTGCTTTTCTTCATCCCCGTTATTGGCTGCTCTGGCTGGGATTGGGCGTACTCTGGCTGATCGTCCAGCTACCCTATTGCGTACTGCTTCGCCTGGGTCGCGCAATAGGCTGGGTCATACTGCACGTTTCTGCCAGTCGACGCCATATTGCGATGCGCAATCTCGAGTTGTGCTTTCCTCAATTGAGCGAGGCCGAACGTAAGCGTGTGCTCAGGGAAAATTTCGCATCGAACGGTATCGCCTTGATCGAGATGGCCATGAGCTGGTGGTGGCCCAGATCACGCCTGAGTCGGCTCGCTCATATCGAGGGAATCGAGCACCTCCAGCGAGCCCAACAAGAGGGCAAGGGGGTCATCCTGATGGCGTTGCATTTTACGACGCTCGAAATCGGCGCTGCGCTGCTTGGGCAGCGGCATACCATCGACGGAATGTACCGCGAACACAAAAACGCAGTGTTCGATTACGTGCAGCGCAAGGGGCGTGAGCGACATAATCTGGATGCCACTGCCATCGAGCGCGAAGATGTACGAGCCATGTTGAAGGTGCTCAGAGGCGGCCGCGCCATCTGGTACGCACCTGATCAGGACTATGGCGCCAAGCAAAGTATCTTCGTGCCGTTATTCGGAATTCAGGCCGCTACGGTTACTGCTACCACCAAATTTGCACGCCTGGGCCGGGCACTTGTCATGCCCTTTACTCAAGAGCGGCTGGCCGATGGGTCAGGGTACCGCCTGGTTATCCATCCGCCGCTGGAGGACTTCCCGGGTGAGACAGAGGAGACTGACTGCCTAAGAATCAACCAGTGGGTGGAAAAAGAAGTCAGTAAGCTGCCCGAGCAGTACTTATGGGCACACCGTCGCTTCAAGACGCGGCCAGCTGGCGAACCCAAACTGTACGCCAAAAGCGACTAAGTTCCGTCGCGCACCCATGACACGCTATGCTCAAGGCGATGTGTTTAACCTCGGACTCAAGGAAAGGGTGTTGGACGTTACTTCGGCTGTTCCTGTTACAGGGCTGATCCTGTCTGGCGGTGGCGCTCGGGCGGCGTATCAGGTAGGGGTGCTTTCTGCCATTGCTGAGCTGCTGCCTGCGGGTGCGCGCAATCCTTTTCCTGTCATCGTGGGAACATCGGCGGGTGCCATCAATGCAACGGTATTAGCCTGTGGTGCGCTGCAGTTCCAACTGGCCTGTCAGCGCCTGACCCAGGTCTGGCAGAATTTTCATATTGATCAGGTCTACCGCAGTGACTGGCCCGGCGTGATTCGGCAGGCCAGTCACTTCATTGGACAGAATGTCTTTGGTATACGTGGCAAGACGCCAGCGGCATTGCTGGATAATGCACCGTTACGCGCACTGCTAACTCGGGAGCTGGACTTTTCAGGTATTACAGCCGCAGTTAAGGCCCGGCATCTGCGGGCCATAGCCATTACTGCATTTGGGTATGACTCCGGCCACTCGATGACCTTTTACCAGGGGCACGGTGCGATTGATCCCTGGCTGCGTCATCGCCGGGTTGGGTTTCCGACTCGTCTGAATGTCGAGCATCTAATGGCCAGTTCGGCCATTCCGCTTATCTTCCCGGCAGTCAAACTGGGGCGTGAATACCTGGGCGATGGCTCGGTGCGTCAGGCGGCACCTATCAGTCCGGCATTGCACCTGGGGGCTAACCGGGTATTGATCGTGGGCGTCAGCAACAACCCTCACGCCGATGCCTCCCGTTCGGAGGACGCCTCTGCCGCAACCGGTAAGGCGCCTACACTGGCGCAGATTGGCGGGCATCTGCTGAACAGTACGTTTATCGATAGTCTGGAAAGCGACACCGAGGTGCTTGAGCGTATCAACTTGATGAGCCAAATGATTCCGCCCTCGGAGCAGCAGAAGCGTCTTGGTGTAAAGCCGGTTGAAACACTGGTGATCGCACCGAGCGAGCCCTTGGCTGAGATTGCGGGCCGCTTTCGACATGAGCTGCCAGCGTCCCTGCGTTTGTTTCTTCGTGGGCCTGGTGCAACAAAGAAAAGCGGGTCTGCCGTATTGAGCTACCTGCTGTTCGAGGCAGGTTACTGTTCTGAGTTGATCGCACTTGGGCGGCGGGATGCCTTGGCCCAGCGTGATCAACTCATTCAGTTCCTAGGGCTGGAATTGGCCGCTGCTCACTGACCGAACTCGCCGCGCTGATAGTCATGCAGGGCTTGTTCAATCTGCTCACGTGTATTCATCACGAAGGGGCCATATTGAACAATGGGCTCATTCAGCGGCGCGCCTGCAATCAACAACACGCGAGCACCTTGGGCGGATCGAATCCGCAGCTGCCCTTCATCGCTCAGGCGAACCAGCCGATTGGTCGTTACAGGCGCCACGGTATCGCCTTCGACTTCAATCTGTCCTTCATACACATAGAGTAGGGCGCGATGCCCTTCGGGAAGGCGCGGACTGATAGCGCTTTGTGCCGGCATGATGAGGTCGAAATAATAAGGGTCCGTATCCGGCCGCTGCACGGCGCCCAGCTGCTGGTGTTCCCCGTCATCAAAATGGCCAGCAAGCACGACAACTTCAACGCCCTGTGAGGTAGTCAGGCGAGGTACTTCTGCAGGCTCATAGTCACGGTAGCTGGCGGGTCCCATTTTGGTTTTGCCGGGCAGGTTCAGCCACAACTGGAAGCCTCGCATCAGGCCTTCCTGTTGCTCGGGCATTTCGCTGTGAATGATACCGCGAGCAGCCGTCATCCACTGCAGGCCACCAGGCTTCAGAAGACCTTGGTTGCCCAGGTGATCCTCGTGGCGCATACGACCTTCGAGCATGTAGGTGACGGTCTCGAAGCCGCGGTGAGGGTGGGCTGGAAAACCACCGATATAGTCATCTGCATTGGCTGTATCAAACTGGTCCAGCATGAGAAAAGGATCGAAGCGCTCAACGCCCTGGCCGGCAAATACTCGCGTCATGCGTACGCCCGCGCCATCAGAAGCGGGCTGGCCTGTATGCAATTCAAGAACGTTGCGGTACATGATTCGTGCTCTCCAAGCGGCCAGACAAGGTGTCTGATCTCTAGATGAGGTCATAATACTTCATTTATTTTAATCTATTTATCCATATTATATGTATTTCATATCTAATAATATGATGCTTTTGGTTGGAAAGAAGCCGGCATGAGGCCGGCTTCTTTCTTATTCCTTTATTTGAAGCTTACGTGCTTCGGTATAGACGTAACGGACCTTTTCGTACTCAAACGGCGAGTTGAGCTGCCCATACCGGAAGTTGGTGATGTAACGTAGGTTGATACCGCGTAACAGTAGAATCTCCGGGTGACGGCCGCTTTCCTCATTTACATTCAGATAGTTGATCTGATTCTCGGCCAGGGTATCTACCGCAAAACCGCTGGCATCACGCAGATTGGACGGACCCAGTAACGGCAATACCAGATAAGGGCCGCTGGGAACACCATAAAAACCCAGCGTCTGGCCAAAGTCTTCGGATTGCTTGGCTAGTCCCATGCGCGTAGCGGGGTCCCACAGGCCAAAGACGCCGATAGTAGTATTTAGCAGCAGACGCCCCGTGGTATTCAGAGCCCTTTTACCCTTGAGTTGCAGCGTGCTGTTCAGCAGATTGCTGATGTCACCCAGGTTGCTGAAGAAATTGCTAACGCCACTTCGCACGAAGCCCGGCGTGACCCGACGATAGCCATTGACGACAGGTAATAGTACCCATTCATCCAGGCGGTAGTTGAAGTGGTAGACACGGCGGTTCCAGGACTCCAGTGGGTCATAGACATCCAGCGCATTGAGCGACGCCCGCTCGAACTCGCGCTGATCCAGGCCAGGGTTGAATTTCAGCGTGGACAAGGGGTTGGTAAACCCGTCTGCGCCTACGGGTGAAGGTGATAAAGTTGACGAATCCGTATCGGCGAAAGCGTAAGCGCTAGCCAGTAAGGGAAGCAGGCAGAGGAATTTAGCCACGGGCGAAGAACTCCAGCATGGCGTCGGCGTTGACGCGATAATTGAGATTGCCGCAATGCCCGCCCAGCGGGTAAAGGGTCAGGCGATTACCGAACGTACGACGTAGGAAGCCGATATCACCAGGACCAAGAATCAAGTCATCTGCGTTGTGCATCACGCCGATCTTGTCGCTCTCCTTGAGATAGCCTTCCAATGCCGTCAGGCTGGATTGCCTGGCCAGTTCAGCCAGGCTGGTGCCCTTGGTCGTCCGTTCCCAGAAGGGTAAGAGCTGGTCATACATGTAGCAGTCAAAATCGCATTGCAGGGCGCGAGCAAAGAAGCGCGACAGGCTGGTCCCCTGATCGATCGGGTAGTCGGGCGGTGTGATCAAGCCACGACGGTTGATCAAATCGGATGTAAAGGCAATGTCTGCCGCTGAAAAGCGGAACGATGTACCAATCAGCATCGCCATTTCTTCATTGCTCAAGCGTTGGGGCGACTGCTGAAAATCGAAAAGCAGGGCTTCATTGAGATCAACATGGCCTTTCTGCTGGAAGTAACGGGTCAGCTTTGCCAGGACTAGCTCGTAAAACGTCCGGTTGTTGGTTATCCCATTGACTTGGGTCTGAACCAGTCGATCGAGGTTGCGTACCGAGGTCAACAGATTGACCGGCGGATTGAGCAGCAAGACACGAGAGAAGTTGAAGCTGCGCTGGCTCTCGTCGAGCTTGCTAACGAACGCTGCATCCAGTGCGCCCAGGCTGTAACCGGTAAGAAAGTACTTGGTTACAGGCAGTTTGGGGTGCTGCGCGCGAACGGCCTGCATGACGCGATAGAGGTCTTCTGCATCGCCAGGGGTGTAGCCGGGCGTAGCCTGCCGGGAGGCCGCTGCCATGAAGTCGTAGCTGGTGGGTGAGGAAAGCTGAACGACATGGTAACCCGCGCTGTAATACAGGCGCTTGAGGTACTCCGGTGTGCTGGATGAGTAGTTGGCGCCGGTTCCGGCAATGATGAAGATCAGCGGCGCCGGATGATCCTGCATCGCCAGACGATAGTGCAGCTTCTTGACCGGCCAGAAGTTATCCGGAAGTTCGTACTCCCGTTCAGGCCGCAAGTTGATGCTGTAGTCTTTCTGGTCAATTTCCAGATCAGTAGGCAGCAGTGGCTGTAATTCCAGCGGCGTGGAGGTGATAGTGGCTTCGAAGGGGTTGGTCAATGGGTAGCCATAGGTGGCAGCGTCAATATCAGCTGCGACACCACGGCCGGAAAGACCAAGCAAGAGCGCACCCAGGAGAGCTGTGATGCGCAACGGGCTAAGCATAAGGAGAATCCTTTCGCAGGGTTGCTTATTGGAATAAGCCTATGACCACAGCCTGATAATAAGGTGCGCTGTGCTTGTTGGTTCTCTATCAAATTGTGCGTTCGGCCAGATTGGTCAGGGTTTCGCCTGTTACTCGATTGACTGTCCATTCATCCATTGAGATGGCGCCCAGGCTGCGATAGAACTGGATCGCAGGCTCGTTCCAATCCAGCACGGACCACTCCAGACGCCCACAATTACGCTCTACTGCCAGCCGTGCCAGGCTGATAAGCAGTGCCTTTCCGAGGCCTTCACCACGCGCAGCAGGGCTGACATAGAGATCTTCCAGATAGATACCCGGCTTGGCGAGCCATGTTGAGTAATTGTGAAAGAACAGGGCAAAGCCGGTAGGCGTCCCGTCTATTTCTCCAATAAGCACCTCGGCGTAACGGCGCTCACCAAACAGTGTCGCGCGCAAGCTGTCTTCAGTCGCCATGACCTGCTCAGGCATTTTCTCGTAGTCGGCCAGCTCTTTGATGAAAGTCAGGATGTGCGAAACGTCAGCGTCAGTAGCTGGGCGGATATTCAGGCGGGACATGTGAAAACCTCGACATCGAAAGCGCTAAGCATGCCGAGGCTATTTCCTGGAGGCAATAGAGGTGCCATTTCATTGCGGGTGTCGCATATGGCGGTTGCTCAGGTCGCTCTCAGGGCAGTCCCGTTTTCGTCGCCCTTGAAGATAAGGATGGCGCAGTGATGCCGTTTTCAAAAAGGGGACAGAGGATGCGAATGTTTCGAAAGGTAGTAGGCCTGGGTATGGTGCTCTTCCTGTCGGCAATGGCCAATCTGGCTATGGCGGCCAAGCCAACGGTAACCATTGGCTATGTAGATGGATGGGCCGACAGCGTTGCGACCACCTTCACGGCGGCCGAAGTCATTCGTCAGCAGCTGGGGTACGAAGTCAAGCTGATGCCGGTTGCAGCAGGGATCATGTGGCAAGGCGTTGCACGGGGCAAGCTGGACGCCATGCTCTCGGCATGGTTGCCTGGGACCCATGGTTCCTATTATGAAAAGATGAAGAATGATGTTGCCGACCTGAACGTGAACACACCGGACGCCAAGATCGGCCTGATCGTTCCTGAGTACGTAAAAGCCTCCAGTATTGCCGATCTGGCCGCCCAGAAAAGCGATTTTGGTGGGCGCATCGTAGGCATTGATGCCGGGGCGGGCGTCATGATCAAGACCGAGGAGGCGATCAAGGCCTATGATCTGGATTACAAGCTGGTGGCAAGCTCCGGCAGTGGAATGATTGCCGAGCTGATACGTGCGGAGCGAGACCAGAAGCCAGTTGCAGTCACGGGCTGGATTCCTCATTGGATGTTTGCCAAGTGGAAGCTCAAGTTTCTGGATGACCCCAAGGGCGTCTATGGCGGCTCCGAGCAGGTACGTACCATGGCTAATCCAGGACTGGAAAAAAAGGCCAAGCCGGTATGGGATTTCCTGAAAAAATTCTCCTGGCAGCCGGGAGAGGTCAATGAAGTCATGCTGGCCATTGAAGAGGGAAAAAAGCCTGAGCAGGCTGCAAAAGATTGGTTGAAAGCCCATCCTGACCGGGTCAAGAGCTGGCTCTAGACGGTAAGGTAAAAGCCCCGCGTTTGCGGGGCTTTTCATTTAACCAATGGTTACTGGCGGAAGCGTGCTCAATTCGATGCTCAATGCTTTTTTGGGGGCGAGCACCTCAGCTTCCCCATCAACCACTTGCTCATCGTTCTGATTGAAGACCCGTGTAGCCAGGCGCACCCGATTTTTCGGCAGCTTTTCCAGCACCTCGATCTCGACCTTTAGCGTGTCGCCTAACTTGACCGGCTTGTTAAAGCTCAAGGTTTGTCCTAGATAAATGGAACCTGGCCCGGGCAGTTCACAGGCAATGGCAGCGCTGATCAGCGCACCGCTCAACATGCCATGGGCAATCTGCTCACGAAAGACACTCTTGGCGGCATACTCGGCGTCCAGGTGTACTGGATTTCGGTCACCGGAAACCTCGGCAAATAAGAGCAGGTCACGCTCTTCGATGGTACGGCTGACAGAGGCTTTCTGGCCTACCTCCAAGGCTTCGTATGGGATATTGTCGGTCATGCTTGAAAGAGATCTCGTATTCTATTGTTACGGTAAGGGCGGCCGATGCTAATGGGACCGGCGCCCAATGTTAAATTCAAGGACGCCAGGTTACGGCGATACGGCACGTTCTCTGCTATTTCAGCAGGTTATGACGGAGTATTATGAGTTTGTCTAATTACCGCTCGTGACCATAAATCTTTTTTTAGTCATTTTCGTTACCAAGAGTCCGCTTTTCGGTGCTGGTGGAGACCTGTCAAAGCTGATAATCTCGGCTCGCCTTCATCGTATGAGTAGGCGATACAATCACAACAAGATCACGTTGTCGCTTAGGAGTGGGCTTCCATGACCCCGAATTTCTGGAAGGACAAATATCCGGACGGTATCGCTTCCGAGATCGACCCTGATCGTTATCCTAATGTCCAGACGGTCCTCAGGGAGTCCTGTGAGCGTTTCGCCGACAAGATTGCCTTCAGCAATTTAGGGCAGACCCTCACGTATCGTGAGCTGTATAGCCTGTCTGGGCAGTTTGCGGCTTATCTTCAGAATCATACCGATCTCAAGCCGGGCGACAGGATCGCCATACAGCTTCCCAATGTTCTGCAATACCCGATTGCCGTCTTTGGTGCTATGCGTGCGGGGCTGATCGTCGTCAATACGAACCCGCTGTATACCGCGCGTGAGATGCAGCACCAATTCAAGGACGCCGGTGCGCTGGCGCTGGTGTGTCTGGCCAACATGGCTCACCTTGCCGAGCAGGTCTTGCCCAATACGCAGATTCGCCATGTCATCATTACGGAAGTAGGTGACATGCTGCCTCCGCTCAAGCGCCTGGTGGTCAATAGCGTAGTCAAATACGTAAAGAAAATGGTCCCGGCCTACCGGTTGCCTCAGGCTGTGAAGTTCACGACTGCACTTGCCAAGGGGCGCCAGGGTGCTCTCAAGGAAAGCCAGCCGCACGGAGATGATGTCGCTGTGCTGCAGTACACCGGAGGTACTACAGGTATTGCCAAGGGCGCCATGCTGACGCACCGGAACCTGCTGGCCAATATGCTGCAGTGTCAGGTTCTGATGGCCTCGAATATGAAAGAAGGCCGCGAGATTGTAATCGCGCCGCTGCCGCTGTATCACATCTATGCGTTCACTTTTCATTGCATGGCGATGATGCTTCTGGGCAACCACAACGTGCTGATCACTAATCCACGTGACTTGCCTACAATGATCAAGGACCTGTCCAAGTGGAAGTTCACGGGGTTCGTCGGGCTCAATACGCTATTTGTGGCGTTGTGTAATAATGAGGCCTTCCGCGCCTTGGATTTCTCTGCTCTGAAGGTAACGCTTTCTGGCGGTATGGCCTTGCAGCACGCGGTTGCCGAGCGCTGGGAGCAGGTAACCGGATGTGGCGTCTGTGAAGGGTACGGCATGACCGAGACCAGTCCTGTCGTCAGTGTGAACCCTATCCAGCATCGACGCATTGGCACCATCGGTATCCCGGTACCCTCTACGGACTGTAAGGTAGTGGATGAGGATGGCGTTGCCCAGCCGTTCGGGCAGCCTGGTGAGCTCTGTGTCCAGGGCCCTCAGGTCATGAAGGGGTACTGGAACCGCCCCGAGGCGACTGCCGAGGTATTGAGTCCGGAAGGTTGGCTGCGTACCGGTGATATCGCAGTAATCGATCCAGACGGATATATCCGAATCGTGGATCGTAAAAAGGATATGATTCTGGTTTCCGGATTCAACGTGTATCCGAACGAACTGGAGGATGTACTGGCTCAGCTACCAGGCGTCCTGCAGTGTGCAGCGATTGGCGTGCCGGATGAAAAGGCGGGCGAGCAGATCAAGGTATTCGTTGTACCTAAGCCTGGTGCCTCCCTGACGACCGAGCAGGTGCTCAAGCACATGCACGATAATTTGACAGGCTATAAACGACCCAGGCAGGTCGAGTTCCGAGACAGTCTGCCTACGACAAATGTCGGCAAGATTCTGCGCCGCGAATTGCGTGATGCCGAGCTGAAAAAGCTCAAGGCCTGATCGGCTTTTCCTGCACAGAGCCCCGACTTTCGGGGCTTTGTCGTTTTCGTTTGGGCAAACCTGCGACAATGCCCATCTCTCTCTTTATAAGGTGCCTGAACTGGCGAACCGAGCCAGCCTTTCAGGTTCCTACTTGAAATGGTTGCCATATAGCATTCAATGACTGAGCAAACATCGTCTTTCGAACAACTTTCCAAGCGTCTGGACCAAGCCCTTACTGCCGATCGGCACCGTTTGCGTCGCCAATTGGGTGACCTGCGCAAGAAGCCTGATGATGCCCGGCTTGCACAGTGGACAGAGCGCTTTCAGGCCTCCTGCGCCAAAGTGGAGGCGCGTCGTGCCAGTGTGCCGATCATGCGCTATGACGACAACCTGCCCATCGCCGCCAAGCGCGAAGAGATCAAGGCGGCGCTTGAAAAGCATCAAGTAGTCGTGATCGCCGGTGAAACCGGCTCAGGCAAGACCACGCAGTTGCCCAAGATCTGTCTGGAGATCGGCCGAGGTATACACGGCCTGATCGGCCATACTCAGCCGCGTCGCCTGGCGGCGCGTAGTGTAGCCAGCCGAGTTGCTGAAGAAATCGGTACTCCCTTGGGGGAGCTGGTAGGTTATCAGGTGCGCTTTGAGGATCAGTCCAATGAGCGCAGCCTGATAAAGCTGATGACTGACGGCATTCTCCTGGCTGAAACCCAGCATGACCGTTACCTTGAGCGCTATGACACGATCATTGTCGATGAGGCGCATGAGCGCAGTCTGAACATCGATTTTCTGCTGGGCTTTCTGAAGACTCTGCTGCCGCGGCGCCCGGATCTCAAGCTGATCATCACGTCAGCGACCATTGATCTGGAGCGCTTCTCCAAACATTTCGGCGATGCCCCCATCGTCGAAGTGTCGGGACGGACCTATCCGGTCGAGACTTGGTATCGTCCTCTGGCCGCAGAAACGGATGAAGATGGCGAACGCCTGGAAGACGATCTGAGTGTTGATCAGGGCATCCTGGCGGCGCTGTATGAGCTGGAAGCCTTCGAGCGCAGCGAGCATAAGCGACCCGGCGACGTATTGGTGTTCCTGCCAGGGGAGCGTGAAATTCGAGATGCAGCCGAAGTGCTGCGCAAGGCCAACCTCAAGCACACGGAAATCCTGCCGCTGTACGCGCGGCTTACGCCAGCCGAACAACAGAAGATTTTTCAGTCCCATCCCGGGCGGCGTGTAGTCCTGGCGACCAACGTGGCTGAAACATCGTTGACTGTGCCGGGTATCCGTTACGTCATTGACAGCGGCACGGCTCGTATCAGCCGCTACAGCTATAGAGCGAAGGTTCAGCGGCTGCCTATCGAGGCGGTTTCCCAAGCCAGTGCCAATCAGCGTAAGGGGCGCTGTGGACGGGTGGAGCCCGGTATCTGCATTCGTTTGTATAGCGAAGAAGACTTTCTTTCACGTCCAGCTTTTACGGACCCTGAGATTCTGCGGACCAATCTGGCCGCGGTCATTCTTCAGATGCTGCACCTGCGGCTAGGTCGGATTGAGGACTTTCCCTTCATCGAGCCACCGGATGGCAAGGCGATCAAGGATGGTTTTACGCTGCTTCAAGAGCTGTCGGCGGTAACGAATCAGGGACAACTGACAGCATTAGGACGGCAACTGGCGCGCCTGCCAATCGATCCTCGCCTAGGCCGCATGCTGCTGGAGGCGGCAGAGCAGGGCAGTCTTTCCGACGTTCTGATTGTAGCCAGTGCATTGTCTGTGCAGGATCCCCGTGATCGCCCGGCGGAGCGTCAGCAGGCTGCCGATCAGGCTCATGCCCAGTGGAAAGATCCAGACTCGGACTTCGGTGCGCTAATCAAGCTGTGGCATGGCTTCGAGGAGCAGCGCCAGGCGCTCGGCTCAAATGCACTTCGCAGCTGGTGCCGCAAAAATTTTCTCAATTACTTGCGCCTGCGTGAATGGCGGGATGCGCACCGTCAGCTCACTCTGATCTGCCGAGAGCTCAAGCTCAAGAGCAAACCTGCCGACGCACAGCCTGTTGTTCAAGTGCCTGTGATCGAAGACAGCTCGCCCTCGACTGACAAGAAAGTCAACACCAAAGCTGCCCTGCAGGCCGAAGCGGCCGAGGCTGCACAGCGGGCGAAAAGTTATGCCTCGGTGCACAAGGCCATTCTGTCAGGTCTCTTAAGCCAAATTGGTAACAGGACTGAAGAGGGCGACTTTCAGGGGGCCCGCCAGCGACGCTTCTGGATTCATCCATCCAGCGTTATTGGCCGCAAGAAGCCAAACTGGGTAATGGCGGCCGAGCTGGTTGAAACGACCAAACTGTTTGCGCGCATGGTAGCCAAGATCGATGCGGATTGGATCGAGCCGCTGGCGCGCCATCTCACCAAGGCTAATTACTTCGAACCACATTGGGAGAAGCGTCGAGGACAGGTAATTGCGTACGAGCAGATTACGCTGTATGGGCTGATCATTGTAGCCAAACGGCCCGTGCATTATGGGCCTATCGACCCTGCCGTTTCTCGTGAGTTGTTTATCCGTGAAGGCTTGGTGAGAGGCGAGATCCAGTCGCGCGCGAAGTGCCTGAGCGCCAATCGCCAACTGCTGGAACGACTTGATGAGTTGGAGGCCAAAGCGCGTCGGCGTGACATTCTTGCCGATGAAGAGACGCTGTTCGAGTATTACTCGGCTCGTTTGCCTGCCGATATTTACCAGACAGCAACCTTTGACAGCTGGTACAAGCGGGAAAGCGCTAAGAACCCGCAGCTGCTGATCATGCGCGAGGAGGATGTGCTCGCCCGTGAGGCCAGCGAGGTTACCGCAGCGCAGTATCCAGATACGTTACGTATTGGCGATCTGCAGCTACCGCTGACTTACGAGTTTGACCCCGCCCAGCCACGCGATGGCGTTACCCTGCGTGTACCGGCGCCCCTGTTGTCACAATTGCCACCGGAGCGACTGGAATGGCTCGTGCCAGGGTTGTTATACGATAAGGCCGTTGCGTTGGTGCGCAACCTGCCCAAGGCGATTCGCAAGAATTTTGTTCCGGTTCCGGATTTCGTCAAGGCAGCATTGAGCAAGATCACCTTTGGACAAGGATCACTATACGAAAGCCTGGGGCGTGAGCTGTTACGCATGACCGGAGCGCGGATACCTGAAGATGCCTGGCCGGAGGCTGCCAATCTGCTTGATAGACATCTTCGAATGAACATCGAGGTTGTCGATGCCAGCGGCAAGTACTTGGGTGAAGGCCGTGACCTCACAGAGCTGACAGCCCGTTTTGCCGAAGCCAGCCAGGCCGCTCTGGCCGTTCCTCAGCAAAAGACCGAACAGCAAAAGCCTGTTGAGGCTAAAGCTTTTGCAATCGTCCCACAGCAGGCCCAGCAAAAGATTGCAGGTCTCTCCATGACAGTGTATCCGGCGCTGGTGGAGGAGAACGGTGTAGTCAAGGAGGGCCGGTTCTCTACCCAGTCGGAAGCGGAGTTCCAGCATCGCCGGGCACTACAGCGGCTTTTGTTGCAGCAGTTGAGCGATCAGGTCAAGTTCCTGCGCAATAAGCTGCCTGGGCTGACCGAGCTAGGATTGCTTTATCGAGACCTGGGACGTATCGACTCACTGGTTGAGGATATCCTTCTGGCCAGCCTTGATAGCTGCATTCTGGACGGTGAACAGCCGTTGCCTCGAGAGGGGGCTGCTTTGGCGTCGCTGGCCGAGAAAAAGCGAGGCGGGCTGGCCGAGCATGCCGAGCGTACGGCACGATTGGTGTTGGAGATTCTCAAGCAGTGGCATGCCCTGCAAAAGCGATTCAAAGGCAAGATCGATCTGGCTCAGGCCATGGCGCTCAACGATATCAAGCAACAGCTCAGTGCTCTGGTTTACCCCGGATTTGTTCGTGAAACGCCTCTGCAATGGCTTAAGGAGTATCCGCGCTATCTCAAGGCTGTCGATCAGCGTCTGGACAAGGTGGGGTCTCAGGTTCAGCGGGATCGGGTCTGGACGAGCGAATTGGCGGGTTACTGGGAGCAATACAAGGCTAGGGCAACCAAGCATGCTCAAGAGGGCAAGCATGATGAGAATCTGGTCTTGTATCGATGGATGCTGGAGGAGTATCGAGTGTCGCTGTTTGCTCAGCAGTTGGGTACGCAGATGCCTGTCTCCGACAAGCGCCTCAGCAAGCAATGGCAGTCCGTAGAGGCGTAAGGGCTTACGGTAAGAGTAGGGTTGAGCTGCTCAACCCTGCCTGCCTGTTACTGGCGGTAAATCCATTCAAGTCCAGGATAATCCGCGAATGCCTGAGGAAAAAGATAGTCACCTCGGAAAACTGGGACATCCAGACTTGTCCAGCGGGGCGCGAAAGAGGGTAGTTGAGTAGCAATCGCTTCAGCCAATAGTGTTGTGCAATAAAGATGGGGCTTGTCGCGCGGTTCGAGCACAAAGGTTCGTCCCAAAGTACTTTTCAGATACTGCGCAATGCGTTCCTTTTGTTCAGGATTCAAAAAAGTCGGCCGTGCTACTGCGAAATGCCTTGCCATGTCTGGCTTTAGAAACTCATCTAAAGGCGTAAGCAGGACTTGGTTTGGATGTGCAGGATCATCGTCTGTTGTGGCATGAACGATCAGGACCGTAGGTGTTGTGGCGACAACCATGCCTACGTGGGAAAACCTGCTACCACTTACCTGTTCTACGATTCGACTGTCTGTTGATGTTCCCAGTCGAAACAGCCAGTCGCCAACTGCCAGTGACGACGGGCTCAGGCGCTGCCCAGGTAGGGTAGGTAATGCCTGAGGCTGGCGGCCTTCGTAGGCCGTTATTGCCAGGCCCATGCACAGCAGGGCTGTTAGAGCCCAACGACACAAACTGTTCATCTGTCGAATAGCAAAAGGCTTTATCCGATGTGGACAAAGCCCTCGTCCAATCAGATCTTGATCTTCCAGTCGCCGTCGCTCTGAATTAGATGAGTGTGTTCAGTACGGGTTTCGCCGTCTTTTTTGAAAGTAACCGTTACGCTGACATCGGCGCGTGTCTTGTCATCGTTATAGGTTGTTTTTTCGGCTTTTATACTCTTGACGCCACCCAGTGATTCGGCCTGTTTAGCCCTTTCCGTAAGCAGCATCTGAAACTTGCCACGTACAAAGTCCTTTGCGTTCGCATCCGCATCCTTGGGTACATCGATCAGATCCATCATGGTATCGAGGTCTTGGGTGTAAGCCGCTTTTATGAAGCGCTCCGCAACGCTTTCCGGGGTGTTGGCACCAGAGCAGGCGACCAGGAAGGAGGCAACAAAAATCAGGGCGAACCATTTCTTGATAAGAAACATATGAAATCCTTTTCGTAAATCAGTAGCTGGAAATCCAGGGCGGCGGATTTTACTTAATCACACCTGTATTAAGTGAGAGCTAATCGTGATTTAGCCGTGCTCTACCAACGTGTGGATACATAAAAAGCGATTTGCGGACAATCAAGGCTGCCAGCCTGCTCACTCGTCGCTGATCGAGAGACGTAGAATGTACCTCAGCCAATAACAGGAGTATGGCTATGGAGAAGGTGGCAATAGGGATCGTTGGGGCAGGTACCGCAGGTTTGGCTACGGCTACTTTCCTGGCCCGCAGGGGTTATCAGGTCAGGCTGTTCGAACGTGTACCTGAGTTGCGGACGGTTGGTGCAGGCATCCTATTGCAACCTTCGGGGTTGGCAGTGCTACACACGTTGGGCGTGCTGACCGAATGTACTGCTCTAGGTGCGCCAGTCAGCCGCCTCTACGGAACATCCATGCAGGGCAAACGCGTCGTTCTGGATACCCGTTATGATACTTGGAGGCCAGGTAGTTTTGGATTGGGTATTCACCGCGGCGTCCTGATGACTTCCTTACTGAACGCTGCGCGACATGCAGGCGTCAGCATAGAAACCAGCAGTGGCATCACCCGCTTTCATCAAACACCAAGTCACGTCCAGCTTTTTCATCGAGACGCACAGGGCAACGAGAGCTTGTTAGGCGATTTTGCTGCGTTGATTCTGGCAGACGGAACACGTTCGGCATTACGTGGGCAGATGGCTGTTAAACAACATGTCAAACCCTACCCATGGGGTGCGTTGTGGAGCGTGGTCTCGACGCCAGCACACTCGGACTCTACAGAGTTACGCCAATGGTACAGACACTGTTCTGAGATGTTCGGAATCATGCCTACAGGCTGTACGCATCAAAAACGCGATGCCCAGCTGAGCAGCCTGTTCTGGAGTCTACCCGTCATCGATTATCCCCAATGGCAGACAGCGGGTCTGGATAGCTGGAAAAGGCAGGTTGTGAAATTGGCTGGCGAAACCGCAAGGCCTTTCCTGCAACACATTAATCAATCAGAGCAACTAGCATTTGCCGCTTACGCAGATGTCTGGATGCAACGCTGGAGTGATGGGCGAGTACTGGCTATCGGTGATTGCGCACATGCAATGAGTCCTCAATTGGGTCAGGGTGCAAACATGGCGTTAGTCGATGCCGCTGCGCTGGCCGATGCCGTAGATATGTCGGTGTCCTTCCGGGACCACTGGCCAACTGTCTTTGAGGCCTATAGTGTCGCCCGCCGTGAGCATTTACGTTATTACCGGCAAGCCAGCCGTTTTCTGACTCCACTGTTTCAGTCGCATAGCAAGGCCCTTGGTTGGTTGCGTGACAGTGCCTTGTTTTTAGCCCGTCACAATGTATTTGGACGCAGGCATGCGGTTACTACCTTGGTAGGCGCTCGAACAGGATGGCTACTGTCGACTAGACGAGAAGAGACGCTTTATCACTGGGACGGCCAGCAAGATAAGACTTGGGGCTGGAGTAATAATGAAATATCCGGCTCTGAATTGATTCACTAGGTCTTCAGTAGAAGGGTAATTTTATTCAATACCACATGAGGCTGGCGAAATATGGTGTCTGTTCCTTGAACACATGAGCAGACATCAATGGACGTGTTGTTTTCCATGGCCGGCTTCGCTCTGGCTTCTTCTATTTCACCTGGTCCCGTCAATCTTGTAGCCCTAAGTTCGGGAGCCTGTTATGGCTTTCGTAAGAGCCTTAGGCACGTCACAGGAGCAACGACCGGCTTTACAGCACTTCTTTTGCTTATTGGTCTGGGATTGTACGAAGTGCTGGCCCGCATCCCGGAACTGATCAAGCTCATTCAATGGAGTGGTGTTGCCTTTCTTTTTTATATGGCCTACCAGCTTGCAATGGATGATGGGGTGCTGGATATAAAAGAGGAAGGTTCTGGCCCTTCAATGATGCGCGGCGCGCTGATGCAATGGCTGAACCCTAAAGCCTGGCTGGCCTCGTTGGCAGGTATGGGGCTTTTCGTTGCCGATGGCAATACGGTCATGGTCTGGACGTTTGCCATCCTCTACTTCGTGGTTTGCTATGGCTCGGTTGCCTGCTGGGCATTTACCGGTAGTTTTCTGCGCCGTTATGTGCAAAGACCAAGTCGTGTTCGGTTCCTGAATCGGATGATGGCAGGGTTGCTGGTCGCCAGTGCCTTATACCTTTTACAAGGTTAGTGAGGAAGGCAAATGTCAGCCGCGATAGTGCCCAGGCGTAGCAGCCAAGTGCCGTTTGAAAGTGCGCTGGAAGTGAGCCTGGTCAGCGAAACCGGTTGCCATCGCCACGTCAGCAAGACTGTGTCCTTGCCGAAGCCATTGGCGGCTGAGCTGGATACGTCGGTTGATCAAGTAGGCATGGGGCGTCAAGCCATAGTGATCCTTGAACGCCCTGATGAGATAGGACGCCGATAATTCCGCCGCGGTGGCGATGTCATCCAGGGTCAGCGGTTCAGCGCAGTGCTCACGGATAAAGTCGGCGGCTCGCTTAAGGTGTACATGGGGTATTTCTGGAGCTTTAGCGGGGCGCGTCGAAAGCGATCGTTGCAGCTGGAGAAAAAAGTCGAGGGTTGCGCTGTGCTTGTAAAGCCTGTCGTTACATGGTGATGTCAGTGTTTCATGCAGCCTGACGAGTCCTGTGTGTAGGGCAGGTACGCGCGTATGGATGACATCAAACGGCACGAATGAGTCCTGCGTGCTATATCTCGACTCCGTCTGTAGCCTGCCCAGCCACTGCGTATCGATATAAAACATCTGATAGGCCCAGTGTTCGCCCTTGACGGGATTACAGGCATGTACCGTCTCAGGATTTACTATCACAACGGAGCCCTGGCTTATCTGGGTTTGGCTTCGGGCATTGAGGTAGTGACTTCGACCCGCCGTAATGGCCCCGATGGAGAAGGTGTCATGCGTATGCTTGGCATGACTTACCTGACGACCATCATTGACTGTACGAATCTCGATGAACGGCAGTGCGTCGTCGCGCCAGAATCGGGAGTTTAGGCATTGTGCGGCTGCAAAATTCACGCGGGACCTCAGGCGGTAGTCGGCAGCTTATGACTATAGCGCTTCTGGTAATGCTGTGAGGTTCTGTTAGAGCAACTAAAGAACTTCATTCTGTCGGCTGTACTGCCGAGCATTAAGCATCGGAGGCGCCTAATCGCTCTATAGAGGTATGGCAGTTTAATCCAGGAGTCGTTATGAGCACACTGGAGCAAGAAATCGAACGCAGGATTGCGCGAGAGGTGGCAGCCTGGCAGAAGCAGGTGAAGGGCAAGGGCGAGCCAACCAAAATCGATGAAGGATGGCTACAAACACCTGAAGGGCTTCGAATGCCGTTTCGTGTCCTGAAGAATGCGGGCATTCCCCCTCAAGAGATTGAGCTCTTTAATCAGCGTGCCCGTTTGAAAGAGGAAATCAGCAATACCCAGGATACAGCCCTGCGAACGCAACTATTAAAAAAGCTCAGTGCATTGGAGCAGGTGCTTGCCTTTCGCCTGGAAAAGCTCAGGCAAATGGGAAGAGGTTGAAGTCTCTAGAGGCTGTGGAGCAGGCCGGCCGATAGCGTACTGCTCCACAATATTTTAGGCGTCAGGCTTGGCCAGCCAATGATCTACGGTTTTCTGATATTCACCAGTTGCTTTGTAGAGGTGAAGCCACTGATCGATATAGGCTTTCCAGGCGACATCATCCCTGGGTAGCAGAAAAGCCTTTTCACTGTACTGCATGGGCTTATCTGGATTAACTGCGCACAGGGAGGGGTAGCGTTTCTGTTGAAACAATGCCTCCGAGGCGTCAGTAATCATGACGTCGGCTTCTTTGCTGACAAGTTTTTCAAAAATCGTGACGTTATCCTTGAAGAGGCTCAGCTGGGCTTGCGGTAACTCGCGGTGAGCAAACGCTTCGTTGGTACCACCTGGCGGCTCTATCAAGCGGACCGAGGGCTGGTTGATCTGCTCAATGGTTTCAAAGCGTTTGGCATCATCACAGCGAACCAGAGGGATCTTTCCATCCACCGTAATGGCGTTACTGAAAAAGGCTTTTTTCTGACGCTCGAGGGAAATCGATACGCCTCCTACCGATATATCGCAGCGGCCCTCCAGAAAGTCCGGCATTAACGTCTTCCAACTGGTTTTTACCCACTCGACGTCAGCGCCAAGGCTTTTGGCCAGTGCCTCGGCCATCGTGATCTCAATTCCTTCGTATACGCCGTCGTCACGGAGAAAGGTGTACGGCTTGTAGTCGCCTGTGGTGCAAACGCGAAGTGTCTTTTTTTGTATAACCGTATCAAGGTGCGAGGTGCTGTCTGCTGCGTAGACGCTGGTGGCCGCCACAAGCAGTCCTGCTACCGCAAATGCCTTCATGGTCACGATCCTTTTTATTGTCGTTTTGATACCGCTCACGCTACCCGAGCGACAAACCGTTTCACAAGGGGTTCCTGTGTCGAACTGGCCGGTATGAGGCAGGTCCACCGTTGGTAGGCATACTTATGAGGACATGACCATGCATCTTATTGAGTCAAATGTATTCGCAACACGCGCCATGCCTTTTCACTTCGCCGGAAAGGAAGACGGCACCTCGATAGAAAATGTGCCTGGTGGCAGTTATGACGTGGATGAAGATTTCATCGAGTCAGTGGGCGATGAAAGTCAAATGGACGAGAGTGAGGAAGAGCGCTAAAGCCCATCGTCCTCAACATTTCGAGTCGAGCTGTTGAGGACGTTTCGCACAGTCTTCAGTTTCTTTTCTTATAGGGGCCACTATCAGATGCATGAGTCATTGCGATAAGGCCAGCTTTTTGCATCGTGATTGGCAGACGGTTATCGACTAGGGATCGGAACGGTCTGCTTAATCATTGGGGAGCTTTTTGTCGCGACAGGCCACGGGTAAACAAGACCAAAACGGTCACAAAAGAAAAATAAATGTCAGTGAACAGATTTTGGATCTTTTATGCCGATTACCCATCCTTGCGTAATAAGAAACATGCCCCTTTCACGGAGTTAGAAGGGAAGACTATGTTCAAGTTTGTCGCTACGACACTGTTTGCGGCATCACTCGCTGTTGCTTATGTCACTCCGGCAGTAGCCGAAGAGCCTATTGTTATCAAGTTTTCGCATGTCGTAACGGACGATACGCCTAAAGGGAAGGGTGCTCGTCTATTCCAGAAGCTTGTTCAGGAGCGTCTGGCAGGCAAAGTGAAAATCGAGGTCTATCCGAACTCGACATTGTACGGCGATGCTGATGAGCTCGACGCCCTGCAGCGTAACGAAGTTCAGATGCTGGCGCCTTCGGTCTCCAAATTCGACCAGTACACCAAGCAGCTCGAAATTTTTGATATGCCGTTCCTGTTCGATGACCTTGAGGCCGTCAAGCGCTTCGAGAAGCGGGACAAAAGTCGTGAGCTTCTAGGCTCCATGGCCGGCCAGGGCATTTATGGGCTGGCGTTCTGGAATAACGGCATGAAGCAGTTTTCTGCCAATCGCGAGCTGCGCAAGCCAGCGGACGCGCACGGACTGGCGTTCCGAATTCAGGCTTCCAATCTGCTGGAGGATCAGTTCAAGCAGATCGGAGCATCGGCACTGAAACTGCCATTCAGCCAGTCCTTCAAGGCTCTCCAGAGTGGGCAGGTACAGGGTACGGAAAACACTTGGTCTAACCTTTACAGCCAAAAGCTCAACACCGTTCAGCCATACATTACTGAAAGCAATCATGGCGTGCTGGTGTATATGCTGATCACTAACTCGAAGTTCTGGAACTCGCTGCCCTTTGGCGTCCGCACTCAGCTTGAGCAGATTTCTGACGAAGTGACGCAGTTTGTTAATAAGGAAGCTGAGGCGATTAATAACAAGGATCGTGACAACATTTTGGGCTCAGGTACCAGCAAGCTGGTTACGTTGACGCCATCCGAGCGGCAGGCATGGAGGGAGGCGATGCAGCCATTGGTGAAGAAATACGAGCCTGAGATTGGAGCCGATGTCATTCGAGCGGCACAGCTCGTCAATCGGTGATACCCGACACATAGTTGGCTGTATCTCCCAACCTTGCGCCAGGCAGGGTTGGGAGACTTCAAAAATGAACAGTGCGCTCACTTCGGTGCCCAAACGTATAGGTCCTTATGGGGAAACACTATGCGTAAAATCATTTCGTTCGTTTTTGCTGCCTCGATAATGCCGGCAGTGTGCCTGGCTCAAGGCCTTGAGCTTGACCAGGATGTAGGGGATCTCAATATTCTGGCTGAGTCTTCCAGTCAGGAATTACCTAATGATGCGCCTCAGACCATCACGTTAACCAATAACGAAAAGACGCCAGTCAAATGCTGGTTACAGGCACATGGGCCCAAGGATAGCGAACAGGAAGAGCCTGTAATTGAGCCGGGCAAGTCGGCAACACTGCGTATGCCGGGCAAGTCAGCCGAGACGCCGACCAAGGCCAAGCTGGTATGTCGCAAGCAGTAATTTTTTCTCATTATAAAAAACAAGCGCCATTTTCAGGCGCTTGTTTGCTACGAAAAGCCAGAAGCTGATGGCTTAGAACTTGGCTTCAAGATCCAATTGCAAGGTATCAACGTCAGCATCACGCTTGGTGCGGCTGGCAAAGTCAGACTTGGCCATGTAGTAGGTCGCGCCAAGACCAAAGTTCTTGTCGATATCGTAGCTGACCTTGAACTTGTGCCCACGAGAGCCGACATAGCCGTTGGCAAAGTCGGAGTCAGTAAACGCACCCACTACGGCGTTACGCTGAACGTCGCGATAGTTGTAATCGAAGCCAATACCGTAAGCCTTGGTTTTCAGGCCTGCCAACCAGGCGGTGTCGTTATCGTCGGCCTCGCTGTTAACAACATACTGGCCGTATAGCGACAATGGAATGGCCAAGCCACCAATATCGACTTGACCAAAGCCTTCATACAGGTTGAATTCGTTGGTCGTGTTGCCGTTCGCTTGCAGGGCACAGGGCGTCGTTGTGCTGTTGCCGCACGTGCTGTCCTTGTCCTTGTCGTAACCGTAGATACTCCCACCGACAGTTACCTTCAGGTTGTCGGTAGGCGCAAAGCGGGCACCCAGCTGACCGGCATACAGGCGCAAATCATGCTTGAACTCGTACCCTTCGCCATCAACGTTATCTTTCAGGACGTAGTAGCCGGCGCTGCCAAACAGCTCGGTTGATCCACCCAGGGGATACTTGTAGGTTGCGGCCAAGCCTTCAGGGTTGATGTCACCATCCCAGATGACATCACCCATGCTTACCCAGGGCTGAAGCATCTTGCCACCAATGACGTGCAGATTGGGGACAGCTGTGGGATGAAAGTCGATATACGCCAGGTCCATCCAGATCTGCTTCTTGTTGAAGTAGTTAGTCATGTCCTGGTTTGTGGAGCGTGCATCATCGCCACCGCCTGATGCTACGCGAATACCAGCATCGACCTGAGGATTGATCTGGCTGTAGACACCAAGTCGAGCGCGGATTCGCTGACGATCCCGATCACGACCATTGTCCGGTTCGCCATCGATATCGATATTCTCGTGACGTACGCGTACGTCGCCTTTGATCTGGGTTTTCGCTGCCCAGGCCAGTTTTTCTTCAAACGAGGATAGTTTCTGCTGCTGAGCAACCTTCGCCTGTTCTGCGCGCGTCTCGTTATCTAGATCGGCTTTCAATTCAGTGTACTGAGCCGGAGTAATCGAGCCGTTGGCTCTCAACATATCCAGTAGCTTGGCGTCAACCGCCGCATGGGCAGGAATGCTCATGGCCAATAGAAGGCCACCACAAAGACCTGAGGCTGTTCCTACTGAAAAAAGACGCATATCTCAATCTCCGTATTTTATAAGGGCGACGTGCGTCACCGCTGAACGAGTCGGCTTTCAGGGCCGCTCCAGTGATCGACTCAGGTCGATTCGAAAGCGGCGCCAGTATTACCGGCGCTCATGACGGGTCGGTTACAGATTGGTTTTAGAGCGATGAAGAAAAAATGAAAAACTAAATATCGTTAGCGTTCTTCATGTTCTCTCTGGTGAGAAAGCCGACTTGTTAGGGAGATAAGTGTTGAGGCGGAAAGTCAGCAAAAAACATCTATCCAGGCAGCCTGATAAGCCAATAGGGTTTGGCCTGGATTTGCGGCACAATAGTGGCTTATTTTATAAAAATCAGAGGAATGATCGTGCATCAGGCAGTCATTAGCGGTACCGGCCTGTATACCCCGCCGAACAGCATCTCCAATGACGAGTTGGTCGCTTCCTTCAATGCCTATGTTCATCAGTACAATACGGAACATGCCGACGCGATAGCACGAGGCGAGCAAGAGGCCAAGCAGGAATCCAGCTCAGCCTTTATTGAAAAGGCGTCAGGAATCAAGAGCCGTTATGTCATTGACAAGGATGGGATTCTAGATCCTGCCCGCATGGTGCCTCGTATTCCTGAGCGCAGTAATGATCAATGGTCTGTACTGTGTGAGATGAGCGTGAGCGCGGCGCGGGAAGCCTTGGAGCGAGCAGGGAAGACGCCAGCAGACATTGATGGGGTTATCGTAGCCTGCTCCAACCTGCAACGACCTTATCCTGCGGTCGCCATTGAAGTGCAGGCGGCGCTTGGCATCAATGGATTTGGTTTTGATATGAACGTGGCATGCTCATCGGCTACGTTTGGACTGCAGGCAGCTGCCAATAGCGTACAACTCGGGCAGGCTCGCGCGATTTTGCTGGTGGATCCCGAAATCTGTACCGGTCATTTGAATTTCAGAGACCGAGATAGTCACTTCATTTTTGGCGATGCGGCTACCGCCATGATCATCGAGCGGGCTGATCTGGCAGCGTCTCCTCATCAGTTCGATATTCTGGGGACCAAGCTGCTGACTCAGTTCTCCAACAATATCCGTAACAATTTTGGTTTTCTCAACCGCGCTGCGGAAGAGGGGATGAGTAATCCAGATAAGTTGTTTGTTCAGGAAGGGCGCAAGGTATTCAAGGAAGTATGCCCCATGGTGGCCGATTTGATCGCCGAGCATCTGGCCGAACTGAACATTCCGGTCGAGCAGGTGCGGCGGTTTTGGTTACACCAGGCCAATCTGAATATGAATCAGTTGATCGTTCGAAAGCTGCTTGGGCGTGACGCTAAGCCAGATGAAGCGCCTGTCATTCTGGATACCTATGCCAATACCAGCTCTGCGGGCTCGGTGATTGCGCTTCACCTGAATCAGGATGACCTGACGGCAGGTGACCTTGGAGTACTCAGCTCCTTTGGCGCTGGTTACTCCATTGGCTCCGTGGTGCTACGCAAGCGCTGAGCATCAGCGCGGCAGGCGGCGTCATCAGCCTGTCATGCAGCTGAGGTAAATAGCTCACCTGACTGTCAGCGCGCTGCTGACGGGCTAGCGCAAGTTCATTAGTTCTTTTTGCCCCGCTTGTCGGGGCTTTTTTTATGAGCTAAAGAAATGCCGTTTCTGTCCGATCTATATGGATATACGCATAGACAGGGCGAGCTTCGTAAAGAGCCGGTTCGATCATAAGTATTTGTGTATTCAGCAAAATATTTTAAAAGAATGCATAAATATCGTTGACACAAACACCGGGGCCTCTTAAGATTCGCACCGTCTTAGCGACGGGGCTATAGCTCAGCTGGGAGAGCGCTTGCATGGCATGCAAGAGGTCGACGGTTCGATCCCGTCTAGCTCCACCAAATTCCCAGAATCAGCCAGTGGCTGGTTTTAATCGAAGGTTTCGTCCCCTTCGTCTAGTGGCCTAGGACACCGCCCTTTCACGGCGGTAACAGGGGTTCGAGTCCCCTAGGGGACGCCATATATAGCTACTTGTTTAAAGTGGCATTGTGTTACGGGGCTATAGCTCAGCTGGGAGAGCGCTTGCATGGCATGCAAGAGGTCGACGGTTCGATCCCGTCTAGCTCCACCAAATTTCTAGGGCCAGCAAGTGCTGGTTTCAATCGAAGGTTTTGTCCCCTTCGTCTAGTGGCCTAGGACACCGCCCTTTCACGGCGGTAACAGGGGTTCGAGTCCCCTAGGGGACGCCATCTTTATTAAACCGCCTTTATAGGCGGTTTTTTTTCGCCTGCAATTTTGTCCTTTTAGCGGTCATATCAGCCGTACGAGGCTGACTGACGAATAAACCTGTTTAAGCAGACTAAACAATAGGTCACTATTCGAATCAGGTCTTGCCCGATAGGCCAGTGAATCAACAGGGGATATCAGTGATTATCGAGCGGCTAGATAACCTGTCCGAGCTGCCTGCGCAGGCGTGGAATGCGCTGTTACCGGATAACCAGCCGTTTATGCGGCATGAATTTCTACATGCTCTGGAGATCAGTGGAAGCGTAGGGCGTCGTACGGGCTGGAAGCCAGCGCACTATATTGTGCGTGATCTAGAGGGTACGTTGAGAGCGGCCATGCCTGCCTACATAAAGTACCACTCCTATGGAGAGTACGTATTTGATTGGGCCTGGGCTGATGCCTGCCACCGTGCGGGTATTGATTATTACCCGAAGCTTCTTGCCGCTGTTCCCTTTTCCCCGGTAGGAGGCGCTCGTCTGCTAGGGGAGCGTACAGCTTGTGAGGAGCTACTGCATGTAGTGACCAGCAAGCTGGAGGGCCGCGGACTTTCGAGTTTGCATGTCAATTTTACCAACGAAGCGACAGATCACTTGTTGACTGATCGAGAAGGCTGGCTCGAACGGCTTGGGTGTCAGTTTCATTGGCACAACAGAGGGTATCGGGATTTTCAGGACTTCCTGGATGCGCTGGCGTCACGTAAGCGCAAGCAGCTTCGCAAGGAGCGTGAGCAAGTTGCAGGGCAGGGTATCGATTTTGAATGGCGAGAGGGCGGGTCGCTTACTGAGCAGGAGTGGGATTTTGTCTATGCCTGTTATGCCAATACGTACGCCGTAAGAGGACAGGATCCCTACCTGACCCGTGAGTTCTTCAGCGAACTGGCTGAGCGCATGCCTGAGGCCATTCGCGTTGTCCTGGCTCGTCAGGAGAGCCGACCTGTGGCCATGGCATTTTACCTGTGCGATGAAAAGACTCTTTACGGACGTTACTGGGGCTGTCTGGCCGAGTTTGACCGGCTGCATTTTGAGACATGTTTCTATCAGGGGATTGATCATGCCATTAGTGAAGGGCTGACCCGCTTTGATGCGGGCGCGCAAGGAGAGCACAAGCTGGTTCGAGGGTTTGAGCCGGTCTTTACCCATTCATGGCACTATCTGGTACACCCTGGGCTTCGTGAGGCCGTGAGCGGGTTCCTGGATCAGGAGCGCGAAGGCATCAAGCGTTATGCGCAGGCCGCTACAGACGCATTGCCGTTCCGCCAGGACGGCTAAGTGTAAATATCATGCTTAATTATTTCTGGTTCGCCTTGGCTGCCTGTTTTGAGATCGCCGGCTGCTACACATTCTGGTTATGGCTCAGACTGGGCAAGAGTCCGCTGTGGCTGCTCCCAGGGCTTTTATCGCTTACCCTGTTTGCGCTTGTGTTGACACGTGTGGAGGCGGCTTACGCTGGCAGAGCCTATGCTGCTTACGGTGGGATCTATATCGTGGCATCGCTGGCCTGGTTGGGCCTGGTTGAAAAAACCAGACCCGCCTGGACCGATCTGGCAGGGGCTGCACTGTGTCTGCTGGGCGTGACGGTATTGGTAATAGGGCCGAAATTGTCAGTGCACTGAATATTCAGGCCTGTCAGGAAAGTGTCTCTTCATCTGGAGTGTTTAGCCACTCCTTGGGAACGTCCCGTCTGAGCATCAGCTGGCACTGGCCGCTGTCCGGCTCGAATACGATAACGGCTTCCCCATTTTCCAGCGCCCGACGTGCACGTGCTACACGCGTCTCCAGAGGTGTCTCATCACCGTTATCCGTTCCTTCTCGCGTAACAAAGTCTTCGAGAAGGTTGCCTAGCGTATCGGGGTTGAGCATGTCGTAGGGTATGAGCATGGCGGCAGTTCCTGAAGCGGGCAGCGATGCTAACGTACAGCTTGGCCAGTTGGCGAGAGGACGCCGCCCAGCGGGGCGGCGTTATCGGTCACTATGTTTTCCCGCCCTCTTTGATTAATTCCTCAATGTGAGGCAGATGCGTCTGGTTGTCCTGATGCGTCTCTTCCAAATCGAGCTGATGCGTAAAGCGGTCAACGGAATTATCTGCTGGCGCTGCGTCGCTATCGAACACGGGCGGGCTGGTCATATAGCCCACCAAGAGCTGGCTTAGTGCTGCCAGACTGACAATGTGCGTCCGCTCATAGCCGTGGGTGGCATCACAGCCAAACGCCAGAAGCGCAATCCGGATGTCGTGCCCTGCATTGATAGCAGAGTGGGCATCGCTGTAGTAGTAGCGGAACAGGTCACGCCTGACCGGAATGCTGTTTCGCTCTGCAATACGCAGCAGATGGCGTGACAAGTGATAATCGTAAGGGCCGCTTGAGTCCTGCAGGGCGACACTGACCCGATGCTCATCGGACTGTTGCCCAGGAGCAACCGGAGCGATATCGATACCGACAAACTCACTGACATCCCAAGGCAATGCACCCGCCGCGCCAGACCCTACTTCTTCCGTGATGGTAAAGAGAGGGTGGCAGTCTATGGGGGGAACAATACCGGCTTCCTGAATCATCTTGAGCGCCGTTAGCAGAGCGGCTACACCTGCCTTGTCGTCCAGGTGACGAGCGCTGATGTAGCCGCTCTCCGTGAACTCCGGTAGCGGATCAAAAGCTACGAAATCTCCTACGCGTACACCCAGGTATTCCGTCTCTGAACGGCTTTTGGTGGTAGCGTCTAGACGTAGCTCGATGTGATCCCAGCTGACGGGCATCTTGTCGACTTCGGTATTGAAGGCATGCCCAGAGGCGAGCAGGGGTAGTACGCTGCCACGTAGGGTTCCGTTGTCGGTAAAGATACTGACCCGACTTCCTTCGGCAAAACGGCTGGACCAATGGCCTACCGCCGCCAGGCTCAGACGGCCGTTATCCTTGATTTCCCTGACGATGGCACCGATCGTATCCAAGTGAGCGGAAACCGCTCGGTCGGGGCTTTCCTTACGTCCTTTTAGTGTGGCGCGAATCGTTCCTCGTCGTGTCAGCTCGTAGGGAATGCCGATTTCACTCAAGCGCTCGGCCACGTACATGACGATTGTGTCTGTAAAGCCTGTCGGGCTTGGAATGGCGAGCATTTCCAGCAGGACACGGCGCAGATAATCCAGATCCGGTGTCGGCAGCTTATTCAAGCGGGCACCTCTCGAGACAGGGGAAACAACAGATCAATGAAGCGCTCCGCCGTAGGGCGGGGTTCATGGTTGGCCAAGCCTGGCCGCTCATTGGCTTCAATGATTACGTATTCACTTTGATCAGCAGCCGGTACCAATAGATCCATGCCTGTCACTGGGATATCCAAGGCCTTGGCAGCGGCTACCGCGGCCTGCGCCAGTTCTGGGTGAAGAATATCGGTAACGTCTTCCAGCGTGCCCCCGGTATGAAGATTTGCTGTCTTGCGGACAAACAGGCGGGTGCCTTCTGGTAGGACCGTGTCATAACTGTAGCCGGCAGACTTGATCGCGCGCTCGGTTTCTTCATCCAGAGGTATCCGACTTTCGCCTCCGGTTGCTGCTTGGCGGCGGCGGCTCTGGTGTTCGATCAACTCATGAATGTTTCGACGACCGTCACCAATGACCTCGGCAGGACGCCGTATAGCGGCCGCCACGGCTTCATGACCAATGACAACAATGCGCAGGTCAAGACCTGCATGGTAGCTTTCGAGCAGCACGTTATCGTCGTAGCGACGAGCTTGGGCAATCGCGGCTTTCAGGTGCTCAGGATCACGTACATCCACGGCGACGCCTTTGCCCTGCTCACCGTTGACCGGCTTTACAACCAGGGCGCCGTGCTTGGCAAGAAACGTTTCGTTTTCTTCATCTTCACTGGCTAGACACTGATCAGGAACCCGTAATCCTGCTTCCTTGAGTGTCCGGATTGTGAGGGTCTTGTCCTGACAAAGTGTCATGGTGACAGCGCTGGTCAGGTCCGACAGTGATTCGCGGCAGCGGATTCGGCGGCCCCCCTGTATGAGGGTAAAAAGACCAGCCTGGGCATTATCTACTTGTACATCGATCCCGCGACGTTGAGCCTCATCTACGATGATCTTGGCATAGGGATTAAGCCCTGCCTCAGGGCCAGGGCCGAGGAAAAGGGTCTGGTTGATTGCGTTCTTGCGCTTGACGGTAAAGGTCTGGAGTTCCCGAAAGCCCAGCTTGTCGTAAAGACGCTTGGCTTGACTGTTGTCATGCATGACCGATAGGTCCAGGAACGCCAGGCCGCGGCTGGCGTAGTGCTCAATCAGGTGACGAACCAGAGCCTCTCCCACACCTGGGCGAGGGCAGTCAGGCGCGACAGCCAGACACCAGAGACTTGAGCCGCCTTCGGGATCGTTGAATGCCTTAGCGTGGTTCAGCCCCATGACCGAGCCGATAATGGCGCCCGTGTCCTGATCTTCTGCTAGCCAGTAGACCGGCCCACCCTTGTGTCGGGGCGTGAGTTTTTCGATATCCACGGGCAG
The DNA here is from genome assembly GCF_002364655.1 of Pseudomonas sp. UBA3149. NCBI lineage: Bacteria > Pseudomonadati > Pseudomonadota > Gammaproteobacteria > Pseudomonadales > Pseudomonadaceae > Pseudomonas > Pseudomonas sp. UBA3149. The sequence continues at coordinate 398,957 of NZ_DEYV01000010.1, forward strand.
CATATGGCGCGTCTGGTAGAGACGATTGATCTCGCTCCAGTCGCTTTCGCTAAAGGCCCGGCGAATACGAAAGCCGCGGAAGGGCGCATGTGCGGGGCGATAGTCGGTGAACCACAGCCGCAACGTGTCGGATGGATCCAGGAAAAGCTGTTGCGGTGCATAGGCCAGTACCTGCTGAGGCGCAGCCACGTATAGGGCGATGTCTCGCTCGCCGGCCTCTTCCTTGAGAAGTTCCTTAGCCAATACCGATGCGTCGGAGAACGTATGGCCGATTAGAATTCGACCCCATCCGCAATGCAGGCAAACGGATTGGCACGTAGCCCGTTCAGCCCCAGTCATCTGGGCCTGTAGACGCTCATAATTGGGCGTCTGAGCCCTTTGAAGACGCTGATTATTATAGTAGGCGGCTTTCATCGTGCAATACTCCAACACTTATAGGCCATGTTCACTCAGCCACAAATTAAGGGCGGCGAGCTGCCAGAGCTTGGAGCCCCGTAGCGGTGTAATCTGGTCGTCAGGGTTCTTCAGGAGTCGATCGATTTCTGCAGTATTGAATAGCTGGCGATCCTGGCTGGGATCAAGCAGCAACTCACGTACCCAGGTCAGGGTATTACCTTGCAGATGCTTCAGGCCCGGTACCGGGAAATAGCCTTTGGGGCGGTCAATGACTTCTGCCGGAATCACCTTGCGAGCTGCTTCCTTGAGGACGTGTTTGCCGCCGTCTCCCAGCTTGAACTGCGCCGGAATACGGGCAGACAGTTCCGCCAGCTTATAGTCAAGGAAAGGAACACGCGCTTCCAGGCCCCATGCCATGGTCATGTTGTCGACTCGTTTGACCGGGTCGTCTACCAGCATCACAGTGCTGTCCAGGCGTAGCGCCTTATCAACGCCAGCTACTGCGCCGGGTTGTGCAAAGTGCTGACGAACGAAATCACCTGCAGCGTCATGATCCAGACGGCGGCTGTCCTGAACAGTAGCTGCGTATTCAGCATAGTCACGATCGAAGAAAGCGGCTCGGTAAGCTGTAAACGGATCTGCCGCGCCATTAACCTGTGGATACCAGTGGTAGCCTGCAAAAAGCTCGTCCGCACCTTGGCCACTCTGTACAACCTTGCAATGCTTGGACACTTCACGCGACAGGAGGTAGAAGGCGATACAGTCATGGCTTACCATCGGCTCGCTCATGGCTCTGAACGCGGCGGGCAATTGCTCAATGATTTCAGATTCGTTGATGCGCAGCCTGTGATGCCGTGTACCGTAGCGCTGAGCGATCAGGTCTGAATACTGAAACTCATCCCCACGCTCTCCACCTGCATCTTCAAACCCGATGGAGAAGGTCAGCAGATCGCGTACGCCGGACTCGTGCAGCAAGCCGACCAGCAGGCTTGAGTCCACACCGCCAGACAGCAGCACACCTACATCGCGGGCTGCCCGCTGTCGAATCGAGACAGCATCGCGCAAGCTGTTCAGGACTTCGCCGCTCCAGTCTTCCATGGTGTAGTTGGCTTCATCGGCAGTTGGGCCGTAATTCAGCGTCCACCAGGTTTGCTGTTCGGTTTTGCCATTGGCGTCAATGACCATCCATGTGGCTGGCGGCATCTTTTTTACGCCGTTCAGGATGGTGCGGGGCGCTGGTACAACAGCATGGAAGTTGAGGTAGTAGTTCAGCGCGACGGGATCGAGAGAGGTATCGATATCATCTGCTTCAAGCAGGGCGGGCAGGCTTGAAGCAAAGCGCAGGCGTTCATTGGTCTGACTCAGGTACAAGGGCTTGATGCCCAGGCGATCGCGTGCAATGAACATTTGCTGCTTATCGCGATCCCAAATAGCGAAGACGAACATGCCGTTGAGTTTGGGCAGCATCTCCTTGCCCCAGGCGTGATAGGCCTTGAGCAGAATTTCGGTATCGCCGCCAGAGTGGAAGCGATAACCCTTGGCCTCCAGCTCGCTGCGCAGCTCTGGGTAGTTGTAGATGGCGCCGTTGAAAACCATCGACAGGCCCGTGTCCGAGTCAATCATGGGCTGACCAGAGGCTTCTGCCAGATCCATGATTTTCAGGCGTCGGTGGCCTAGCGCAACAGGGCCTTGGCTATGAAAGCCCCAGGCGTCGGGGCCGCGTTGAGCGAGGCGATGGGTGACCCGTTCCAGCGTGGCCAGGGTGACGGGACGATTATCGAAACGTAATTCTCCAGCTATACCGCACATAGTTCCTTACCGGTTGCTCCGTTGGGGTGGGGAGGTATTGCTCCACAGGGAAACGACAAGCATTTGTGGGGGTAAGTTGCATTTTTCCGCCCGAATGACTCAAGGCAACAGGCTATTACGGGGACTGGGTACCGTTTTCAGACCTTAGTGAAATTAATCTGCTGGTAAGGGTTGAAAGCCACCGCCAAGACCTTATATTGGTAATGTATCGTTATAATGTAACGAAGCGGCTCGATGTAGAGTCCAACCGAGTATCCAGGAGGTACCATGAAACCGAATATTCATCCTAACTATCGGCCAGTGCTTTTCCATGACACCACGGCAGATCATTACTTCCTGATCGGCTCTACGGCACAGACTGATCGTACCCAGGAATTTGAAGGCAAGACCTATCCCTATGTGGCACTGGACGTGTCCAGTGCTTCGCATCCAATCTATACCGGTGAGCAGCGCCAGTTGAAAAGCGAGGGTCGCGTCTCTAGCTTCAACAAGCGTTTTGCAGGGTTTCCGGGCGGAAGCAAGTCTTCCCAGTAATCCGGCCTCACTGAAAAAAGCCCTCATGATTTTGAGGGCTTTTTTTATGTCTGAATGAAGGAATGGCTGGCGGTAAGCGGGGTCCTCTTTTAATCAGCTTGAAAGCAAAAGGGGATACCTGATGAAAGCACGCAATCTAGATAGCGCCATTGTGGTCATTACTGGCGCTTCCAGCGGGATTGGTCGGGCCACCGCTCAGGCGTTTGCACGGCAGGGGGCTTGCCTGGTATTGGCTGCTCGAGATAAGGCGGCATTAGACGATACGGTTTCCGAGTGTCTTCTCTTGGGAGGCCGGGCGATTGGTGTGCCTACGGATGTCACGTTGATGGAGTCAGTCTCGCAATTGGCCGAGCGTGCGCTGGAATTTGGACACGGACGGATTGATATCTGGGTCAACAATGCGGGTATCGGTGCGGTAGGCAAGTTTGATGAGACGCCTTTTGAGGCGCATGAACGCGTCGTGCAGACCGACCTTCTAGGCTATCTGCGTGGCGCCTACGCCGTTGTGCCGGTTTTCAAACGGCAAGGGTCAGGGGTTTTGATCAATACCTTATCGGTAGGCAGCTGGGTACCGCTTCCCTATGCAGTGGCCTATTCGGCTGCCAAGTCAGGCCTGAGAGGGTTTACCGAAGCCTTGAGAGGCGAGCTTACGCGCTGGTCCGATATTCATGTCTGCGATGTTTACCCTGCGTTCATCGATACGCCAGGGCTGCGAGACGGCGGTAATTACAGTGGAAGGACAATAAAGCCGACGCCACCTGTTTATGATGCTCGAAAGGTCGCCAGAGCCATCCTCTCCATGGCGCGTTATCCACGCAAGTCTACGACAGTAGGGCAAGCCGCCACGGTACTTCGTGCAGCCCATGCGCTGGTGCCTGGCTATGCTCGGCTGTCCCGGATCTTTATGGATCGCGCCTTGAGTCGAATGGAGCCGGTAGAGCACTCCTCGGGCAATCTGTTCAGCCCTCCCAGTGGCAATCGCAGTGTCGATGGAGGATGGCGTCGTCCTGATGAGCGCATGGTCGTGGCAGCAACCAGTGCTGCGGCGCTAGTGTTTGGGGCGTACCTGTACCGGCGACTGACGGAGCGGTCAGATTGATCCCTAACGTGCCGCACTGACGCCTTCAAGCGTAGCGAAGGATGTGTCCTTGGCTGTTAGTAAAAAGTCCTGCATGAAGGGAGCTTCCAGCATGTCCTCTCGAATACCGGCATACAGTGTGGCATACAAGCCTTTCTCACCCAGACGCTTCGCGGTCACATAGCCACGCGAGCTGTACTCATGGAGCGCCCAGTTAGGAAGACAACATACGCCCCGGCCGGATGCTACCAACTGCAGCATCATGACCGTCAGCTCTGCCGTACGTATGCCGGCAGGCTCGACGCCGGCCGGGTCGAGAAATTGCCTGAAGATGTCCAGACGCTCACGGTCGACCGGATAGGTGATCTGCGTTTCTTCAGCCAGATCCTCAGGCACGATGTAAGGCTTGCCAGCTAAGGGATGCTGGTTGGCCATAGCTAGCTGCGCTTCATAAGTAAAAAGCGGAATGTAAGTGATGCCGGTGAGATCAATCGGGTCTGACGTGACGACAAGGTCAAGATCGCCACGTGCCAGGGCTGGTAGCGGGGCGAATGAAAAGCCCGAGGCGAGATCCATCTCCACTTCAGCCCAGGAATCACGAAACTGATCAATGGTAGGCATCAGCCACTGAAAGCAGCTATGGCATTCAATGGCAATGTTGAGGCGCCCGGCAGTGCCGCCAGCAAAGCGTGACAGGTCACGTTCCGCACTGCGAAGCTGAGGCAATACCGCATCAGCCAATTGCAGGAGGCGCAGGCCGGCACTGGTAAAGCGCACTGGCTTGGTCTTGCGGACGAACAGGCTCAGACCAAGGCGCTCTTCAAGCTCCTTGAACTGATGAGACAGTGCAGATTGGGTCAGATGAAGACGTTCGGCAGCTTCGACAAGGCTGTCAGCCTCACGCAGTGCGTGTAGCGTTTTCAAGTGACGAAGTTCGAGCATGGCCTGGATCCTGATGAGTGCAGCAGGTATCCATTATGAATGATTTCCAAGCCAAGGAGGGCATGAATGAAACTGGCTCATGATTCGGCCAGTTTCATTCACGTATCCATTACGCTGCTGCGTGACTGGCCTTGCGGATATCCAGACTGCCTAGATAGGTTTCCAGCTTGGTCTTGTCACCAGGGGTAAACTCAAGGCCCAGCTTGGTCCGGCGCCAGAGTATGTCGTCTGCCGCGTTGGCCCATTCGTAAGCATGGAGATAATCCACTTCACGCGCATACAGGTCCGCCCCCAGGCATTCGCCTAGGTCGGCCATTTGCGTAACGCCTTCCAATAGCTTGCGCGTGCGGTTGCCATAGGTGGTTGACCAGCGCTGGGCAAGTGCTGCTGGCAAATCCTTGACCTGTGCCTGTAACTGTTTGGCCAGTGCTTCAGGCGTCGTCATGTCTTCTCCGCCCGGTAGCGTAGCCTTGGCTGTCCAAGGCTGTCCCATCGTCTTGAAGAACGGCTGCAACTGCTGCATGGCCGACTCGGCCAGCTTGCGGTACGTGGTCAGTTTTCCACCAAAGACCGACAGCAAAGGCGCATCGTTTTCAGGAGCCGACAGTGACAGGGTGTAGTCACGAGTAATGGCTGAAGGATTGTCTGACTCGTCATCACACAGGGGGCGTACGCCCGAGAACGTATGCAGGACGTCACTGCGGGTCAGCTTGTGGCGGAAGTGTGCGTTTGCCACACCTAGGATGTAGTCAGTTTCCTGCTCGGTAATCTGTACGTTGGCTGGATCACCTTTGTACTCACGATCCGTGGTACCAATCATGGTGTAACGGCCCAGGTACGGAATCGCAAAGACAATCCGACGATCTTCGTTCTGCATGATGTAGGCATGATCGCCTTCATATAGCTTGGGCACGACGATGTGGCTGCCTTGAATCAGTCGAATACCATAGGGCGAGCGCTCTTTGATGTTTTCGCGAACGATCTGGGCAACCCATGGACCTGCCGCATTGACCAGGGCTTTTGCCTTAATCGAGAAGGTACTGCCGTCTTCACGCTGAAGGGTCAGGTGCCACAGTTTGTTAGCGCGATGGGCGCTTGTGCAGGTGGTGCGGGTATGAATATGGGCGCCACGCTCGCGGGCAGCCATGGCGTTGAGTACAACGAGGCGTGCATCGTCTACCCAGCAGTCCGAATACTCGAAACCCTGGTTGATATCACTGACCAGAGGGCTATCGGAACCGAACCGAAGACCACGGGAGGCGGGGAGCTTTTCACGCTTGCCCAGGTGGTCATAAAGGAAGAGACCTGCGCGAATCATCCAGGCCGGACGCAGATGTGGCCGGTGCGGCAGGACGAAGCGCATGGGCTTGACGATATGCGGAGCCTTGGCCAGCAGTACCTCGCGTTCGGCCAACGCTTCGCGTACCAGTCGAAATTCGTAATGTTCGAGATAACGCAGGCCACCATGAATCAGCTTGCTGCTGGCCGAGGAGGTATGTCTCGCCAGGTCGTCACGTTCGCAGAGAAAGACGGACAAGTTACGGCCTGCGGCATCGGCTGCAATACCAACACCATTGATACCACCGCCGATCACGGCGATGTCGTAGATCTCGGAAAGGGGCGGCGTCCCGAGCAAAGTGGACTGAGGCATGGGCGTCTCCTGTTATAAACGAACATCAATGTTCGTATTCGAACAATCGTAGACAAAAGAGTTGCCTTGCGCCAGTCGTAAACCGATAAAAAAACTCTAAAAGGAAAATAAACGAACTTAAATGAATTAAATGTGAAAGGCCTGACACTCTGGTCAGGCGATTTCAAGACGGACTTTGAATTGAGAGAGCAGCCGGGTAAAGGCTTCGTCTGGTTGAGACTCGGTAAAGAGCACATCGATCTGCTCAAGCGAGCCCAGGCGAATCATGGCGCTGCGTCCGAATTTACTGGAGTCGGCTGCCAGAAAGACCTTGCGTGCGTTTTCGAAAATGGCCTGTGAAACGCGAACCTCCTGATAATTGAAATCCAGCAGAGTGCCGTCTTCATCGATGCCGCTGATGCCAACTAGCGCGTAGTCCACTTTGAATTGCTTGATGAAGTCAGCTGTCGCCTGGCCTACCACGCCGCCGTCACTGCGCACGCTGCCACCTGCAATCAGGACTTCGAAGTCCTCTTTCGCACTAAGGATGTTCGCAACATGGAGGTTGTTCGTAATGATCTTCAGGCTACGGTGATTGAGCAGCGCGTGAGCGATCGCTTCGGTCGTTGTACCGATGTTAATGAACAATGAGGCATGATCCGGGACCTGTGCTGCAACGGCCTCCGCGATACGACGCTTCTCATCACGCATTTGTCCAGCACGCATGGTGTAAGCCGTGTTTTCCACGCTGGAGTCATGGGCAGCACCACCGTGATAACGACGCAGCAAACCGCTTTCGGCCAGCTGGTTGATGTCTCGACGAATCGTCTGGGGGGTTACGGTGAAATGCTGGGCAAGCTCCTCGATGCTGACATAGCCACGCTCGCGGACAAGGTCCAGGATGTTCTGCTGACGGGGCGCCAGGCTCATGCAATCTTCCTTCAACGGTGGTTTGACAGGAAGAATGCCGTAGCGAGGCGCCGGGCGCCAGTTCAGTGCATCAACTTCATCATCCTGATGTGAAAAGGGCGACTTCCCAGTCGCCCCGTCCAATGACATCAGTCCTGCGCCCAGCCGCGAGTACGCTCGACAGCTTTCTTCCAGCCCTTGTAAAGCTCCTCGCGATGGTCGCCATCACAGGTGGGCTCGAACACGCGCTCGATGGTGCTCTTGTTGCGTAGTTCGTCCAGGCTGCTCCAGAAGCCGGTGGCCAAGCCAGCCAGATACGCTGCACCAAGGGCAGTGGTTTCCTTCATTTCGGGGCGCTCTACGCAGGTGCCTAGAAGGTCGGCTTGGAACTGCATGAGGAAGTTGTTTGCGACGGCACCGCCATCCACACGTAGCGAGCGTAGACGCTCGCCGGCATCCTGCTGCATGGCATCCAGTACGTCGCGAGTCTGATAGGCAATCGACTCCAGGGCTGCACGAATCAGATGCTCAACCTTGACGCCGCGGGTCAGGCCAAACATGGCTCCGCGGGCATAGGGATCCCAGTAGGGAGCGCCCAAGCCGGTAAAGGCCGGTACCAGATAGATACCATTGCTGTCCTTCACCTTGGTGGCGAAGTACTCGGAATCCAGGGATTCGTTAATGACCTTGAGCTCATCGCGCAGCCACTGAACGGTAGAGCCACCATTAAAGATGGCGCCTTCCAGTGCGTAATTCACTTCATCACGCGGTCCGCAGGCAATAGTGGTTAGCAAACCATGCTGGGACTGCACTGCTTTCTCACCAGTGTTCATCAGCAGGAAGCAGCCGGTGCCATAGGTATTCTTGGCTTGGCCCGGCTCTACACACATTTGGCCAAACAGGGCGGCTTGCTGGTCACCTGCAATCCCTGCGATCGGAATGCCGGTTTCCTGGCTGCTGCCCAGAGTGGCATAGCCGTAGACTTCGGAGGAGGAGCGAACCTCCGGCAGCATTTCGCGGGGGATATCCAGTGCTTCAAGCATCATGGGATCCCAGTCACGCTTATGGATATCAAAAATCAGGGTGCGCGAGGCATTGGTGTAGTCGGTGACATGGACCTTGCCCTGGGTCATCTTCCAGATCAGCCACGTATCGACAGTACCGAACAGCAGCTCGCCACGGCGGGCGCGCTCACGGCTGCCCTCCACGTGGTCCAGGATCCACTTGATCTTGGTACCGGAGAAGTAGGGGTCGATGACCAGTCCGGTCGTGCGGCGGATATGTTCTTCCATGCCGTCACGCTTGAGCTGATTGCAGATCTCTGTGCTTTGGCGGCTCTGCCATACGATGGCATTGTAAATCGGGCGGCCTGTGGTCTTGTCCCAGACGATGGCAGTTTCGCGCTGGTTGGTAATACCGATGGCGGCTACATCGTCATGGCTAATGCCTGCATGAGCCAGGGCCTCCACAAAGGTAGCGCTCTGGGTAGCCCAGATTTCCATCGGGTCATGCTCGACCCAGCCGGCTTGCGGATAGATCTGTGCGAATTCACGCTGAGCAATGCTCACCACATTGGCGTTACGATCCAGCACGATGGCGCGGGAGCTGGTGGTGCCCTGGTCCAGGGCCACGATGTAATGCTTGTTATTAGACATGATGGAAATCCTTATTATTGAGCCTGTGACGCGCTGATCTTGGGCTGAGCGGCGGCGTCTTTCTTATTCGTTTCAACTGAGGTTTCTTTGACTGGAATGTCGCACGCTGCTGAGCCAAGACTGGGCAGGTGACGGCAGATGAGCGCCTTGTAAGCAGCGGCACCCAGGCAGGCACCCAGGATGGGCGCGAAGATCGGTACCAGGAAATAGGGTATATCGCGGCCACCGGTCAGGGCTACATCACCCCAGCCAGCCAGGAAGGTCATAAGTTTAGGACCCAGGTCACGAGCCGGGTTCATGGCGAAGCCTGTCAATGGGCCCATGGATCCACCGATCACAGCAACAAGCAAACCAATTAGAAGCGGGGCCAGCGGGCCGCGTGGAAGACCATTGCCATCGTCGGTCAAGGCCATGATCACGGCCAGCAGGATGGCGGTAATGACCATCTCGACCAGGAACGCCTGACCAACAGACAGGGCTGCGTTCGGATAGGTGGAGAACACGCCCGCAAGCTCAAGGCTGGCTACGCTACCGCGTACCATATTGTGAGCCTGTTCGTATTCGAAAAAGAGGCTGTTATACAGGCCGTATACCAGCGCGGCGCCACAAAAAGCGCCTGCGATCTGCGAAATGATGTAGAGCGGGACTTTTCTACGCTCGAAGCCGCCAAACAGCCAAAGCGCAATGGTAACGGCAGGGCTCAGATGTGCACCCGACACGCCAGCGCTCAAGTAAACCCCCATGCTGACCGCAATGCCCCATATGATGCTGATTTCCCAGAGCCCCAGAGTGGCTCCGCCAACCTTCATGGCAGCGACGCAACCGGTTCCGAAGAAAATGAATAATCCTGTTCCCAAAAACTCGGCAATGCATTGCCCACGTAGGGTGGGCATTAATGGAGTACTCATACGAGGAGCCTCTTGATTGTTGTATTTATTGCGGTAGTAGAAAAAAAGTGAAACTACATCCTTTCGGAAACGAAAAGTTAGTTTCAAAATCGAACGTTGTCAAAGGTTCTTCTTTCATCCCCATAGAAAATTGTGATGAGCGAAGCAGGATATTTTATGACAGGCAAAACACTTGTTTGAAAGGGAACTTTATAAGGCGTGTTTCAGGTCACGCTTGCGGGACGCCCCAAGTAAGGTGTTACAAGGCTTTACACGCTGCAAAGGCAAAGACAAACTGGATCATAAAGCCACAAGGATAATGGCATGACACCAGCGATAAACCTGCTTAAAAAGTACAAGATAGAGCATCGCGTGCTCAGTTATGTACACGATCCCAAAGCCGCTTCGTATGGACTTGAGGCGGCAGACAAGCTTGGACTTGAACCCGTCCGGGTGTTCAAAACATTGTTGGCTGCTACCGAGAAGGAGGAGTTGCTGGTGGCTATCGTTCCGGTAGGTGGCAGTCTTGACCTGAAAGCCTTGGCCCATGCGGCGTCTGTCAAAAAGGCAGACATGGCGAATCCTCAGGTAGCCCAACGTGCTACCGGCTACCTGGTAGGCGGAATCAGCCCGCTGGGGCAGAAGAAACGCTTGAGAACGTTCATTGACAGCAGTGCCGAGCGGTTTCCTACCATTTATGTCAGTGCAGGCAGACGTGGCCTTGAAGTGGAGCTGTCTGCCCAGGCGCTGGCTAGCCTGACCGCAGGGCAGTTTGCCGAGATTGCACGGGAGTAATGTGCAGGTTCTCTGCTCGTAGGGGTAGTGGGCAAAGGAAGTCCTTTCAAGTGAGTTGACCAATCGATTCACTGCGCTATGGTCAATTATTGCCGCTCTGGTGTTTTCCCTTGATCGCTATCTGGCTGCTCGCAATTACAGCGGGCTTTGAGTGTGCCCGTAGCGGTTGTTGACAAGAGTGCCGATGATCCGAGAGATCCTACACAGAGCGAGTTGCCGGCCCAGTTTAACTGTCATAGCTGGTGAACTGTACATTGTGACGTAGGCACGTTTCGCTCATGCTGTACGAAGAACTCAAAAGAAAAGATGGAGCAAACCATGCAACTCGACTTTCACCAAATCGATGCCTTCGCTGATCGTCCGTTCGCGGGTAATCCAGCGATGGTCTACCGTCTCGATGCATGGTTGCCGGACGATCTGATGCAGAAGATTGCCGCTGAGCATAATCTGGCGGAAACGGCCTTTATCCGTCGGGAGGGTGATGTCTGGCGCATTCGGTGGTTTACCCCAAAGGTTGAAATACCGTTGTGTGGCCATGCGACGCTGGCAGCGGCTCATGTACTGTTTACTGTTTATGAGGAAGCGGGAGAAAAGATCGAATTCATTTCCCGCTCCGGCACCCTGCGTGCCTATAAGGAAGACGATGGGCTTCTGGCGCTGGATTTTCCCGCACAAATTCCAAGTGAGATCGGTTCCACACCAGAGCTGGAGCGTGCATTAGGCGTTAGTCCGGTCGATGTACTGGGCGCAGATAAGCTACTGGTTCTCCTGGAGTCGGAAGAGGCGGTGCGCAACTGCAAGCCTGACTTTGCGGCTCTGGCGCGCCTGCGTTGGCCGGGCGTTATCATTACTGCTCGAGGTGAGCGGTATGATTTCGTGTCCCGTTTCTTTGCGCCTGGTATTGGCATCAATGAGGACCCTGTGACTGGCTCGGCTCACTGTAGCCTCATTCCCTATTGGTCTCGTCGCCTGGCGAAGCGGATGCTGCGAGCCTACCAGTGCTCGGAGCGGGGCGGGGAACTCTGGTGCCGTCTGGATGGCGAGCGCGTGAGCATTGCGGGTCACGCTCGCCGCGTCGCCAGTGGGCGTCTATTGCTGGATTGACGTTATGTGGCGCTGAAGGTTGTCAGCGCCGTTTTCTTGAGCGCAATTCCGATCCGTTCACCGATGCTGTGCTCAATAAAACCTGGGAAGGACGCTTCGAGGCGTGCTCCTGACGCAAGCGCCAGTTGATAGCGGGTGCTTGCACCTAGAAATACTTGGCTGACCACCTGCGCGGTCAACGTGCTCGCGGGACTATAGAGGATGTCGTCAGGCCGAAGGAGAACGCGAAGCTCATCGCCTTCCTCGAACGCTTTGTTCCTGGCCCTGACAACCCCAAGTTCCGTTCTGATCGATTCTGAGTCGACGGCAAGACCTGGAATGAAAAATCCCTGGCCTACAAACGTTGCCACAAAGGGCGTGGCAGGGGTCTGATAGAGGTGCCCAGGTGTATCCCATTGCTCAAGATGGCCATGCTGAAAAACCCCCACCTTGTCACTTACCGCAAACGCTTCTTCCTGGTCATGAGTCACCAGGATGGCGCTGGTGCCTCGAGCTTTCAGAATATCCCGGACTTCGCTGCTGAGCAATCGGCGAAGCTCTACGTCCAGGTTGGAAAAAGGTTCATCCATCAATAACAGACGAGGCGACGGTGCCAAGGCGCGAGCCAAGGCAACACGCTGCTGTTGACCACCTGACAGCTCATGAGGATAGCGTTTAGCCAGCTGCTCCAGTTTGACCAGGGCCATCAGCTCACCCACGATGCGCTCGCGCTCGGGATGCTTGCGAATACCAAAGGCGATGTTGTCACCTACGTTCAGGTGAGGAAAAAGAGCATAGTCCTGAAAGACCATGCCGATCCCGCGCTGCTCTGGCGCCAGGGTAAACCCCGCTCGGGAAATGACCTGATCGGCGAGACGGATTTCGCCCTGCATGACAGGCTCGAATCCGGCGATGGCGCGCAGCGTCGTGGTTTTCCCGCATCCCGATGGACCAAGCAGACAGCCAATCTCTCCTGACTCAAGAGACAGGCTCAGGTCGCTTACGATCGTGCTGCCACCGTAGCCGCAGGCCAGATGGCTGAGCGTGAGAATGTTCATGCGTTGCGTGTATGTGGGATCAGAAACTCCATCAATGCCTTTTGCGCATGCAGGCGGTTCTCTGCTTCATCCCATACGACCGAGCGTGGATCTTCCAGCAGGTCGTGACTGATCTCTTCTCCGCGGTGGGCTGGAAGGCAGTGCATGAAAACGACGTCCCGGCTGGCTTTGTCCAAGAGCTCACGTGAGACCTGATACGCCTTGAACGTTTCCAGACGAATTTTCGATTCCTCTTCCTGGCCCATCGACGTCCAAACGTCAGTACTGACCAGATGAGCGCCTTCTACGGCCTCCGTTGGATCACGAACAATCTGAATGCGGTCACCGGCGCGCTCAACGAAGCGGGCGTTTGGCTCAAAGCCTTCAGGGCAGGCCACACGCAAGGTGAAGTCCAGTTGTTCGGCAGCTTCTATATAGCTGTTGCACATGTTGTTCCCGTCACCGATCCAGGCCACGACCTTGCCCTGAATGCTGCCGCGATGCTCGAAGAATGTCTGCATATCAGCCAGCAGCTGACAGGGATGAAGGTCATCAGACAGTCCATTGATAACCGGAACGTTGGAGTTTGCCGCAAAGGTCGTCAGGGTGCTGTGGGCATAGGTACGGATCATGACACCATCGAGCATACGGGACATGACGCGGGCACAGTCATCTACCGGCTCACCGCGGCCTAACTGCGTGTCGCGCGGGGACAGGAAAATGGCTTGGCCACCTAGCTGGATCATGCCTGCCTCGAAGGACAGACGCGTACGGGTCGAGGCCTTTTCGAAAATCATGCCAAGAACACGATTTTTCAACGGTTCGTGGCTGACGCCTCGACTACGCAGTTCTTTCAGCTCGATGCCACGGCGGATCAGCTGCAACAGCTCATCGGGTGTGCAATCCATGAACGAAAGAAAATGCCGAGCGCTCATCATCAATACCTATGAATACAGGCCAGGGGTGCCGGCCGGCTTCAGGAAAAACAGGCTACACCCAAAGCTACTGCCGCACCTATGCGGAGGAAAGGGAAGGGCCGGATCTTATAAGTAATTTATATATTTGCGCAAATCCCTGGCGAGGCTGCAGAAAAGATGAGATTGCAACCGGTTATTACGCAAAAGGTAAAACTTCACAAAGATTGGAAAATTGTTCCGCTACGGTTGTTACATTTTTGTTAAATGACTACTATGCCGCCCGCCTTTCGAGGCGACGTTATTACCCCGCAACGGGGTTATTGGAAAATTGTATGCAAAGGAGTATTGCATGAAACGCGTAGTGTATGCCGCTGCCTTCTCTACTTTGGCCCTGCTCACTGGCTGTGCCAGCCAGAACGTAAGTCAGCCAGCTCTACCTCTGGGTGGCGCGGTTGATACCGGTCTGAAAGCGGATGTCAAAGTAGGTGAAACCATCACAGGTCAGTCTTCCGTAAACGTTCTGTTCGGTATGCTGAAGCTGGGTGGTGATAGCAAGTTTGCAGACGGCGTTACCTATGGTGGTGGCGAAGGTGGTTTTGCTCTGGGACTGGATCCAGTTTCCTCGGCTAAAGCTGCTGCAGCTTACAAGGCTGTCAAGGCTTCAGGCGCTGACGTAATCGTTGCCCCGCGTTATGAAGTCGATGTTCAGGACTACCTGGTGTACAAGGCCGTCAACGTCAAAGTGACTGGCCAGAAAGGCACCATCAGCTCTATCCATTAAGGATGAGCTCGAACCGGCGGACATGGAGTTCGCCGGTTCGAAGAGAAACGACTGCCGCGTTCTTTCTTCCTCCCGCCAATTTCTCCTTCTGCGTCAAGTCACGCCGTTATCAGGCTTGTAAATTGTTCCTGTTGTCCTTATCTGTATGGACGGGTGGCCAGAGGCAAAACCGAGCGTTTCACTGGGTTTTCCGTTACACTGGTCAGCACTGAAATTCAGCGAGGTGCACCGTGGATATCATCGAAACGATCAAAGAACAGATCGCCAATAACCCTGTTCTTCTTTACATGAAAGGCTCCCCCAATGCTCCGCAGTGCGGTTTCTCTGCCCGTGCCTCGCAAGCGTTGATGGCGTGTGGTGAGAAGTTCGCCTATGTGGACATTCTGCAAAATCCTGAGATCCGGGCCAATCTGCCTAAGTATGCCAATTGGCCAACGTTCCCCCAGTTGTGGGTAAACGGTGAGCTGGTAGGCGGTAGCGATATTCTGCTGGAGCTGCACGAAAAAGGTGAGCTACAGCAGCTGGTCAAAGGCGCTGCGGGTAAAACCGAGGCCTGATCGGATGGCCAGATGAACTTCTGGTAACCGCTTCGGCTCTGACTGCCTGGGTTGTCTAGTAGTCAACCGGATTCAACAAAGCCCCGCTTCGGCGGGGCTTTGTTTTGTTGGAGTGGTTATGGCTGAGAAGACATTAGCAGGCTCTGCGCGTTGGGCTTGCGCTTATTTCTTTGCTATCAATGGACTGGTGCACGGCAGTCTGATGGCGCGGATACCGGCCTTGAAAATGCAGGCCGGACTTGACGAAGGTACGCTTGGACAGGCGTTGCTGTGCCTGGGGCTGGGTGCCTTGACAGCGTTCCCCCTGACAGGAATTCTCCAGCGCTGGCTGGGTAGCCGCCGGATTGTAATTGGTGGAGGGCTACTGCTCCTGCTTGCCTTTCCCTTGGTCGGGCTGGCCCATCAATGGCTCAGCTTCGCCTTGGCGATGTATCTTATTGGTTTGGCCAGTGGCGCAATGGATGTTGCGGTCAACACGCAGTCTGTAGAAGTCGAACGAGCCCTTCGGCGTCCGACGCTTTCGCTTCTTCACGGGATGTACAGTCTTGGCGGCCTGGTCGGTGCGCTAGGGGCGGCTGCGCTGGTGGCATTGTCACCCGTCTGGCATTTCCTCTTACTGGCAGTGATTGCCCTTATCTTTCTACTGCCTGGCGGTAAACGGCTTTTGCCTGATGAGCACATGCCTGCGCGCACCCATAAAGGTTCGGGGCTGCGTTTGCCGCCCATGGCAGTCGTAGGGCTGGGTCTCATGGCGTTGTGTTCGTTTGTGTCCGAAGGCGCTATCGCTGACTGGAGCGCCTTGCTTCTGCATGATGTGAAAAGTGCCAGCGAAGGGTTATCCGCTTTGGGATACGCCGCCTTTTCCGCCACGATGGTATTTGGCCGACTCTTTGGTGATCGCCTGCGTGTTCGCTTTCAGGATCACTCACTGGTTCGTGCGCTTGGAGGGTTGGCAACACTGGGGATGGTTGTAGCGCTGCTGGCGCCTGATGCGATCATTTCGATCATTGGGTTTGCTCTGGCCGGTCTGGGACTGTCGATCATTGTGCCGATCCTTTTCAGTGCTGCAGGCAATCGCCCGGGCATTGACCCGGGGGTTGGCGTTGCTGCTGTTGCTACCCTGGGCTATGGCGGGCTCCTCATGGGGCCTCCGCTGATCGGTCTGTTGGCCCAGGCAGTAGGACTCAAGCTGGCCTTGCTGTCCATTGTGATGTTATGTGCCGCGCTGTGTCTGCGCGCCGGCATCGTTCGAAGAGGCTAGCGAGCCAGCTGCCTGATATTGTCCAGGTGGATGCAAGGAACTTCCTGACGCGTTCGTGAGCCTATCGGTCATCACTCGACGATAATAAGCACGTGCGTATTCCCTGGCAGGTTTTCCTTGCGCCTAGCCCGTTGGCGCTCAAGTTTGCGGTCAAGACGCTTTTTGCAGCGTGTCTGGCCCTATGGCTTGCGTTTCGATTCGATCTTGAACAGCCCACATGGTCGATGATGACGGTCTTTATCGTCTCGCAGCCGTTGTCCGGCATGGTGGTAGCCAAGGGTCTGTTTCGTCTGATCGGGACCGTAGCCGGGACGATCATGTCTGTGGTGTTGATTGGCCTGTTTGCACAGACGCCCTGGGCTTTTCTTCTGGCCATGGCGCTCTGGCTCGGGTTGTGCACCGCTGCGTCGACCTTGCTGCGCAATCATGTGTCCTATGCCTTCGTTCTGGCCGGCTACACCGTAGCGATCATCGGCCTGCCAGCCATTGCTCAGCCGCTCGGCGTTTTTGATCAGGCAGTCGCTCGCTGTACGGAAATCTGTATGGGCATCATTGTGGCGTCTATCGTCAGCTCGGTAATCTGGCCGCAACGTGTAGAGCAGAACCTGAGTCAACAGGCCAGCAAGGTGTGGCAGGCGGGTCTGCAGGCAGCACGCGCTGAGGTGGCTGAAGATGAAACCGCTGCGACCGGACTGCTTGGGGTGTTTGGCCAGATCGTGGCTGTCGATGCGCAGCGCGACCACACATGGTTCGAGGGCCATCGAGGACGTCAGCGTGCCCGTGCGTTGCGACTGTTCTGTCGAGATCTGCTGAGCCTGTTGCGTACCTCGCGGGGCGTGGTTCGCCAGTGGCGTAACCTTGAAGCAGGTGAACGAGAGGCGGTCGCGCCCTGGCGTGAGGAGGTTATCCAACATCTGGACCCGTTCGAGCCAGCGGCCATTGAGGCATTGCTCAACCGGCTCCGTGACGAGCTCAATGACCCACGTTACAACAATGACCAGCGCTACTTTCTAGCTCGCCTGGGCATTCTGCTCGGCAAGGCGCTAACGGCTGAACAGGCCGAACGGGCGGTTGCCCGTGGCGTGGCTGATGACAGTGCTCCTTCGGCACTGTCCTGGCACCGCGACATCCAGACGGCGCTGTTGTATGGAATGCGCAGCGCGTTGGCATTGCTCGGACTTGCGATCTTCTGGTTGAACACCGCCTGGCCTGCCGCAACCGGTGCCATGCTGTTGGGTGCTGTTTTATGCAGCCTGTTCGCCAACCGCGATAACGCCGTTCAGATCGGCCTAAGTTTTCTTCGTGGTATTGCCTACGCCATCGTGGTGGCCATTGTTGTCAGCCAGGCCGTATTGCCGTCATGGTCCGGCTTCCCGTTATTGTGCCTGGGTATGGGGGTTCCGCTGTTTTTTGCCGCGCTTGGAATGGCGGGGCCGCCAGCGGTGGTAGGTACGGCTACTGCGTTTGCGTTGCACTTCATTGTGCTGGTTTCGCCAAACAACCATACCCGCATGGACATGGCTAACCTGCTCAATCAGGCACAGGCGCTGGTCATTGGCGTTGGCTTTGCCGTCGTTATCTTTCGTTTGATTACGCTGCGTCACCCGCGGCGGCTGATCCGAAGAATTCTTTCAGCCACGACCTATGACCTGCAGCGTCTGACAGAGCGCCCGCTCAGTGTTGCCGAAACCTGGTTTGGAGGGCGCATGGCTGATCGACTGCTGCAGCTGGCACGCAACATCAACCTGATGCCGCTCCATGAGCGTCGTCGCTGGCACGATGGCCTGCTGGCATTGGATCTGGGTAACGAGCTGTTGCACCTGCGCGCCTGCCTTGACGGGGCGACCGGCTCACTGGCGGCGGAGCGCGATCGTTTCCTACAGGCGTTTTCGGCAGCCCTGGCAAATGGTCTGGAGCATGTACGGCCGGAGCAGCTGGATGAACCCGCGAACCGATTACGCTCTGTATTAGAAGCCGTACCAGAGCCGGATGAGCCCAAGCGCCTGGCTCATGGAGCGGTTCGCCAGTTGCAGCGAACCTGGACGATGTGGTGCCAATCGCTTGAGGATCACCATGGACCTGCATGAGTGGGCTATCGGCGGCGTTTACCTGAGTCCGCTGTTTCTTTATGCGGTAGTGGCTTTATTACTGACAGGCACGATTCGGCTGGTCATGCACAAACTTCATGCGAGTCGCTGGATCTGGCATGAGGCACTATTTGGGTGCGCACTGTTTCTGCTGCTGCTCGCAGCCATTACATGGGTTGCCGCGACGTGACGTGGTCACGGTGAATATGAACGCTTGGATGAGGAGGGCATGATGCGCAAGGTGGCCCGTGTAGCGATTACAGTGGTCGTGGTGATAGTGGCCGTGCTGGCTGGCCTATGGCTGTGGCGGTTTTACATGCTCTCGCCCTGGACGCGTGATGCACGTGTTCGAGCCGATGTCGTAGTCGTCTCGCCCGATGTGGCCGGTTGGGTGACTCGCTTGCCTGTCAAGGATAATCAGCTGGTCAAGAAAGGTGATCTGATCATGCAGATCGACCGGGAGCGCTACCAGGCTACGCTCAACCACGCCCGTGCCGTTGCCGATACACGCAAACAGCAGCTGCGCCTGCGTGAGAGCGAGGCTGAGCGCCGTAATCGTCTGGGTGTCAGCGCCATTAGTGCCGAAGACAGGGAAAATGCGCAGATTAACGCTGCCGTGGCACGGAGTCAGTATCAGGAAGCGCTGACGGATATCCGGCTGGCGGAGCTTAACCTGGCGCGTAGCCAAGTGCTGGCGCCTCGCGAAGGGCGCATCACGAACCTGCGATTTGCCGAAGGTAACTACGTACGTACCGGTGAAGCTGTCATGGCGCTGGTTGATACGCGCTCTTTCTACGTCATGGCCTATTTCGAGGAAACCAAGATCCCGCATATTGCAGTAGGGGATGCCGTCAATATCCGCCTGATGAGCCACAAGGGGATTCTCAAGGGGCGTGTGGCCAGCATCAGTAGCGGAATCACCGACCGCAACGCAAGCCCGGACGAGCAGCTATTGGCGGAAGTTCAGCCCACGTTCAATTGGGTACGACTGGCGCAACGTATTCCGGTCCGCGTAGAGCTCTTGGATGTGCCGCCGGAGGTGCAATTGAGTGCCGGAATGACCGCTAGCGTCTCGGTGCTCGATGCCGAAGGGCATCATCCGCTGGAGGGGTGGCGCAGTCTGTGGGATTACTAGCGGGCCCGCCGACAACTCTCGAGACACATGCCGTCACACAAATAGCTATGGTTGATCAGGTCGGATAGCCCACGTTGCTGTTGCCGCCGTAAGCGTATTCGGCATCCGAGCCATATGCCGACCGCTCCAGTCCCGCCGCGTCAGCGGGGCTGTAGGGTCGCACTTTTAAGCCTCTACCCTTTATCCCGCGAAACAGTCCCTTTATCCCGGTTACGACTAAAGTCGTCTGGCTGTCAGGTGCCGGTAGCCTAGAGTACAAATCGACGATCCCCGTCACGCTGTGAGGACAACAATAATGAACGACAGCATCTACCGGCGGATAGAACAAAATCCGCAATTCAAAGAACTGGTTGCCAAGCGTGAGCGTTTTGCCTGGCTGCTTTCCCTAATCATGTTAGGACTCTACGTCGCCTTCATCCTGCTTATCGCCTTTGCGCCACATGTATTAGGTGCTCGGATCAACCCGGATAGTCCGATTACCTGGGGAATTCCGATCGGTGTCGGTCTGATTCTTTCCGCTTTTATCCTGACAGGTGTCTATGTTCGCCGTGCCAACGGTGAATTCGACCAGCTTAACCGTGCCATTTTGAAGGAGGTTCAACAATGAAAGCGCCTCTCTCTGCAGTAATGGGACTGGCTCTGTTCGCTCCGGCTGCCTGGGCTGCCGATGCGTTGACCGGTGCCGTTCAACGGCAACCTTTGAACGTGGCCGCTATCGTAATGTTCGTTGCTTTCGTGGCGGGGACATTGGGGATCACTTATTGGGCTTCCAAACGCAACCGTTCAGCGGCAGATTACTACGCTGCTGGCGGTCGCATCACGGGCTTTCAGAATGGTTTGGCAATCGCAGGCGACTATATGTCTGCCGCCTCCTTTCTGGGTATTTCCGCGCTGGTATTTACGTCGGGTTATGACGGCCTGATCTACTCCATCGGCTTTCTGGTCGGATGGCCGATCATTCTGTTCCTGATTGCCGAGCGCTTGCGTAACCTGGGCAAATACACCTTTGCCGACGTTGCCTCCTACCGTCTCAAGCAGAAGGAAATCCGTACCCTGTCTGCCTGTGGTTCGTTGGTGGTGGTGGCGTTGTACCTGATCGCTCAGATGGTGGGTGCGGGCAAGCTGATTCAGCTGCTATTCGGCCTTGACTACCACGTGGCGGTGATCCTGGTCGGCATCCTCATGGTGATGTACGTATTGTTTGGTGGCATGCTAGCAACCACCTGGGTACAGATCATCAAGGCGGTGCTGCTGCTTTCGGGCGCAAGCTTCATGGCCGTCATGGTAATGAAGTCCGTCAACTTCGACTTCAGTGCGCTGTTCTCCCAGGCTATCGCGGTCCATCCGAAAGGCGAGGCCATCATGAGCCCCGGCGGTCTGGTAAAAGACCCGATCTCAGCCTTTTCTCTGGGTCTGGCGTTGATGTTTGGTACAGCAGGTCTGCCGCACATTCTTATGCGCTTCTTCACGGTGAGTGATGCCAAAGAAGCTCGCAAGAGCGTGTTCTACGCTACCGGTTTCATCGGTTATTTCTACATCCTGACCTTTATCATCGGTTTCGGCGCGATCCTGCTCGTCAGCACCAATCCTGCGTTCAAGGATGCTGCCGGTGGCCTGATTGGTGGCAACAACATGGCGGCGGTGCACCTAGCCAACGCGGTGGGCGGCAGCATCTTCCTGGGGTTCATCTCGGCGGTAGCGTTTGCGACCATTCTGGCAGTAGTGGCAGGCTTGACGCTGGCCGGTGCGTCGGCGGTTTCCCACGACCTGTATGCCAGTGTGATCAAGAAAGGTAATGCCAACGAGAAAGACGAGTTGCGTGTCTCCAAAATCACAACGATTACCTTGGGTGTAGTTGCAATTGGCTTGGGTATCCTGTTCGAGAAGCAGAACATCGCCTTCATGGTGGGTCTGGCTTTCTCAATCGCGGCCAGCTGTAACTTCCCGGTTCTGCTGCTCTCCATGTACTGGAAGAAGCTAACCACACGCGGAGCCATGATTGGTGGCTGGTTGGGTCTGATCACGGCGGTGGCTCTGATGATTCTGGGCCCGACCATCTGGGTTACTATTCTGGGTCATGAAAAGGCGATCTACCCTTATGAGTATCCAGCACTGTTCTCCATGCTCGTAGCGTTCATCGGGATCTGGTTCTTCTCGATTACGGACAAATCTACCGCAGCCGATGAAGAGCGTGCTCGATTCTTCCCGCAGTTCGTTCGCTCTCAGACGGGTCTTGGCGCTTCCGGCGCAGTGGCTCACTAAGTCGTACTGAATCGGCAGGCTCGTCAGGGCCTGCCGTTTTCATTTCAGGCGAATTCGCGTCATGCCGGATAATTTCAACTTCGAGGCAGCCCCGTTCGACACACTCAGTGAGTATGAACGTAACCTGCTTCGCTCGGCGCTATCGGTCGGATACTACGTGCCTGGCGAGATACTGATCGAGCCGGGTAGCGTCACGCTTGCACTCTATATCGTGCTGAAGGGTGTCATTGAGGAGCGTGGCAAGGACGACCAGCTATTTGCACACTATGGGCCGGACGATCTCTTTGATGTGCGGGGGCTTTTTGATGGGCAGACCCGACATGCCTATCGAGCTGTTGAGGAAAGCATCGTCTACGAACTCAACGCCAAGATGTTTCATGAACTGTGCGAGCGAAATACCTCGTTTGCTGCCTATTTTCAGGCAAGCCTTGCCACCAAGCGGCAACTGGCGCGCCGGGACGGGCAGAATCTGGCGGAATTCATTCTGACCCGCATTGCCCGTGAGCATCTGATGCCTGCGGTGGAAGTCGGTGCCGATCTGTCATTGGGTGAGGCTGCCCGTACGCAGCTAAAGGTCGGCGCCGATGCGTTGCTGGTCCGGCTGGAAGACGGCTTTGAAGGACTGGGTATTGTGACCAGAACGGACCTGATGGTTGCCCATTTCCAGCAGGGGCTGGGCGACGAGACACCTATCGGGACGCTGGCGCATCAGCCGCTGGCCTCTATAGAGCTGGGCGACTTTCTATTCGATGCCATGATTCTCATGACCCGCCAACGCATCGAGCGGGTCGTGGTCAGGCAAGGTAATCAGGCAGTCGGCCTGCTGCATTTGACTCAGGTATTGAGTCTCTTTTCCACCCATTCTCATGTTCTGGCGCTACGGATCGCCCGCGCCGAAACGCTTGATGAGTTGCAGAGAGCCGCCGAAACCCTGGATATACTGATTGCTACTCTGGAGGGTAACGGCATTCGGCTGCGCTTTATCATGCAACTTGTTAGCGCACTGAATGAGCAATTACTGGCGCGCGTCTTCGAACAGTGCGTTCCTGCGGCTTATCGCTCCCGCTGCTGCCTGATGGTCATGGGAAGCGAAGGGCGAGGAGAGCAGTTGCTCAAAACCGATCAGGATAATGCGCTGATCCATGCAGACGACATTGCAAACGAGGAGGCATTGGCCTGGATGGCCCGCTTCAATGAGGCGCTCACGGGGTTTGGTTACCCTCAATGCCCAGGAAGGGTAATGGCCTCGAATGCGGTGTGGTGCAAACCTGTCAGTGAGTGGCGGCATGAGCTGCTGACGGCCGCCCGCGAGGGGCATCTTGAGCAGCTGCTGCGTCTGTCCATTCTGATGGATGCCCACCCTGTAGCCGGAAATGAGCATTGGTTTATGGCTGTGCAGGCTCAGCTGAGCGTGTGGTCTGGCTCGGGGGAGCGCTGGCTGAGCGATATGGCGCTGGCTGCCTTACAGTTTGATACGCCGTTGACCTTGTTTGGCGGGTTCAAAACATCTGGCGAACGCCTGGACATCAAGCGTGGAGGTCTTTTCCCGATCGTTCATGGGACCCGAATACTCGCCCTGCGAGACGGTTTGATGGTGCGTGGCACCTTGGGCAGACTGCAGATGCTGGGCGAGCGAGGCATTCTGGATCGAAACATGGCCGATAACCTCGCTGAGGCTTTCGAGCTGTTCATGCAGCTACGGCTGTCACAGCAATTGGCAGGTGACAGGAATGGATTAACGCAAGGTATCGATGTGTCGATCCTGAGCCGGACCGAGCGAGACCTGCTGCGCTTCAGCCTTCATGTAGTTAAAAAATTCAAGCAAACCCTGGGACGTCTGTTTCATCTGGATACGCGTTGATGGCTGCCTACATCTCAAGACCTGATTTGCATTGGCCCCTTTGGCGGCAACGCCTGCATTGGTGGTGGCATGACCCGATGGACGCCGATGAGATCGTTTCGCTGGATTTGGAAACGACCAGCCTTGATCCACGTCGGGCCGATATTCTCAGTGTGGGTGCCATACTCATTCGACAGGGGAAGATGCAGGTAGGGGAACGTCTTGAGCTGTACGTCGAGCCGCCACCCAGTCTGGACGCCGAATCGATCCGCATTCACAAGCTACGTCGGATGGATCTGGAGGGGCAGCTCAATATCCAGGATGCCCTGAGACAACTGCAAGACTTCATCGGAAATCGCCCGCTGCTGGGTTATTACGTGTCCTTTGATATCGCCGTGCTCAGTCGTCATTTTCGCCGTTACGGGATGCCTAGACTGACGAATCCCCGGATCGAAGTGTCAGCCCTCTATCATCGCAAGGTCAGCCGTTTGTTTCCTGACGTGCATTTGGATCTGCGCTTTGACACCCTGTCGCGGGCGCTGGACATACCGGTAACGGGGCGGCATACCGCGCTTGGGGACGCACAAACGGTTTCGCTGATGTTTCTCAAATTATTGAAGGGGCCTGTGCCCAAGCCGTACTAAACAGAAATAGTGTGCTTCTCGTCAACAAGCGAAGCGGTTGCAGGACTTTTCCGCAGAGGTGGCAGTCCGATAGTACAGGTACGCTTTCTTCTTATTCCCCGAGCTTTTCCGGTCTCGGTGATGGGAAGCGACCTGTGCTGTGGATTCCCGTAGCGGTTATAAGGAGATGCATCATGTCGCTGACTACCATATTGGTTCTGGTCCTGCTTGTTCTATTGATTGGTGGATTGCCCGTGTTTCCGCATTCGCGCAGCTGGGGATATGGCCCGTCTGGAATCGTGGGCGTGTTGCTGGTCGTACTGCTCGTGCTGGTGTTGCTGGGAATGATCTAGCGTCGACGGCTTAAAGATGAAAAGTCTTTCCTAATCAAGTGTTTACGAATCGATAGAGACCGACTGCTCCCCGCTTTTTGCCCCTGCTTGGTGCGTAGGAGAAAATTCTTGCCCAAAGAGGTGCAAGAGAGTAGGGTTCTCTTCACCGGCCTGCCTTGCCGATGTCAGTTGTGAGACAAAACCAGAGCCAAGCGTTGCTTGCTCTGGTTTTGTCTTTTCTGCGCTACCTCTTCTTATTTCACTCGTCTCAGTGCCTTGCATCACGGAGCGATCATTTAGGTGTTGCGCGGCGTTTAATCGGCCAGGCGGCTGTGATAAAAGCCCAAGGAGTAGCAAAGAGGGAGTGTTCCGTGGATTCGGAATCCATAGTGTATGGCTGCATCAAGGATTGGCCGACGAGCGACTCCATGGAGCGCCGCATGCGCCGGGCTTTGAATCGTCGTGTTCTGGCCAATCTCCCTCATGATTCCTGGGCATTTCTGGGGCGGGAGATGTTCAGCCAGTGCGAGCAGGCCGGCGCAGGTCTTTATAAAACCCAGGTCATTCACTTTGGTGCCAGTTATGAGGGCGTCGAGTATGAGTGGAAACTATGGGTCGAAGAGTTCGAGGCCCTGCTCAAACGCCTCTATTGGGCCAGCGCCGTGGTGCATCTGGAAACCGCCTTGAGCGGTACTCATACGTTCCGTTGGGAATCTGAGAAAGGCTTCCATAGCCCACAGGAAGATGACTTGCGGGCACGGTGTGCCTGGGAGCGGGAGGGCTGAAGCCCTCCCGTAACCGCTGTTCTCAGCGAGCAGCAGTGCTGTCCTGCTTGGTACGGTTGTACAGATCCACCATAACCTGATCCAGTACGCTGGACGCACCCCAGGGACGGCTGCTGTTCAGAATCGCAACCACTGCCCACGTCCTGCCATTCGCATCCCGACTAAAGCCGGCCAGGGCACGTACGTTATTGAGCGTTCCCGTCTTCATGTGGGCTTGTCCGAGCAGGGGTGTATTCTTCAGGCGCTTGCGCAGCGTGCCATCCATGCCTGCAATGGGCAGGGAAGAGATGTATTCGTAGGCATAGGGGCTTTGCCAGGCTGCCTGAAGAATCAGGCCCATTTCCCGCGCGCTGATGCGTTCATCGCGGGACAGTCCCGAGCCGTTTTCCATGACCAGGTGCGTAGCGGTGATACCTTTGCGGGCCAGCCACTGACGAATCACACGCTGCGCCGCTACGCCATCATTCGCGTCCGCGCTGGTGCGGTATTGGGCACCAATGGACAGGAACAGCTGTCGCGCCATGGTGTTGTTACTGTATTTGTTGATATCGCGAATGATCTCGACCAGATCAGGCGAAAAGGAGCGAGCCAGCAGCTCTGCGCTCTTGGGTACCGTACCCTCCCGGTCCTTGCCCATGATGGTGCCGCCCAGTTCCTTCCAGATGGCGCGTACGGCACCTGCGGTATAGCTTGGGTGATCCAGCAGGGACAGATAGCTCTGGGCACTACAGCCGCTAGGCAGGTTGCCCGTCACGATGAGGGCAGTGCCGTCTGCTTCCGTGACTGGGTTGAACCGTATTTCAGGCCACGCAGGGCACTTGCCTTTGCCCACGGCCTTGACCTGATTCTCAACCCGCACATTGGTCAACGGCGGGTCCATCGAGACGCTGGCCTTGCCGTCATCGGCACGAATGACCATGCGGACCGACTTCAGATTGACCATCAAGGCATCCGGGCCAACCAGGAACGGCTTGTTCTCATCGTTGCCGTCATCGTTGAAAACAGGAAGTTCGGGTTTGATGAAGCGGCCGCGATCCAGAACCAGATCCCCGTTGACCTGGGTGACGCCATTGGCGCGCAGATCACGCATCATCAGCCACAGTTTTTCCATGTTCAGCTTTGGATCGCCACCGCCTTTGAGATAAAGGTTGCCGTTGAGCACTCCGTTGTGGAGCTGGCCATCGGTGTAGAACTCCGTTTTCCACTGATAGGTAGGACCTAGCAGTTCCAACGCCGCAAATGTCGTAATGAGCTTCATGGTAGAAGCAGGGTTTACGGAAACATCGGCATTGTAAAAGTCAGCGCTTCCGGCAGCATCCAGCGGAATCATGACCAGGGACAACTCGTCATTGGCCAGTTTGTTCTTTTGCATGAGCTGCTGCACTTTAGGTGGCAGCACGGCAGTGTCGGCGTAGGTCAGAGCGGGTAAGCCCAGAGGCAGAAGGCCTAGCGCAAGTGAAACGGAGCGGAAGAATTTCAGCATTAACAAACCCCAAAAGAAGGCTGGGCCGAGATGAAAAGGTGATAGCCGAGCGATCTGTTACAAGAAACAGACATTATGCAGCAAACCGGTTTATAGCCAATACAGCCTGTGAAATGACTAGCACGCGTTGTCAGCTTTCCGCCTGGAGGAATTAAACAGCCATTTATCTGGCGGATCTCCATAATGTGACAAATATCGCAAAAGATAATGATCAATTGTGCATTAGGTATTAAAATGATAGCAAATTGCCATACAGACGATTGCTATCATGAGCGAGCGGGACATCCGGGACTACATTAACAGCCTTAATGAAGAAAACCTGAACCGGCAGTCTGGGGCATCGGCTCAAGCAGGGGATACGCTAGGGTGGGCACTTCTCGAGGCCATTGCCTCGCCTGTTGATCAGCCATTACCTGTTATCCATTCTTTTTCTGCGGTCTCTACCGAGGCCATTCCAGCGGTGACGAGCAATCCCTTACAAGAGGCGCGTGAGCCCTCGTCAGGCATCGCTCCTCCGGTGGATGTCCAGGCCAAGCCTGCCTCAGGCGCTCACCCGTTTGGCAATATCTTCAAAATTAAACCGGCAGTGGACGAGGTAGACCTTCAACCTCAGGGCTCTCTGAAAGCGCTACTCAAGAGTATTGCCACATGCCGTTAATCTGTGTTGCCTCTCCCAAGGGTGGTGTAGGCAAGACGACCGTGACGGCCAGCCTGGGGTATGCACTTCAGCGTCTGGGGCGTCCAGTGGTGTTGGTTGACTTCGACGTGCAGAACGCTTTGCGCCTGCATTTTGGGTTGCCGCTCGGGCTGAGTCAGGGATTTGTTGAAAGCGCTCTGACGGGCGCAGACTGGCGGCAGCTAAAGGTAACCTCTCCAAGCAATATTCAGGTGCTGCCATACGGACGGGTTAGCGCAACGACGCGTCTGGCGTTCGAGCACCGCCTGCTCAATGATCCTTCTTTTCTGAAGGAAGGGCTGGCAGATCTGCTCACGATTCCCAATGTGATTGTATTGGCAGATACGCCGCCTGGCCCAAGCGCTGCTCTGAGCGCACTTATCCATCAGGCGGATCTCTGCATAGCGGTACTGTTGGCCGATGCAGGCTCGGTTGCATTGCTGCCGGACATCGAGTCCGGTGAGTTCTTTGGCAGTGCTGGAACGGAAACCGTGCGCTATGTAGTCAATCAGGTGGATCGGCGGCGGCGCCTCAATCGAGACGTCTCGGTGTTTCTGCAGGCGCGCTGCGGTGGCGCATTGCTGGGCATGATCCATCGTGACGAGTCACTGCCTGAGGCGCTGGCAAGTCAGCAATCGGTTTTCGCATTCGATTCGGCATCGGCCGCCGCCCATGACCTCGATATGCTTGCGCAGCGATTGCTGGCCGCGCTTGAGCAGCAGACCACACCTGTATCTGATACGCGTCAACGGCAGTATTCCTGAGGAATCAAGGATGAATTCTGGAGTCGGAAAGCTCGCAGCCAGCGGGCTTGTTGTTCTGGCGTTGCCTATCCTTGCACTGATCATCATGGTGCCGATGAGCATCGAGATGCAGCTGCTGCTAAGCGTGGCTGCCATCCTGTTTACGATGGTGCTCAAGCGCAACCCTTCTTCCCGAATCACTTTGACGCTGGTGGTCATTTCGATCACGCTTTCGACACGCTATCTCTACTGGCGTACCACCGAGACGCTGCATTTCAGCAATGGTGTGGAATGGGTTCTGGGTATCGGTCTGTACCTGGCCGAGGTCTATGCCTGGATCATCCTGCTGTTGGGCTACTTCCAGAGTGCCTGGCCGCTTGAGCGCAGGCCCAGCCGTCTGCCAGCCGATACCTCGGTGTGGCCAAGCGTGGATGTCTACATTCCGACCTATAACGAGAGCCTGAGCGTAGTACAGGATACGATCCTGGCTGCCCAGAATCTGAATTACCCGGCCGACAAGCTCAGAATCTATGTACTCGATGATGGTCGCCGACCCGAATTTGGTGCATATGCCGCTGCCGCAGGCGTGGGGTATATCGTTCGGCCGGACAACAATCATGCGAAGGCCGGTAATCTCAACCATGCGATGACCAAGACCCACGGCGACCTGATCTGCATCTTCGACTGCGATCACGTCACGACCCGGGTTTTCCTGCAGGCCACGGTCGGGCAATTCCTCGATGACCCCAAACTCGCCTTGGTGCAGACGCCACATCACTTCTATTCGCCAGACCCGTTTGCCCGCAACCTCAGTACCCAGGGTAAGGTTCCCAGTGAGGATGAGCTGTTCTATGGCCCGATTCAGAAGGGCAACGACCTGTGGAATGCCACGTTCTTTTGCGGTTCTTGCGCT
The DNA here is from genome assembly GCF_002364655.1 of Pseudomonas sp. UBA3149. Classification (NCBI taxonomy): domain Bacteria; kingdom Pseudomonadati; phylum Pseudomonadota; class Gammaproteobacteria; order Pseudomonadales; family Pseudomonadaceae; genus Pseudomonas; species Pseudomonas sp. UBA3149. Next base: position 428,107 of record NZ_DEYV01000010.1, read on the forward strand.
ATCATCCGCCGCAAGGCCTTAGAAGATACGAACGGATTTGCCGTCGAGACCGTAACCGAAGATGCGCATACGGCGCTCAAGCTGCAGCGCAAGGGATGGAACACAGCCTTTATCAGCGTCCCCATGGCGGCAGGCCTTTCAACAGAGCGCCTGGCCTTGCATGTCGGTCAGCGTATGCGCTGGGCGCGAGGCATGACGCAGATCTTCCGGCTGGATAACCCGCTGCTCGGGCGGGGCCTGGCATTGCCTCAGCGGCTCTGCTATCTGAACGCCATGCTGCATTTCCAGTTTGCCCTGCCGCGCTTTGTCTTCCTGACATCGCCGCTGGCCTTCCTGCTGCTGGGACAGAACATCATCGCTGCCTCGGCGCAGACCATTTTTGCCTATGCCTTGCCCCATCTGGTGCTGTCGATCCTGACAAACGCCCGTATCCAGGGTAAACACCGTCATTCCTTCTGGGGGGAAATCTACGAGACGGTGCTGGCCTTTCACCTGATCAAGCCCACGCTCTATACGCTGTTCAACCCCAGGAAGGGCAAGTTCAACGTGACGGACAAAGGCGATCTGCTGGACCGGGGCTTCTTCGATTTTCCTGTGGTGAAGCCGCACCTGATTACGGTGGGCTTTTTGTGTGCCGGCATCCTGTTTGGTATTGCCAAGTATTTCTGGATCGAAGCGATTCGGCCGGATTTGTTCACGCTGATGCTCAACATTGGCTGGACAGTCTTCAACATGTTGATCCTGTTGGCGGCCATTGCAGCGGCACTCGAGACCCGGCAGGTGCGCCAGACCGTGCGGCTCGCTGTCAATCTGCCGATTCTCATGTACCTGGCCGATGGCCGTGTGGTGCGCAGCGAGTCGGTGGATATTTCCATGGGCGGTGCGCGGCTTCGTTACAAGGGGGGTGAGTTGTCCGCGCCAGTCGAGGAGATCGAGATCCAGTATGGCGAGTCGCCTCTGATCCTGGGCACAGACATGGTCAATGCCCGCGATGGCTATGTGCAGTTGCGTTACAAACCCCTCTCAATTGCCCAACGCCGCGATTTGGTGGCTATCGTCATGGGGCGGCCAGATGCCTGGCTCAAGACGCACCCAACACAGGAAGATAACCCGCTGCGCTCATTGTGGAATGTGATCCGATCGGGCGCGCTACTGGTCAGGCGGCCGACCAGACGCTCGCCCGGCAACGCAACCAAGACTCGCAAGCCACGGGGATTTGCCAGGGCGCTGATGCCTGCCGCCGCCCTGGTGGTTGTTGCCGTGCTGTGCATTATTTCCTTGCCGTCCAAGGCTGATGAGCAGCCCCTTCCGCCGCTCCCGGCCTTGCCGCCACCCGTCAGTACAATAACCTCTGCTGGCATGCCTGCTATGCCCGGCAGGGTTGAATCGATCAGCCTTAGCCGGTTGGGCGTGTCCGACGCACTGATGCTGAAGGGGCGGCGAGGGGAGGCGGGCGTAGCTTTTTCCATCAACCGCCAGCAGGTGGTTACAGGCGCGACGCTGCACCTGCGCCTCAGCTATTCCGACAAGCTTTTAGCCGAGAGCAGCGTCCTGCAGGTATCGGTCAACGATGAGCTGATTCAGAACATTCCATTGGTACCTGCTACCGCCTCGGGACTGGACGTCGATCTGCCCATCAATCCGCTACTCCTGCTGCCTTATAATCGGCTGAACCTGCGCCTTGATGCGCATTATTCACAGCAGTGTGAGAACCCGTTACATCCTGCGCTGTGGGCCAGAATAGACCCTGCCTCCACGCTGGAACTGGCCTTGGAAAGGCTGCCCATTACGCGCGATCTGGCATTGCTGCCAGCACCCTTTTTCGATGAAGCGGATATGAGCCGCCTGCGCCTGCCTGTGGTACTGCCCGATCAACCTGAAGCGGGTGAGATAGAAAGCGCTGCGATGGTCGCCTCTTGGTTTGGTATGCAGTCCCGCTTTCGTGGCGCTGAATTTCCGGTCAGCTTCAATGAGCTGCCGATGGGGAATGCCGTTCTCATTGGCACGGCACGCGAATCCTTTACAGGTTTAACCCTGCCAGCGATTGAGGGTCCCATGCTGGCCGTGGTCGATAACCCCCGTGATTCCCTGGGCAAGCTCCTGCTGGTGCTGGGGCGCGATGCATCGGAAGTCCGCGTCGCCGCTCAGAATCTGGTACTAAGGTCGGATCGTCTGAAAGGGGAAGCTGCTAATTTAGCGCCGTTTTCGATCCCGGCCCGCCGGCCTTACGATGCGCCGCGCTGGATCTCCAATCAGGTTACCCGCTTCGCTGATCTGGCAAAGCCTGAGGCGCTGACCAGCGACAATCTCTTTCCAGGTGTCATCAAGATAGGTTTTCGCGCTGCACCCGATAACTTTCTCTGGGAAGGCGACAATGTGCCGATGCGCATACGGTTTCGCTTCCCCGAAGGGGATTGGTACGACGCCGCACGCTCCCGACTGGATGTCTCACTTAACGGGCAATACCTGAGTTCAGTATCGGTACTCAAGCCGGGCCTGTATGAAAAGGTAAAGTCACTGCTGGGCTACCCCAGCCGCCAGGAAGATGCAGTGATCGAGGTGCCGCCGTATCTGATCTATGGCGATAACCAGCTAGGGTTTTACTACAACCAGCAGGTCACCAGCACCGAAGACTGCAACCTTGTGCTGCCGGAGTCAGCGCATAGCTACATCGACGGCGACTCAGTGATTGACCTGAGTGGAGCCAAGCACTTTTCACAGCTGCCCAACCTGTCTTTCTTCGTTGGAGCCGGCTTTCCCTTTACACGTATGGCCGATCTTTCCCAGACGGCGCTCATTCTGCCTCATTCACCCCGCGCCAGTGAGATTGAGGCCTTATTGACGCTGATGGGGCGTTTCGGTGATGCCACGGGCTATCCTGCCCTTAACGCAACCGTGCTCTTGGGAACCACACATCTGCCTGAAGTCGCGGACCGCGACTGGCTGGTGGTTGGCCAGATCAGTGATCGGCTGGATTTCAAGACGCTGTTCCAGGGCTCGTCCTTCACACTCACCCAGAACCGGCTTCGTATCCAACCGCTCACGCCAACCGGCATGCTTGAAACAGTATTGCTGGGCGACTGGGATCGCCAGATAGATGCAGCCGACCGCACGCTGGCGGGCTATCGGGATTTTCAGGGGTTTGTCAGCCGCCAGTCACCCCTCAACAACAAGCGCGTCGTAGTGATGGCATTGGCTAGCCAGCCAGAACGCCTGCCTAATGTAATTACCTATTTGAACAGCCCGGAACACAGCGCCGAGATCAGAGGCGATATCGCCTTGTTTGGCCGTGATGGTCAGGTGGAGAGCTTTCGTACCGGGCTGCGCTTTACCTATGGCGAGTTGCCTTGGTTTATGTATGTGCGCTGGCTGTTCAGTGAGCGGCCCCTGGTCCTGATGGGGTTGTTGTTGCTTGCAGCAGTGCTGGCGGCATTTGGGCTTCACACATTGCTCAGGCTCCAGGCCCACAAGCGACTGGGCAAAAGGAATTGATCATGCCGAAGTATGCGCTGAAAACCTTATCGGTCGCGATGCTGTGCGCACTCAGCGGAATGACCTATGCCAATCTGCCTGATACGGCGATTGCAAATCAGGGTATAGACGTTTTGCTGCAGCAAGCCAGCTTTTGGCAGAGCCGCAACCGGCCGGACATGGCTCGTCAGGCGCTCGACCGTGCTCTACAGGTTGACCCGGTATCCGAGGAGGTCCTGTACCGCCAGGCTCAGCTTGCCCTGGGTACTGACAGGGCGGCCTACGAAGGCTGGTTGCAGAAACTCAAACAACTGCACCCGGACAGCGCCCGCATCGAGATCCTGCAAAACCAGGCGCAGGCCAAGACGCTTGATCGCAGCGAGTTGCCGCAAATACGTCAGCTGGCAAGCCAAGGCAAAGCTGACGAGGCTGCCCTGCGCTACAGGACGCTTTTCAACGGCAATCCTCCGCCAGATGACTTGGCGCTTGAGTACTACCAGACGCTTGCAGGCACAAAAAACGGTTGGGTGCAGGGGCGCGAGGGGTTGGAGCAGCAGGTTCGCCGCAATCCAGCCGACCTCAAGGCGCGTCTGGCGCTTGCCGAGGCGCTGACCTACCGGGACGAGACGCGGCGGGAGGGAATCCATCAGCTGGCCGAACTGTCAGGCTCGGTGCCTGAGGCGCGGCAACCCTGGCGACAGGCGCTGCTGTGGTTGGGCGCGGAATCTTCCGATCAGGCGTTGTATGAGCGCTACGCCCAGGTCAATCCGAATGATGCCGAGGTCGTTCAGCACTTCATGACGGTGGTCAACGCTCAGGCCGAGAGCGCCCAGGGGCAGGCAAGGGCAGCAGCCTTCAAGGATTTGAACGCAGGTCGGCTCGATGTGGCTGCCCGTAAATTCCAGCAGGCGCTTCAGGAAGATCCACAGGATGCCGAGGCCTGGGGCGGCCTGGGGATCATCCAATTGCGCGCCCAGGATTACGAAGCGGCCAAGCGCAGCCTTGAGCGGGCCAGCCAGCTTGATCCGACGCAACGTGCTCGTTGGGCGGAGGCCGTAGCTAATGCCGATTTTTACGGCCGACTCACCGCCGTGCGCGCTTTACGTGACCGGGGCCGCCTGATGGAGGCCGAGCAGCAGGCCCGGGCGCTGGCGCAGGCAACAGGTGAGCAGGGGCGCTCGGGCAAGCTGCTTTATGGCGACATTCTGCTGCGTAATAGCAAGGCAGCCGAGGCGGAAGCCGTTTATAAACCTCTATTGAGCGCGCGCCCGGATGACACTGCCGCGGGGTTGGGGCTGTACAACAGCTATCTCATGCAACAACGCAGTGCCGAGGCGTTGGCGTTACTCAAGGCGCACCCTGCCGTGGCCAAACAGGCAGCCGGCAGCCTTGAGCAGGTAGAAGCGCAGGCCTTGAGCGAGCGTGCCCGTAAGGCATCGGTGGCCGGCAATAATGAGCAGGCGCTGGAACTCTATGCGCAGGCCCTGGCCATTGCGCCAAACAGTCCCTGGATCCGCCTGGCCTATGCACGGCTGTTGCACGGTTCCGACCCGGTACAGGCCCAGGCGCTTATGGAGCCGGATGCGCGCCGCAACGATCCGGAAGCCTTGCACGCCGCTGCAGTATTCGCCATTGAGCAGGCGCGCTGGGAGGATGCCCAGCGCTATATCGAGCGTGTCCCTTTGCCGGCTCGTACCCCGGACATGCTTCAGTTGATCACGCGCACCGAAATAAACAGCCGTATCGCCCGCGTACGCAGGATCGTCGCCGGTGGTAATCCGATCCAGGCGCGCCAGGCCCTGCGCGAACTCTACGATAATGCGCCTTCGGACCTTGGTGGACGCGGCGCTGTAGCTCAGGCGCTGGCAGATATGGGGCAAACGGCCTGGGCATTGTCGCTGGTCAGAGCATTCGAGCGTGACGATGGCCAGCAGCCAGTCACCCATTATGTGCCTGTCGTTTCAGTGTTGAGTCAGGCCGGTCAAACGACCGAAGCCGATCTGCTGCTGCACCAGCTGGAGCGTCGCGGACGGTTATCGGCAGTGGATGAGGCCAGCCTGGTCGGCTTGCGCCGGGGAATTGCTGTCAATCAGGCGGACTGGATGCGCAAGCGCGGCGACAACGCCGGAGCGTATGACCTGTTAATGGCTGCATTGGCGCAGTCGCCGCGGGACCCGGACCTGCTGTTGGCGATGGGACGGCTCTATGATGGCGGACACATGCCCAAGGAGGCGCTGGGTGTGTACGAATACGTACTGGCGCAGACCCCTGCCAACGAAGATGCCGTAAAGGGGGGCGTCAGTGCCGCCCTGGCATTGAACGATCCGGCACGCGCATCGGCCATTCTCAAGAAAACCGGGCATACCGACAATGCCACCTCGCTTTATCTTTCAGCCCGGATCGCTCAGGCCCAGGGTAAAACAGACACCGCCATCGAGCTTCTGAAAGCGGCTCAGCGCAAGCAACACGGCGTGGTACCTCAGGCGTCTGGTTCGTCTGCCGAGTTGGCCGCCTTGGGGCAAGGCAATCCATTCCGCAAGGAGTATGCGGTGGCTGGCTCGCCTTTGTTACTGGCCGATGCAGGCGCTGATTCTGCTGTTCCAGGCTATCTGCACACGCAGCGAGCCTCTTCAGGTCTACCAGCCGATCCATTGATGACCGATATTCAGCGAACCCTGGCGGATCTTCAACAGGCGCGGATGCCCTTCATCCAGGGAGGCATGAACATTCGTGCACGGGATGGCGATACCGGCCTGAGCAGGCTGACTGAGGTCAATGCGCCGTTGACGGTCTCACTGGTGCCGTTCGGTAATACCCGGCTGGAGCTTACCGCCACGCCTGTTTCCATCAGCGCAGGGTCGGTGGAGGGCGACAGCGCCAACCGGTTTGGCTCCGGTAGTCTCTATCGGCAGATGGCGTTCAACTTCGAGCAGAAGGTTACGACGCATTTTCTCGAAAGCGTTAACTACAGCCGAACCAACATGACGGCGGCTGACCGGCAGGCCGCTGCGCAAAGTGTGCGTAATGAGCTGTTGAACGCGGATACCGGCAATGCGCTGGGTGGAAAAGGTCGCGCTTTGCTCGAAAGCCTTGTCAATAACCGCGCCAGCGCCGTGATGGCGCCCTACGAGCCGGGTTCGCAGTCCGACTCCGGGGTAGCGCTTAGCGCCGCAATCAGGCATGAACAATTCCAGGCAGATGTCGGCACGACCCCGCTCGGGTTTGAGAAGCAAAACCTGGTAGGAGGGTTCAAATGGACGCCCAAGGTCGGGGATAACGGCAAGTTGTCCCTGGCTGTCGAACGGCGCGCAGTAACAGACAGCGTCTTGTCCTATGCAGGTGCCAAGGACCCGCTGACGGGCAAGCGCTGGGGTGGCGTCACCAAGACCGGTATAGCGGCTGAGTACAGTTACGACGATGGCGATGTGGGGGCTTACTATGGTGGCGACTACTTTATCTATCGGGGAGAGGGCGTTGCCGATAACCAGGCCCTGGGAGTCCACGCCGGTGCCTACGTTCGCCCCATCCATGAGACTGACCGTGAACTCAAGATAGGGATTCACCTCGGCTGGAATAGCTTTGACAAGAATCTGAGCGGCTATACCGTCGGGCATGGCGGGTATTTCAGCCCACAAAATTACGTAGGCGTCTCGTTCCCGATCGAATACACCGCCAAGTACAACAACAAATGGGACATGAAATTCAACGTGGCGCCCGGATTTCAGGCGTTCAATCAGAAGAGTGAAGACTACTTCCCGACCGACAAGGCCTTGCAGTCGAGCATGGAGTTCCTTGCAGGGCAGGGCTATGTCAGCAGCGCCCGATACAAGGGCAGCAGTGACAGCGGGCTTGCGCTCAATGCGGGCGCTAAACTCGAATATAGCCTGGGCAAGCAGACCAAGGTAGGCGGCGCGCTGAGTTACGATACCTTTGGTGATTACTCCGAAACCACAGGACAACTCTACTTGAAACACAACCTGGAGAACCTGCCGTAATGCAGTCCAAGGATATTGAACAGGCGACGCTTGCCTATTTGTCCACGCGAGAAGAGCGGGGGCGGTGGGGCAGCCTTATTCTGACGCTGATCAACCAGATGTATGAGTCGGCTGGCAGTACTGATGCGCTGGGTTTTCTGCGACTGGTAGGGGCGCGCCTGGGCGAATCCATGGTGTTAAGCGAGCAGCCTACACTTGAGGCATTGGAGAGGGTTGTCAACGAGCGCTGGAAGGCCATGGATTGGGGCTGGGTACGCTTTGGCGTGCAGGGCAAGGCCATCGAGATCGTGCACGGTGGCTATCCAATACTTGAGTCTTCCGAGCGCTGGACCCGGAGCCTGGCTGCCGTATTGGAGGGTCTATATGAGTACATATTCCAGGCGCAGGGAGAGGAGCATCGGCTGCAGGTTCGTCTGCTGGAATCGCCCGAAGGCGCGCTGGTGTTTCGCTGTGCAGGTTAGAACATGGCGATGTGCCCTCCTGGCTGTGCTTTGTCTGGCCTCGGCCCTTGTCTCAGGAGAGCCCTTGAGCTGCCAGCAGGGTTGGGACATCTATCAGCAGCGGTTCGTGACGTCGCAAGGACGTGTTACCGATACGGGTAACCAGGGCATCAGCCATTCCGAGGGCCAGGGCTACGCGATGCTGATTGCGGAGGCCAATGGTGATCGCAGGGCGTTTGACCGTCTTTGGAGCTGGACGAAGCAGACCCTGCAGCGTGAGGACCGATTGTTCTCGTGGAGGTACGACCCAAAGGCAAATCCTGCCGTCACCGATCGCAATAACGCATCCGATGGGGACCTGCTTATTGCCTGGGCCTTGCAGCAAGCAGGTGAGCGTTGGCAGAACCCTGCCTATGCAAAGGCTTCGAAACAGATTCGTGACGCCATTGCAGCACATCTGATCCAGCGCGAGCAGGGCTATACGCTGCTGCTGCCAGGTCTGGAAGGGTTCAAGCGTCCAGACGGAACCGTTATCAACCTGTCGTACTGGATCTTTCCTGCCTTGCAAGCCTTTGCGCGGATCGAACCGGAAGGTCCCTGGACAGCGCTTTTCCAGAGCGGCACGCAATTGCTTCAAGCCGCGCAGTTTGGTGAGGCCAAATTACCATTTGACTGGATCGCCCAGGGAGCTGACGGCACCCTGAAGCCTGCCGAAGGCTGGCCGTCACGCTTTGGATTCGATGCCGTCCGCGTGCCGCTGTATGGCGCCTGGGCAGGACTTGGCAAGCGCGGTGAGTGGCGCGCAGTCAGTACGTTCTGGCACAGCAAGGATCCGGTTTCACCCCCTGCCTGGGTCGATCTAGCCTCTGGTGAGGTTGCACCCTATGCGGCCTCCTGGGGAGTGCTGGGTATTCGCGCGCTGCTCGATGGTCAGCCGCAATCCTTGCAGGCGGAAGTGTTGAAGCAGGAGGATTATTATTCCTCGTCCCTGCTGATGCTCAGCCAGATAGCGCAGGGTAATTGCGGCAAGGCTCGCTGAACTCTTCAGCCGCTCGTTTTCATGAGCGGCTTAAGAGCATGGTCAAACAGGGCTTGAGCGTCCTGTCATCTCGCGGGCCATTTCGGTGGCGTAGCTGTCCGTCATGCCGGCGATAAAGTCGATTACCCGCATGAACGAGCGGTGCAGCGCCCAGTTCGGGTCCGGCGCGCTGTTGCCTAACAGGTCCAGAATGCGCCGGTGCTTGAAGGACGGCTCACGGCCGCGATGCTGTTCAAGCGCTGCGCCACAAAACGCATTGAGCAGAATTTCAAGCGTGGTATAGGCACCAATTTCATGCAGTGTCTTGCGCTTGTCCTGGAATATTTTTTCCCGGGCCATGGCTTTGGCACGCTGCACGCACAGCTTGGCGGGACCATCCATGTGTTCGACCAGATCGTCCTTCAGGGTACCGGCCAGCAGGGCGTCCTGTTGTTCGACAAAGGCGCGTGCCGTGGCATTGGTCAGGTGTTCGATGGCCTTGCCACGCAAGATGGCCAGCTTGCGCCGACGCGAGTCCTGTGGGCCGAGCTGGCGATAGGTTTCGGGCAGATCATCGCCTACGAGGCCCAGCAGCAGGGCTTCCACTTCGGCATAGGTAAGCAGATCCATTTCCAACCCATCTTCCAGGTCGATCAGCGCATAGCAAATGTCATCGGCCGCTTCCATCAGATAGACCAGCGGATGCCGCGCCCAACGCTCCTTGCCAAGCAGGGGAATACCCAATTTGCCGGCAATCTGTTCAAGCAGCGGCAGCTCGCTCTGGTAGCAGCCAAACTTGTGTTTCTTGTAGCCGGGTGCCTCGGCATAGCGGGACGTCCAGGGGTACTTCAAGTAAGTCCCCAATGTGGCATACGTGAGGCGTGTGCCTCCGTCGAACTGGTGGTACTCCAGCTGTGTCAGGACACGAAAGCCTTGGGCATTGCCTTCGAAGTGCAGGAAATCGTCGCGCTCGATGTCGCTCATGTCATCCAGCCAGCCACGGCCGGCCGCTTGGGCGAACCAGTGGCGAATCGCATCTTCCCCCGAGTGTCCGAAGGGAGGATTGCCGATGTCGTGCGCCAGGCACGCTGACTGCACGATTACCCCCAGATCGCTGGGTTCGCACCAGTCCGGCAACTGATGACGCAGGCTTTCGCCTACACGCATACCGAGCGAGCGGCCTACACAGGCGACTTCAAGACTGTGGGTCAGTCGGGTATGGATATGGTCGTTGCTGCTGACCGGATGCACCTGCGTCTTGCGTCCCAGGCGGCGAAAGGCGCCTGAGAAAATGATACGGTCGTGATCTTTGTGAAACGGGCTGCGGCCCAGTTCGGCGGTGCTGTGCACAGCCTTGCCGAGGCGCTCGCGGGTTAGAAGTGTTTGCCAGTCCAAGGCCTACCTCGCAACAACGGTTTTCGTGTGGCGTACCCTAGCAGGCTTGTGCCTGTAGGCGATACTGGGGCAATGCTTACACGATAGACCGTTCTCGATCAGGCAGGTTTTCAGGTCTGAGGCTCCGTCAAAAGCGAGGCGTCAATGTCGATCAGCAGAAGCCGCTGCCCCTGGGCAATGAACTGGCCTGCCGTCATGCAGTACCGGTTAGTGGTAGCGTCCCGGTAGGTGGTGGAGAGATTCAGGCGGCGCTCATCCACGCCCTCGGCAAGCAGGCTGTAGAAGTACGGGCGCCATGACCAGTTGTGGTTCAGGTAGCGACGATTTTCCTGCCAGAACATGCCGTTCCATTCCAGATTCGGGCTTGTCTGGGTGCCATGTCGATCGCACTGATACAGGCGCAGCAGCCAGGGCAGGTCGTGGGGAAGGGGAAGTGCGCTGATCATTGACCTGTTTTCTGCCCAGGGACGCACCTCCTGGATAAAACGGGCCAGTTGCTGGCGCAACATCATGAGCCTTGTACGCTCTCGTAGCTTGCGCTGCACATAACGTGTTCGCAGGGCTGCAAAGCGCTCGACATGGGTCCCGGTTGGTTGAAACTGCTCAGCCGCTTGCGCAAAAAGAAAGCCTTGTATGTAGCGAGCGCCACATTCCAGTGCGAAATCAAGCTCTTCTTCCGTCTCAACCCCTTCGGCAATGATCCAGCAGCCAATCTTCTCAGCCATCAGGGCCATGGCTCTGACGACTTCACCACTGGGTCCACCCCTGGCCGCGGCTTGGAACAGGCGCATGTCGAGCTTGAGGATATCCGGTGCCAGGTCCATGACGCGATCCAGCTGTGAATAGCCTGCACCAAAGTCATCAATGGCGATTCTGGCACCGGCGGTACGGTAGCGATGAACCACGTCCAGTAAGCGTTGTTGATTACCTGCCAACTCGGTGATCTCAAACACGATACGCCGAGGGTCAATCCCCTGGCGTTCGACCTGCTTCAGGCTCGGCAATGGGTGATCCGCACGGGCGTGGCTGATCCAGCGGGGGGAAATATTCAAGCTCAGAAACCAGTCTGGTGGCGCGTCGCGGAAGCGGCTCAGGGCATTATCATGGATGTCTCGATCCAGCTGGCGCAGGTCTATGGGTGAAACCGTACGGGACGCGAACAGTGGGCCTACCGACTGACAGCTACCGTCTGCCTGACGCAGGCGGCCCAAGGCTTCTACGCCGGCGATCTGTCCGGTTGCGGTATCGATGAAGGGTTGGAAAAAGGCGAGAGGGTATCCTGTGAACACGGGGTCCTTCCTGCGGATTAGGTCTGCCGTAAGCTGACCTGAGGTTGAAAAGAGGGTCTCTTTTCTCTCGCAAGAATGCGGCCAATATTCGCTAGGATAGAGCAGGCATATGGCGCATCCGTGCGCCAGTATTCCTAAGGGTAAGGGTGATGAGTACCCTGTTGCGCCGCGTGCTGCGCGTGCTGATTATGACGCACGGTCTGGTAACGCTTGACGAAGGGATACACGGCAAGACCTATTCGCGCCAGGCGTCCAATGGGTCCCAGGCGCTTACCAAACAACGATAGAAGCAGCGTCGCACCAATCACCAACGGCCCCTTGGACTGAGTGACCACGTCCTTGGGACGAACCATCTCCTTCAAGGTCCCGAGCGGATTGTGCAAGGGCTCGGCGTTGTAAACGATCTGCTGACGGTACAGCTCCATGCGCAGCCGTACCATTTCCTTACGCTTCTGACGGCCAACAGCCGCCGTTAGAGGTTGGTTCATGGCAGTAGGCGCTCCCGATTACGGGCCAGCTCTTCAAGCGTGGCATGGAACGGAGGATTCCCCTTTATCAGGCTCATGGCCTTCCAGACACACAGCGCCATCGCGACGGCGTAAGCGGCGGAAAGCAGAAGGGTTGCCAGCAAACGGTGAGTATCCCAGAACGCAATGATGACGGCCGCCGATAGCCCCACCAGGACTAGCAAACCGAAAATCAGGCTCAGGCCGGTCAGCAGGAACAGCTTGAAGGTGCGAACCTTCTCTTCCTGAACCTCGATACCCAGCAGCTCGAGGTGACTCTGGACCAGACCGACTGCCGCACCTGCCATCCGCTTCAGGGACGGCTTGGGTACTTCGTCTGGTATTTCATGGGGATTCGGCGGTGTCATGTCCATTCATCCCACTCCTTTATCAGCGACGGGTGAATAACAGGCCTACTACAAAGCCGATACCGGCTGCGATGCCTACGGACTTCAGCGGGTGCTCGATAACGTATTCTTCAGTGGTTTGAACAGCCGCACGGCTTTGATCGTACACGGAAGCCTGCTGGGCTTTCAGGGTTTCGCGGGCGCGGGCCAGGGTATCAGTCAGGCGGCTGCGGGCTTCATCCATCTGCTCGCCCGAAGACGATGTCGAACCTTTGAGTAGGCGCTCGGCATCTGCAATCAATGCAGAAAACTCGGCAGTAATCGCATTCTGAACATTACGCAGGTTTTCACGGTGAGTCTGCTTCTGAGTGCTGGAATCGGTCTGGTCTTCCTGCGAGGGTGGAAGAACGCTTTCCATCGTCATATCGATACTCCTTGCAAAGATCGTGAAAGATTGAATTTCATTTGCTTCAGCGGGTTCGAACCTGTCTGGGTCGCAAAGGTTCCGTTTGTCGCTCTTTCATGACATACCGGCCAACAAGCGGGCCTCGGCCTGCTCCAAAGCCGCGACCGGCCCTTTGAGCAGCACGGTGTCATGGACTTTAAGGAGTAGCTCCGGCGTGATGATCAGCTCCGTGCCGTCACGGCGGATGGTTTCCAGACTAAGGCCCAGCGCCTCCAGCTCCAGAGAGCCCAGGGACCGCCCGACCGCATGGGCATTATCGGAAAGATAGATGGCATGCAGCATGATGCGGCTGTTGCGGTGAGCATCCAGCACATCGGCTTGTGCGCCTTGGTAATAACCTTGCAGCAGGCTGTAGCGCTCCCGGCGGATAGTGTCGATACGCTCCTGGACGTGGCGCTCCGATAACCCCAGGAGAAGTAGCGCCTGAGATCCCAGCATCAGGCTTGACTCAAGCAGTTCGGGAACAACGGCACTGGCACCTGCAGCGCGCAGGTCGGCGTTGAGGCTGCTGTCTCGTGTGCGCACCAGGATAGGTAGATCCGCCCGTTGCTGACGTGCCAGGCGAACAATGGCCAGCGCCCGGGACGGGTCGTCTACCGCAACAACCAATAGGCGGGCATGGGCAATGCCTACGGCCTCCAGGAGCTCGGTACGACTGGAGTCTCCATAATGAACGCTTGCCTCGATAGCCACGGCTTCCTGGACCCGAACAGGATCGTTATCCAGCGCTGTGAATGGTATTTTCTCCAGACTCAGCAGTCGGGCGATCGACTGCCCGACCCGGCCGAAGCCGCAGATGATGACATGCCCGGCGAGACCCTCACTGGCACTGGCAATGTCCGAGACGGGTGTTGGGCTGACCAGCCCCAATGATCGGGCCAGCCGCGAAGCATTGCGCAGCAGCACAGGCGCAATGGCCATGGAAATGAAAACAGCCGTCAACAGCGCACCGGAGAACATTTCTTCCACCAGTCCTTCCTGCCTGGCCTGCGCCACCAGTGCAAAGCAGAACTCGCTGCCCTGGGCCAGCGCCACGCCCGTGCGCCAGCCGGTGGCGTTATCGCCAAAGCGGTTTCGAACGACCAGTGCCACGATGAGTGCCTTCAGGACGACCATTGCCAGGACCAGGAGCAGTACGAAACCAGGTTGGCGTATGACGACCTGTATATCGATCAGCATGCCGACACTGATAAAGAACAGGCCTAGAAGCACATCTCGGAAAGGACGCAAATCCGCTTCGACCTGATGCCGATAATGGCTCTCGCCCAGCAGCATCCCCGCCAGAAATGCGCCAAAGCCCATGGAAAGGCCCATCAGGTGCGTGAGCCAGGCGGTGAGCAGGACGATCAGCAATGCCAGCAGCAGAAACAGCTCGGCGGAGCGGGAGCTGCCGATTTCACGAAACAGGGGAGGCAAGAGCCAGCGGCTGGCCGCCAATAGGGTGATGAACAGGACGGCCGTCTTGCCCAAAGTAAGGGGAAGGGCCCAATACCACACGGTATCGGCATGCCCGCTGAAGACCGGAATCAGGGTCAAAAGCAGTACCGCGACCACATCCTGAAAAAGCAGGACGCCTATGGTGTTCTGACCATGGGGCGTCAGCACTTCGCCCAAGGTGGAAAGCTCTCGCGTCACGATGGCAGTTGAGGACAGTGACAGTCCAACCCCTAACAACGCGGCAGTTCCGGGCGAGGCGCCCAGCAGATTCAGGAGCAGTGCCAGCGGAATGCTGCATAGCAGAACCTGGAAACTGCCCAACCCGAAGACGACCCGACGCAACGCCAGCATGCGAGGCAGGGAAAATTCCAGGCCTAGCATGAAAAGCAGAAACACGACGCCCATCTCGGCAATCAGGGGAAGAGACTGATCCGGTTGAACCCAGCCCAGGGCATTGGGGCCCAGGACCAGACCTACGAACAGATAGCCCAGCAAGGGCGGCAGTCCGACTCGGCGTATCAGCGAGATGACCACTAGGGACGCTGCTAACAGCAAAAGAAGATCAATGAACACGTAGGCCTCACAGTCAGGTTACGTCACTGAGTCGACCACGTAATGAGGGGTTATCTCCCCTTCGAATACGCCAAGCCCCGTGATGATGAGCAAAAGTCTAAATGAGCCAGCGTAAACTCCATTGAGGTATATCAATGCCTGGCTTGCTCAATCCGTACCATACTGAAAGATGTTGCACGTTTAGGAGGTGGCCATGAGCCCGCATTGTCAGTTGTTGGTTACCGCAGCCTGCCACCTCTGTCATGACGCGGAAAGGGTACTGATGCCCTTCGTCGAGCATGGTCTGCTGGTCGAAGCCGTTGATATTGTGGAATTGGACGGAGGCGTGGAGCGGTACGGCATGCGAATTCCGGTACTGCGTCACCTGGAAAGTGGACGAGAGCTGGATTGGCCGTTCAATTGCGAACAGATCGCTACCTTTTTAATGCAGGATTAGGTCAGTTTTATCACTGCTGATAGAGATAGGAAGGGGAGTATATGGCTCTGCTTCGTCTTTAAATCGCCTATTTTGCCAGTAGATGGCGCATTGATAGCAGCAGGATCGCGACTTCTATTGCATTTTTTCGTGAATTTCAAGTTTTTGTTGTGAACTCTGGCTTCCAAGTCACTGTCTTTCTCATCGCATTCATAAAACGTAAAACTATTTAATGAATGGGGGAATGATGAATAGCGCAACTGAAAAACTGATGACTGCCTTTCCAACTTACGAATGCTCGGTAACTGAGCCTCGTCCTGACGGAAGCGTTGTGTTCTGCGTACAGGATTTGGGCAGCGATGCGCGAGTTACGCGTGTGATTTCCGCTCGCCAGCTAAGCGATGACCGCGCGCTGCAAATCGTGATCGACGATATGCGCAAAGACGTCTCGCTTCGCGCGGGGGCGTTGGCACCGCAATCGTTGGCTACCTTGCGAGCCACGGGCGCTACCGTAATGCGTTACGCTGATTGAGGCATAGGCGTCTGTCTATGACAGCGTGTTATTGCGCTTGCTCAATCGACATCCAGCAGGCTTTGCCTGTTGGATGTCATGCGTGTTGATTTAGAACAAAAAACCCGCCATTGGCGGGTGTTGCTGTTGCGCTAAAAAGTAGGGCTGGCCATTGACGCTAGTACTTACACCCCATCAAACGACAGCCCTTGCAAGGCAGATCTGCAGGGGCTGTCGTTTCCTCCGGACAGGTGTCCGGTTTTTCAAGACCTGTATCCCAGACTGGAAAACCCAGGCCCTGCGCAGCCAGCGCGCGTCGGGCTGCCGAGACAGTACCTTTCAGCGAACCGGGTTCGCTGTATTGCACCTGACGAATGCGTGTTGAGCGGTAGGCAACGCGTCCGTACAGATCAAGTACGCTAAAGGAAAATGTTCCCTGCAGGTCAGTCAGTGTTGGCCACACCTTGAGCGGGGCCAACGCGTCTGCCAGCTCATCACATGCCAACGCATAGCGTGTCGCCATGATCGCGTCGGTAACGACTGTATTTTCTTTGGACGACAGGTTCGTCGCGTCAGCTAGCGGAATTACCGTATTAAAAGAGGAGGGCGCGCCGATCGACTCAGCAGGATCATAAGTCATCGAGACGCCACCAAGGCCGTTGGGTGAAGACATGCAGCTACTACTTGCTCAGCGGGAGATCGAATACGTCTTGTAAGGCGACAGGGAGGCCAACAGCTCCGGTACACCACAGCCACTGTCGATCGCCATGCCCAGGCGAATGCCATCGATGACGCGGTCCAGCTTTTTCGGCGTGTGCAGTTGCTCTTTGGTAATCAGACGACGAGCCTTGGTGCCGGTATCGTCCGAAAGGGTCAGCGTGACGCTTCCATCCATGCGCTCAATACGGAAATTGACGCGGTAATCAGCTTCGAAAGCCGCAGCGATAACTTGAAAAGGATTATCCATATGCCTCACCTGATAGCCACACCAACGTTACGGTTTCATTGACATAGGTCAGGTCCGCAAAGTTCTACGTTTTTTTTCTGTCTGCGACAGATGCGCATGGGTATACAGTTTGGCTGTGATCTCTGCCTGCCGTGGAGGCCGCGGCATTAGTCACTGATGGGCTCAGGAATCAGTAACATACAGAAACATCTATTCAGGCTGACTCCAGGGTCAGTATCTGTTCGACGACTGCCGTCAGGTCAGAACCCTGAACTGTAGGTGGCGCCAATGGGCTGGGTACCTGTTGAGCAGTGCGTGAAACCAGTGCGGTCTTGAAGCCTGCGCGTTGGGCGCCGGCGATGTCCCAGGCATGCACGGCAATCAGCCACAGCCGTTTTGGGTCTGTATTTAGAGTTTTGGCAGCCTGGAGATACGCAGGCGCATCCGGCTTTAGGGTCTGAGCATCTTCTGCAGAAAGCACTTCATCAAAATAGCCACGCAGTCCAGCGGCGGATAATTGGGCATCAACCAGCTCGCGTGCATTATTGGACAGGGCGACTATTCGAGCCCCTGACTTGCGCAACTGCTCAAGCGCTGGCTCGACATCGGGGTGCGCTGGCAGCATACGCATGGCGGTTTTAACGTGGTGGCGATCGGCTTCTGACAGCTGAACCTGTTCACGCTGCGCCAGCATGGTCAGCGCAGCCTGCCCAGCCTCCTCGAATGAAATGCTAGGGCCGGTGATCGTAGCGGTCATGGCGTTCTGCAGCGTCTGGGCAAACCAGGCACTACGCGCTGTGGATGAGCCAAAGGTCTGGAAGAAGACCGAATCCAACCCTGCCAGATCCAACAGTGTTTCATTGATATCGAACAGGCAACAGGTCATGGGTGTTCCTTACGTATGGGTCTAAGGTGGACAGCCTGTTGTTACACCTGGTTGCGCAATCGATCGGTAAAAACGAGCTTTCAGCGAACCTGAACAATCGGGGCGAGTCCTCCTTAGAGCTCTTATTCTCATGGGAGAAACGCCTTGACCCGCTCTACATTGCTATCCCTGGGCAGCATCAATGCAGACTTTCAAATGCGGCTCGATGAGGAGCCAGGTAGTGCCGAAACCTTGCTCGCCCATGACCACGTGCGCCTTTCGGGAGGCAAAGCGGCCAACGTAGCCTATTTGGGTGCGGTATTCGGATGTACGTCTCGGCTGCTGGGCTGCGTGGGAGACGATGATCTGGCAAGACAAGCCCTGTCACCTCTGCAGGCGGTAGGGGTCGATATAGGTTCGGTTTGCACGGCGCGCGGAGCGACTACCGGGGTTTCCATCATCATGGTCCCGCCCAAAGGCAAGAAACAGATCGTTTTGGCAACCAACGCCAACGATCACTGGGATGAGACATCTGCCCAGGCCATGGTTGAGGCGATCAGGCAGACCGCTCCGCCGGCGTTGCTGACAGTGGACTATGAGATACCTGCCTGGGTAGTGCGTAAGGCTGTCGAGGCGGCAGACCAGCGTACCGTTCCTGTCGTAATGGACTTGTCCTTTCCCGACCGCGTTGAAAAAGCATTGCTGAGCAAGGTTCTGGCGGTATCGCCCAATGCCTCCGAAGCCGAGGGAGTCACCGGCATCACGATCGATTCTCCCGAATCAGCTTTGCAAGCGGCTCGAGCGCTTCATGAGTGGGGCGTCTCGATTGTGTGCATCAAGCTGGAGGATGGCGGTTGTGTGCTAGTAACCGAGGAGGGCGCAGCGCTTATCCCGGCAGGAGAGGCTGATGTAGTGGACAGCACGGGGGCCGGTGATGCGTTCACAGGCGTTCTGTCGATTGCCCTGCTGGAAGGCCTCGCACCGCTGGAAGCCGCTTTGCGAGGCGTTGCTGCTGCCAACCTGGCAGTAAGAGGATACGGCTCGCAACCTGCCTATCCTTCGCGCGAGGAGGTGGAGCAGCAGGCGGACCGGCTGAGAGCAGGGGTACGCAATCTCTATGAATGATGCGTTCAACACAACTCGCACCGAGATCATATTCAATGAGTATAAGCCCTCGGACGAACGTCGCCGTGAAGCACTTCTGGCACTGGGCAATGGTGTGCTCAGTATGCGGGCCAGTGCACCGGAACTTAGCGCAAGCCGTCTGAGCCAGGGGGACGACCAGCACTACCCTGGTTTTTATCGTGCGGGTTGGTATGACGATGCGCCCCGCAGGGTGAATGGGAAGCGCATCGCCATGTCGGCCTTGGTCAACCTGCCTGATCCGTTCGGACTCACGTTCGCGCTGGATGATGACCTGTGGTTCAACCTCGCCTCTGTCAAGCTTCAGCGTTATCGCCAGGTACTTTCACTAGACCGTGGCACGCTGCGGCGCGACATGACTTTCATGATGGGGCCGACGCGTGAAGTGCGGTTGAGCGAGACGCGTCTGGTCAGCATGGCCGACCCTGATCTGTGCGTACTGCGCTGGGAGGTGTACGTACCCGAGGGAGGCTGCATCCGGGTGCGCTCGACGCTCAACGCCGGGGTCAGAAATGCCGGGGTCAAGCGTGATGCAGCCTATGAGGGGCGACGCCTGCAAACCATTGGATTCCATAGCGAAGCTGACGGTGGCGCCGCTGTGTTGGCATCCCTGCATGACCGGTCCCGCGAAGTAGCAGTTGCGGCACATACCCGGCTAAGTATGCCGGCTGGTCCCTGGCAACAGGCCGTGATGGGCGACTGCCTGTGCCTTGAGGCTACCTGTGATCTGCCTGAAGGCAGAACGCTGATCATCGAGAAATATGTAACGGTCAGGGTCGAGGGTGAAATCCCGCGTCATGAGGACAGTGGGAGAACGCTTTCGATTATGCTCGACCAACTCCGTCGGCGCTCCGATTTTGATAGCGTCCTGCAGCGGCACGCCGCCCATTGGCACAGGTTATGGGGCCGCATGGCCATGCAGATGACCGAGCATCATCTCGCCTTGCCCCTGCGCCTGCATCGTTTCCATGTGCTTCAGGCGCTTTCGCCCAACAGTCTTGGTCAGGACATGGGGTGGCCTGCCAGAGGTTGGCAGGAAGGATATTTTGGGCAGATCTTCTGGGATGAGATTTTTGCCGTGCCCTTTCTAGCCACTCACTTTCCAGAGCTTGCTCATACGGTAGTGAACTACCGCTATGCCCGCCTCGACATGGCACGGGCGTTGGCGCGCAGGAGCAGGTATCGCGGAGCGATGTTCCCCTGGAGAAGCGGGCGAACCGGAGGGGAGGAAACCCCTCCTTATCAGTGTAATCCATTGTCCCATCACTGGGTGCCCGACCATACCTATCTGCAACGGCACGTGGGTTCAGCCATTGCCTATGATGTCTGGCAGCTGTATCTCGCCACAGGAGATCGCTCCCTGTTGAGCCACAACGGCGGCGAGCTGATTCTGGAAATTGCTCGCTTCTGGGCCAGCATGGTGCGTTTTGTTCCAGAGCGGGGGCGCTATGTAATCGAAGGCGTTATTGGTCCCGACGAGTATCACAACGCGTATCCCAATACCGATGTGCCGGGGCTCGATAACAATGCCTATACCAATGTCATGGCGTCCTGGGTGTTGGCCCTGGCTCTGGAATTACTTGATCTACTACCTGACGAGGAAGCCGATGCACTTCAACAGCGGCTTGGTGTTACGCCACAGGAGCGAGTGGATTGGGATCGGATCAGCCGTACGCTGTATGTCCCTGTGCAGGGAGATGGCGTGATTAGCCAGTTTGAAGGCTTTGACCGGCTGGAGTCACCGCCCCCAAAATTTCGTCAAGATGGGCGGCCGCGCCTGGATTGGATGCTGGAGACTCAAGGTGACAAGACCGATAATTATCAGCTGACCAAGCAAGCCGATGTGCTGATGCTACTTTACCTGTTTCCGCCCCGGGAACTGGAGCGGCTTTTTGCGCGCTTGGGCTATATCGAGCATTTGGCTGAGATTCGGCGAACGGCTGACTATTACCTGGCACGTATCACGCATGAGTCCAGTCTGTCGAAAGTGGTTTGTGCGGGTGCGTTGGCTCGTCTGGATGCGGAGCGCTCCTGGGACTACTTCAGGCAGAGCTTGCGTACCGACCTGGATGCACCTTCTGATAGCGGCATTCAGGAAGGGATTCATCTGGGCGCCATGGCCGGGTCGCTGGATGTCCTGCAGCGGCATTACCTGGGGATAGTGCCCAATGTGGCCTGTTTACAAGTGATGCCTGCGCCTCCTGCTGCGCTGGACAATGTTTCGTTGGATATCGAGTACAAAGGGGTGCGGCTGAGTGTCGCGTTGAAAGACCGGATATTGTCCTTATCTTCTGACCCTCGAAACAGCCACGACGCTTGTATCGAGTACTGGGACAACCGGTTCTCCCTGAAACCCGGCCAAGTCATCCATTTGACATGCCGCTAGGTCAAGAATAAGTCGCTACGACTATCAAGAAGTAGTCTTTTAAACCGATACCTAACGACAAGAATTAACGGTTGCAGTCATTTGACTGGTTAATAACCGCTCGTCAGGTATTTTGCTCCTATTAGTTAGCTTGCTGCCTTTTGATGTGACCGCTGGATATTAAGCTTGCGTCTTCAGGCAGCTGAATCGATTTTTTAAATATCTTGTGTGGAGGTAACGTGAGAACTAAAGAAGGTGCATCGAAACGTCGTCGAGAGGGCGTATCGATCATGGAATGGCTGGTTATTGGCGTCCTCTCGGCTTATATCGTATTCAGTCTTACCGTTTTCGCACAGAAGCAGTGGAATTCACTGACTGAAGTGCAAAAAGAGCAGATCATCGAAGACATCAGCCGTGCTGCCCAAGAAACGCCGCTGCTGACCTGATTACGCTTCTTTCAAGCCCTGTGGCTTTTACCGCATAAGAATAAAAGCAAAACTACTTCATAGGATCCTGTTTAGCGGATCAGGGTATTTATTTGCCTTTGAAAAAAGTATTGAACCGTTATTTTAAATGGATTCAATATTTCCATGCGGTTTGCTCAATAATAAAGTATTTCTGAAACCCTCAAGATAGAGCCTGTCTTGAGGGTTTTGTTTATACCAATGCACTTATATCAATTAAGTTTGATAGTTTGCTTGCGGCTTGCAACATTAATAATAACGCTGGCAAGTTGGCTCAAAGTAAACGGCTTGCTCAATACTGTAAGATTGCCCGCAGAGAGCGCAGCTGAGTCCGCATATCCCGTCATCAGCACAATCCTGAGTTCCGGTTTGATGGCCAGACCCTGCTTGCACAGCTCCATGCCTGTCATGCCGGGCATGGCATAGTCGGTCAGAAGCAGATCTATCCCGTCTCCATCATGTAACTGCTGTATCGCTTCCTGCCCATTTGCCGCCTCGATGTGTTCATAGCCTAGCTCTGATAGCATGGCAGACGTTGAGTGACGTACCTGCGCGTCGTCATCCACCAGCAGAATCCTTAGCGGGATTGGAGAGGAAAGGTCTACGTTGACCGGCTCGCTCATTGCCTGTACCGGCTCTGAAGTACGGGGCAGGTAAAGAGAGATACACGTGCCGTGACCTGGCTGGCTTTGTATTTCAACGTCTCCCCCAAACTGACGAACCGTGCCATAGACCTGGGCCAGGCCCAATCCTGTTCCCTTGCCCTGTGCTTTGGTGGTGAAAAAGGGCTCGAACACGTGGCTGAGCACCTCCTGAGACATGCCCTCACCGGTGTCGGTAAGGCTGATACGTATGAACTCGCCTCGTCCCAGGGAGGCCGGGCGACTATCCGAGGCGCTTATGTTCTGTGTCTGAATGGTCAGGCTTCCGCCGCTGGGCATGGCGTCCCGCGCATTCACCGCCAGGTTTACGATAGCCAATTCAAACTGGTCAGAATCGCTTTGCGCGGGCCAGAGGCCTGCTTGAAGGTTCATCACCAGTTCTACGGTGCCGCCAAGGGTGGCGTGCAACAGGGCCTGCATACCTTGTAGGATCGAGTTGAGGTCAACGGGGCGGGCGTTGAGTCGCTGCTTACGTGAGAAGGCAAGCAGCTGTGCGGTCAGCCTGGCGCCTCGATTGGCGGCCTGTTGGGCATTTTTCAGCAAGCGACTCGTACGCTCGTCGTGAGTACGCCGCTCCAGCAAATCCAGCGAGGCGATTACGACGGCAAGCAGATTGTTGAAGTCGTGAGCCACGCCCGCCGTCAACTGACCGATCGCATCCATCTTTCGCGACTGGGCTAGCTGCTCCTCGGCTTCCTGGCGCAGGTGCGCCAGCTCAAGGGTAGATTGAACCCTGGCCTTGAGCTCCCGGGCGGAAAAGGGTTTGACAAGGTAGTCATCTGCACCGGCTGCCAACCCATCCACACTGGCCTCTTCACCGGCACGTGCCGAGAGCATAATGATGGGCAGGGTGTTAAGCAGCGGATCTTCCCGTAGCTTGCGTACCAGGCCGAATCCATCCAGTTGGGGCATCATCACGTCGGTCAGTAACAGGTCTGCCCCGTACTGCTGCAGAACCTCAAGCGCGGCGGCTCCGTCTGCGACCGTAACAACGTCATGATCAGGCTCAAGCAGGCGCTGGATGTAGGCGCGCATATCCGCGTTGTCATCGGCTAGCACAATACGGGCACGCCGCTTCATGGGATCCCTTGCTGCGACCATCACCGCTCCAGCCGCCTGGGTTTCCAGCCGCGGAGTCACGGGGTCATCAACCAGCCAGCGCAAGGCCTCCTCTACAAACGGTGCCGCTCCAGGGCTTTCGCTCGCACCGGATGCAGCATCCTGAAGCGATTCGTCCGGGAGATGACGGCTGCCAAAGGGGATTCTCAAGGTGAACGTGGTACCGTGGTTCAGCTCGCTGTTCACGGATACCGAGCCACCATGCAGTGCAACCAGCTCATTCACCAGGGCCAGGCCAATACCTGAACCTTCATAGGAACGGCTCTTGGTGTCCTCGATTCGGTGGAAGCGCTCAAAAAGACGGGGAAGGTGCTCTGCAGCAATGCCGACCCCGGTGTCAGCTACGGTCAGCTGAACATGGGTATCGGTCGAGCTCAGTTCCAGGCGGATCTGGCCGCTGAACGTAAACTTGAACGCATTGGATAATAGATTGAGGACCACCTTTTCCCACATCTCCCGGTCGACAAAGACGGGCTCGGGGAGGGTGGGGCAGAAGACATCGAAACGAAGACCCGCCCGCTCGATAGCCGAGCGAAAACTGCTCGCCAGATCTGCTGTAAAAGATGCCAGATCCGTAGGCACAAACCGGGCTTGCGAGCGGCCTGCTTCGACACGGGAGAAGTCCAGCAATGTGTTGACCAGCCGCAGTAGGCGGAGGGCATTGCGGTGCGCTATGGTCAACTCACCCCGAACCTCGGGCGTCAGGGTTTGTGTTCCAAGTAGATCCTCAAGCGGACCCAGCATGAGTGTCAGGGGGGTTCTGAACTCATGGGATACGTTGGAGAAGAACTGAGTCTTGGCACGGTCCAGCTCAGCCAGCATCTCGGCTCTCTGCTGTGCCTGTTCATACGCACGGGCATTGCGCAGAGCCGTCGAAACCTGCCCTGCGACCAGTGTGATGAATGTGGCATAGGCATCATCCAGCGCACGGCTTGGACTGATCCCCACGATCAGGACCCCTAGCGGCTCGGCATCACTTTCGCCAGCGATCGGCATGATATGAGCCGAATCGACAGGGTCCTGCCAGAGGCCACCATGAAGCCCCAGCGCATCTGAAAGCCCAGTAATGGTTTGGGCTTGCCCAGCCAAGACTTGTTTGAAGGGCCACAGCGGCTCAGTCGCGGTGCTGCCTACAGACATGGTAGAGGGCACATGAGCCCCCGGGTCTATGGGCGTCGCGGCAACCAGATTCAGCGTCTCTTCAGGGCCTTTTAGATAAAGCAGTGCAAAAGGCAGATCCAGCGGATCACTGGCCAGTGCGGCTCCAATGTCCCTGCTGGTGGTTTCGACACTTCGAATTTCACCGGCCTGTGTTGAGAGATCGCTCAGCAGCTTCAATCGGCGCTCGCCTACAACCTGCAGAGTGACTTCGCTACACACAGCCAGCATGCCGACAATGCTTCCTTCGTCATTTTCGGCTGGTGCATGGGAGACGCTGAAATAGGCTTCTTCGCGGTAGCCTGCGCGGTCCATCAGCAGAGGAAGGGCTGCGGTCCAGTTCGCCTGTCCACTTTCCATGACCCGTTCGATCATAGGACCAAGCGTATCCCAGTTTTCCGCCATGGTAGTGCGGATATCCTCGCCCAGCGCTTGGGGATGTTTATCGCCGATCAGCTTGGCGTAGGCATCATTGTAGATCTGCGTAAATGCAGTACCCCAGGTAAGGATCATGGGGTACTGGGACGAAAGAAGGGTACGGACCGTTGAGCGAAGGCTCTGTGGCCAGGTGGATACGGCGCCTAGTGGTGTTTTCGACCAATCAAGGTCCCTTGCCAGGGCACGTATCTCACCAGGGCCACGAAACAGAGTTAGAGCAGAAGCGTTATGTGAGGTCATGTGACAGGATAACAGGCGGCTCCCGGATTATCCGGGACACAAAGTGTATTAAATCCATGCTTCGCCGATGAACTCAACTGTCCGTTGTTAGGAATCAGTCATTGATCAACAGGCATCCAGCCCAGGCGCTGCTCGATCGCGGTGCGATAAGGCGTTCTGATTTCAAGCGGAAGCTGCCTGACATAGTTGCAGGCATGATCTCGAATATCCCCTTCAAGCCCATCGAGATAAGCAATGGCTTCATCAACAGAAGGCATACGGTCCTCTTCGTCCCTCGACTTGGGAGGCAAAGCCGTCCAGACCACGGCATCCAGCTCTCTGTGGTCAGCCCAGGCTCGAATGCGTTCACCATAGGGACCTTCGTATTCGCCTGGAATACTGCCTACGTATTCAGGGCGTTCACGGTTGATCTGCTCGCGATCACGTAGCAATTCACGGGCGATATCAATGTCCTGAACATTCAACAGTGCCCAGAACGTGGGGCTATCCGGTGCGCTTGAAGACAAGGCAACCGCTAATTCTCCACCGTCACAGGTGCGGCAGAGCTCTACCGGCAACCTTGGACCATCGTTCATCCAGGCAGAAGCCAATGGAAGCGGGCCGGGCTTCCAGATCAGGGAGCCCCAGGCAAGACAAGCAATACGCATGCTGAATACTCGCGGTTGGAATCGGATGGGATTGGGTTGCGAAGGCAACATACAGGTTTGAAGGTAAGAAACCGTTTCGGTTCAGCACAACCGACCGGGGGCAGTCAGGCGGGCGATCCTATAGAATAGCCGAGCCTAGAAACTCGCTGAGTAATCGAATGAACGACTCCAAATCCAAAGTACGCCCATTAACCTGGATCGGCCTGGTGCTGTTCGTAGGCGGAGTAGTGGGGCTGGTAACGGCTCTGGTGCCGCTGATCGGTCCTGAAAGAGCGCCTCGTGACGCGGGTCACCTGACGCCCCTGGTCCTGTCAGCAGTTGTCCAGTTCATCGGTTATGTACTGCTCAATCGCAACCGTTTCCGTGGACGTAAGCAGCCAGGAAAGCGCTGATTTCCCTTGAGGTCATATAGCCATCTCATCTGTTTCTTGGCTCCATCCTGTCTGAGCTTCCAATCGCTGCGAACGAAATCACAGAAAGCGAGTCGGAAGGAATCGTTACGACTGGGTTGAAGTCCTTTAAGGATGACCGGGCCTTGAGCGTAGCGATGTCAATCAGGGTTCGGCATGGCGTGCAGCCGTGAGTGCTGCCGGGCCGGAAAAGGATGAAGATTCATGCGCAAGACAATCGTGATGCTTTCCCTGGCGCTCCTGGCAGCGTGCACCCATGGGAACAAGAATGACCAGACCGCTCAGGATGTGCAGATTGAGCGGTACATGACCGAGCAGCAACTCGTAGGCTCGATGGGTAAACCGGATCATGTACAGAAGGAAGGGTCGCTGACCGTCCTTGTTTACAGGGACCGGTTGCTCAGCATGTCAGCCGATCGCTCGGATTATTCCTTTATCTTTGACGGGGGCCACCTCGTCGAATACACCCCTGGAAGGGTCAAGGTGCAGACCCAGAACGGCACGCCAAAGATTACAGTGGAGCCTGCCTGACTGTAGGGAGTAGGGCAGCGGAAAGGGAGGTTTCTTTCCGCTGCCTAACTGTCAGGCTTCCTTGGCCTGACAGGCCGCTGCCGTAAAGATCACATCGGTGGAAGAGTTCAGGGCGGTTTCTGCCGAGTCCTGAACCACCCCGATAATGAAGCCTACCGCTACCACTTGCATGGCGATTTCACTGGGAATCCCGAACAGGCTGCAGGCCAGTGGGATCAGCAGCAGCGAACCGCCCGCGACGCCTGACGCACCGCAGGCACAAACCGCGGCCACTATGCTGAGCAGAAGAGCCGTCGGAATATCAACGGAAATACCCAGTGTTTCGACTGCAGCCAGTGTTAGCACAGTAATGGTAATGGCTGCGCCAGCCATATTAATCGTGGCGCCTAGCGGAATCGAAACCGAATAGGTGTCCTCATGCAGGCCCAACCGTTCGCACAAGCCCAGGTTGACCGGTACGTTTGCGGCCGAGCTACGGGTGAAGAACGCTGTGATGCCACTCTCTCGCAGGCAGGTCAGGACAAGGGGGTAGGGGTTGCGTCGTGTTTTCCAGTACACGATGAGCGGGTTAACCACAAAGGCCACCAGCAGCATGCAACCAATCAATACGACCAAAAGATGCAGGTAACCCGCCAAGGCATCAAACCCGGACGTTGCCAGGGTCGAGGATACAAGACCGAAAATACCGAGCGGCGCAAAGCGAATCACGAAGCGGACAATACTCGAAACGCCATCCGCCAGATCAGTGAACACGGTACGGGTCGTCTCGCTGGCATGACGGAAGGCAATGCCCAGGCCAATGGCCCAGGCCAGAATGCCCATGAAATTAGCATTGATAAGCGCGTTGACCGGGTTATCGACGATGCTCAGCAGCAATGTTTGCAATACGCTGCTGATCCCTTCCGGCGGGCTGATATCGCTGGTATGGGCGACCAGCGTCAAGGTCGATGGGAAGAGAAAGCTGGCTAGTACAGCAATTACCGATGCAGACAGCGTCCCGATTACATATAACCACAGGATGGGTTTGATATGGGTAGGTTGTCCCTGCTTGTGATTGGCAATGGAGGACGCTACCAGAACAAATACCAGGATCGGCGCAACCGCTTTCAGGGCTGTGACGAACACGGAGCCGATGAAACCTGTGGCCTGGGCCGCAGAGGGCGCAACGAGCGCAAGCACGATGCCGGCGATCAGTCCGATGAGAATCTGCATCACCAGACTGGAGCGCATCAGCCAGTTCAGAAAGGGGTTTGTAGCTTGGGTCATGGCAAGATCAACTTATAAGAAAGCGGGGCGATGTTGGCAAAGACGGGGTTCGTGCGTTCCCTTCACGCGAGTTGAATACACGCCGTACAGGATCAGTCTGTCCCGCTAAAGGTTCGTTTTTCACGTACGGCCATTGAGCGAAGCGACGGATTTTAAAGGTATTTGCCTGCTTTTGGACACTAAAAGCGCAAAAGCCGATCGCCAGCAAGGCGTAATGGCCTATTGATACAGGGTCGTTGAATGCGTTTGTGGAGCACAACCCTGACAATCTTGCCTTATACGGGCTTATTCAGACGCCTCGTGATATGAGTCATGCCCTTCGGGAGAGGGGCATGATTCTTAGTCTCCTGACGCGCATCAATCTTGAGCCTTGATCATCTCTTGAATCTTGCTGGCCAAGGCATCCACATTGAACGGCTTGGTAATGATCTCCATGTTTTCGCCCAGGTAGCCTTCGACCTGGGCGCCTTCGGCATAGCCTGTAGCAAACAGGATCTTCAGCTCCGGTCGCAGGGTTCTGGCTACATCGGCCAGCTGGCGGCCGTTCATTCCCGGCAGCCCCACGTCGGAGATCATCAGATCGATCTGTTGACCATTTTGTAGCAGAGGAATCGCCTGCTGCGCATCGACCGCCTCAAGCGAGCTATAGCCCAGCTCATCGAGCACTTCGACGATCAGCGAGCGGACAATGGTTTCGTCCTCCACCACCAATACAGTCTCTCCGGAGCCTTTAAGCAATTGTCTTTCGGTATTGATCGCGTGCTCATCCAGCGCGCCACGGTATCGAGGTAGATATAGCCTGACGCTTGTACCTTTGCCCTGTGTGGAGAAGATACGGACCTGTCCCTTGGATTGTTTGGCGTAGCCATAAATCATGGACAAGCCAAGGCCGGTACCCTGACCGATGGGTTTGGTGGTGAAAAACGGATCAAAGGCGCGCTCGATAACCTCTGGACTCATGCCCGTCCCGGTATCGTTTACACACAGTACGACATAGTCACCTGGCGCCAATGTCAGGTGTGGGTCGTCAGTGTGCTCATCAAAGTGCGCCGAGGAGGTGGCAATAGTGATCGTTCCGCCCTCCGGCATGGCATCACGAGCATTGATCACAAGGTTAAGCAGCGCGCTTTCCAGCTGATTCGTATCGGTAAGCGCCGGCCATAATCCTGCTGCAAGCGTTGTATCGAGGGCTATCTTTTCACCAATGGTGCGTCTGAGCAGCTCCTCCATCGACGCAACCAGGGTGTTCAGGTTGACCGGTTTGAGATCCAAGGCCTGGCGCCGCGAAAAAGCCAGAAGGCGTTGGGTGAGGGCGGCTGCACGCTGCGCCGACGTGACGGCAGCGCTCATATAGCGTTCCAGATCCTGGGCGCGCCCCGATTCATAACGGCGCTGCATCAGGTCCAGCGAGCCGATAATGCCCGTCAGCAGATTGTTGAAGTCATGGGCGATACCGCCGGTGAGCTGGCCGACAGCTTCCATTTTCTGGGATTGACGAAGTTGATCCTCAAGCTGGCGCTGCTCGGTAATATCCCGACCAACCGAATAGATCAATCCTTCCTCGGGTACGGCTGTCCAAGAGGTCAACCTATAGTTGCCATTCTGATGGAGCAGGCGTACCTCGTAGGAACGGGCCCGCCGTTCCTGATCGATGATGCTGAGCCCATGCGTGACGCGGTCAACATCATCAGGATGAATGAATTCAAGATAGTTTCTGCCAAGCAGATCGTTTTCCGACCAGCCTAGCGTCTCGTACCAGGCCTCGTTCACCGAAGTGAGTCGGCCATCCAGTTGGCAGACCTTCATCAGGTCGTTACTTAAACGCCAGATTCGATCACGCTCGCGCGTGCGTAGCTCAATCTGCTTTTCAAGCTCCTCCCGTGAACGGGAAAGGACCTCGCGAGCATCGATGATGTCCTGAATATCGGTCGATGTACCAAACCAGCCCTCGACCGCACCACGCTCATTACGTACCGGCTGAGCCCGTCCGAGCACCCAGCGGTATTGGCCGGAGCGATGGCGAAGCCGAAACTCTGTACGGTAGGGCTCACCACTTGTGAGGCATTGCTGCCAAGACGCCCAAGTGGTCTCCCGATCATCGGGGTGAACCATCTCAATCCACTTGTCACCATCGGTATGTTCTGGCACCGATCCGGTGAATTCGTACCAGCGCTCGTTGAAGTAGTAATGATGACCATCCGGGCGACTGGCCCAGACCATCTGGTCAATGGAGTTCGTGATGGCCTTGAAGCGTGCTTCGCTTTCCGACAAGGCGGCTTCAGCTTGCTTGCGTGCGGTGACATCCAGAAAGAGCACAACAAAGCGGGTAGGGTCCAGACGCCTTAACCAGGACTCGAACCAACGACCTTCCAACGCCTGCAGCTGCAGTTCAAAATGTACGGGATCGTTATGACGTATGAAGCGTGCATAACTCTCTATCAGCGTGTCATCGATATGAGGTAGTGCTTCGCGGAGGGTCCGGCCTTGCACCTGCTCGGGCGGAAGTCCTGTCAGCTGGCTGAAGGCTGGGTTGACCTCGATAAAACGAAAATCAACCATATGGCCTGTTATGTCTAGGATGGGCTCTGCGACGAAAAAGCCTTCCTGCATCTCCTGGGTAAGGTTGCGCAAGCGAGCATCGCTTTCCAACCGTGCCTGTTCAGCCCGTTTGCGATCGGTGATGTCGTAGCACACGCCAAAATAACGCATGCCTTCACGAGTATTGACCAAGATAGGCTCGCCTCGACGAGCCATCCAGCGTTCCTCTCCATTGTCAGGCCTGCGGATACGATACTCGACGTAATCCAACGCACCCTCTAAAAACTCATGACTGTTGGTGATAACACGTGCGCGATCTTCAGGGTGGATGAGTGCAATCAACTCCTCGATCTGAAAGCTCTCCTGCTCAGGCAGCCCCCAAAGCTGGCACATCTCTCGAGACACGGTTATGCGTCCTTGAGCCGGGTGCAATTCGAACGTTCCGATCTCTCCTACCTGTTGAGCCAGTCGAAGGCGCTCTGCAGCAAGACGCTCCGGCGTACGGTCACGCAGGATCTTGGAATAGCCCATCAGCACGCCATCCCTGCGCAGCGCACTCATCTCACCGCTGGCCCAGAAGCGTGTGCCATCCTGTTTGATATGCCACCGCTCGTCCTTGGCGCAGCCACAGCGGGCGGCTTCCGACATCTCGATGTTGGGCCGGTCCTGCGCGCAGTCTTCAGGGGTAAAGAAAATAGATACCGGCTGGCCAATGGCTTCGGCTGCCGTCCAGCCCAGGACCTTTTCCGCGCTGGGGTTCCAGTCCACGATGGTCCCCGATAGGTCGGATACGACCACGGCATAGTCAGAGGTATTGGCCAATACCAGTTGGGCCAGTTCACCAGGGCTCAAGGCGCTGAGGGAGGATCTACCGGATTCCATAAATAATACTTTTTTCTATCGGTTCATGATGTGACAGAAAAAGTAAGGGTTTATCCCATTGATAAGACCAACGCCTCATGAGGCTGAGAACTGCTAGACGGCTTTGTTGTTCGGTAGGACTCAGGAGGAGCTTTAATAGCGAAGCGGTTTACTCTCGAGCCATTCAAGCAGGGCAAGGGCCGGCATGGGGCGAGCCATGAGGTAGCCCTGGCCTTCATCGCATCCCCAGTTTCGCATCAGCTTGTAGATCTCCTCGGTCTCGATGCCTTCAGCCACTACCCGGTAGTCCATCTCCTTGGCCAGTTTGATCATGGCCTTGACGATGCGTTTGTCCTTTTCCTGCCGAAGCGTATTGCGGATGAAGGACTGGTCAAGCTTGACCACAGACACCGGAATATCTCGCAGATACGACCAGTTGCTGTAGCCCGTACCAAAGTCATCGATAGCGATGACGATCCCAAGATCATGGATGCGCTCCAGTTGGCGCTGCACAACTTCGGTCTGCCGGATCAGGGCGCCCTCGGTAAACTCCACCTCCAGCCGCTGCGCCGGCAGATCATATTCCCTGAGCAGGGCAGTCAGCGTATCGGTAAATACCTCATCGTCCAGATCGGCCGCGGATACGTTGATGGCCACCGTCAGGTTCAACCCCTGTTGTTGCCATGCCTTCGCCTGTTTGACCGCAGCCTTGAGGACCCACAGGCTGACTGAGCGAATCAGGAAGGTCTTTTCAGCCAGCGGTATGAATTCGCCTGGGCTGATATCGCCCAGTGTAGGATGGCGCCAGCGGAGCAAGGCTTCCACAGACGTACACTCACTGGTAGCCAGCTGGATTTTAGGCTGGAAGTAGAGCCTGAGCTGATCGTCCGCCTGAAGCGCTATCGTCAGTGCGCTCAGCAGGCGAAAGGCGCGCTGCTGCGCATGGTCGCGGCGCGGGCTGTACATCTCCCAGCCAGCATTGTTTTCCCGTGCATCGTCTGCTGCGCTGACGAGCGAACGTATCCAGTCCGTTGAGCGTGCCTTTTCCTTGTTAAGGACCAGAATGCCCAGACCTATCTGCGTCTGGATGGGAATGGTGTCGCAAACCAGCGGCGCCTCAAAGGACTCGAGGATATGCCTGTAAAGCGTTTCAGTTGCCTCCGTTTCGATGTTCGCCAACATAAAGGCAATGCGTGTAGGACTGATCCTGTAAAGTGCAAGATCCCTGGGTACAACAGCCTGTAGGCGGTCCCTGATCAGAAGCATGAGCCGTTCTGAAAACGTATAGCCCAACGCTTTGACGATGTCGTTGAGGATACGAGGCGCAATGACATCGACTGCCACCAGCGTGATCGGAAGATCCTGGTCCGAGAAAAAGCTCGAGACATCCCTTTCCAGGCGAGGACGATTGAACAGGCCGGTCGGTAGGTCAATGAAGTTGAGGTTGCGCAGTGTTTCTACACGCGCCATGACCAGCTCGGCGAGCCGGTTCAGCAGCTTTACCTGATGCTTATCCAGAGCGGGCCTTGGCTTCGTGTCAATGATGCACAAACTGCCCAGCCCAAGGCCCTGTTGAGTCAGCAGGGGAGCGCCTGCGTAAAAGCGGATGTGAGGTTCCCCGGTAACCAGCGGATTGTCCCTAAAGCGATGGTCCTGAGTAGCATCGCTGACCATGAAAAGCTCATCACTCAAGATGGCATGACTGCAAAAGGAGTGCTCACGCGGCGTTTCGCTGATGGTAAGCCCGACGCTCGCACTGAACCATTGCCGGTGAGTATCGATAATCGAGATCAGGGCAATCGGGACCTGAAACAACTCAGCAGCCAGCGCAACGATCTTGTCGAAAGCGCGATCCGGTTCCGGATTGATCAGGTACAGCTGCCGGATTTCTGCAATCCGCTCGGACTCGTTCGCGGGAGTGGGCACTAGGTTGTTCATGATTGTTATCAGGCGTGGGCTATTTTTGAATCATATGGGTTTTGTGATACATGTCAGATATTAAAAATTCCTACCAAGCGTTTAGAAAATGCCTGTTAAAGCAACATCAAGATCGGCCGATAAGGTTGCACACGTTCAATCTGGAATGATCGTTCAACGGCACCTGAGGTCCTCAGGAGTGTCATGTGTCTCTATGACTGTATAGGCAATATGACCATGACTGTACCGATTGATTTTGCATCTCCTGCCCATGAAGTGGCGCATCAACTGATTGGCTGGGTTTTTACCGTTAATGGTGTAGGCGGGCGGATCGTCGAGACCGAAGCCTATGATCGCGAAGACCCAGCCTCCCATAGCTTTTCCGGGCTTACGCGGCGTAACGCCACCATGTTTGGGCCGCCAGGCCATCTCTATGTCTATCGCTCCTACGGCATCCACTGGTGCCTGAACATCGTCTGCTGCGACACGGGGCATGGGGCGGGTGTGCTGATCCGCGCATTGGAGCCCCTGGAAGGAATTGACATCATGCGTGAGCGCCGCGGACTCGATACGCTACGCCTGCTATGTGCAGGCCCGGGGCGTGTGTGTCAGGCTCTGGGAATTACCGGAGAGCACGACGGGCTTGTACTGGAGTCGCCAGGCCTCAAATTGGCCGCACCGACAGCGCCTTTTGAGACGATTTCAGGGCCACGGATCGGTATCACCAAGGCGCGCGATGTGCCCTGGCGGTTTGGTTTGAAAGGGTCCCCTTTTCTAAGCCGCAGCTTTCGCTAGTCTGACGGCTGGTCGCTACATACAGCACCTTTGGCCTGTCTGCAGGGTCGATTAAGGCATTACGCGTGCGTTCGCCTGCCCATCGGCAGAGCGTTACGGCAATGTGCAAGTCGATCAATTGGAGTGCCGTCGTTTATGTCAGCGATCCCTAAAGACCCCCATCTGGACAGCTCTATCACCTTGCTCAAGGAGGGATACCGCTACATCCCTGAGCGCTGCCGTCGTTACCAGAGCGATGTCTTTCAGGCACGCCTGCTCATGCAGAACACTATCTGTCTGTCCGGGGAGGAGGGGGCCAGGCTATTTTACGACGAGTCGCTTTTCATGCGGGAAGCGGCCGCCCCCCGCATGTTGAAAAAGACCCTGTTTGGCTTTGGCTCCATTCAAGGGCTAGACGGGCAGGCGCACCGCGTGCGCAAGCAGATGTTCATGTCATTGATGACACCCGACAATATCCAACGACTGACGGCCCGGTACGCCGAACAATGGCAGCGAGACATTTCCGCCTGGACCGGTAATCACGAAGTCATCCTGCTCTATGCAGCCCAGTTTCAGCTCTGCCGGGTCGTTTGTGAGTGGTCCGGCGTGCCGCTGCCCGAGGGCGACGTAGCCAAGCGCCGTTCGCAGCTCACCGCTCTGATTGATGGCGCGGGTGGGATAGGGCTTCGGCACCTCAATGGCCGAAAGTCTCGCAAAGAAGCTGAAGCCTGGATTGCAGATCTCGTCACGCAGGTGCGTCAGGGTGCGTTGAATCCGGCTCCGCAAACGGCCTTGTACGTCTTCAGCCACCATAAGGACAGCGATGGTAACCGGCTTGACCCTAAAACGGCTGCGGTCGAAATTCTCAATGTGCTGAGGCCTACCGTAGCGGTTGCACGCTTTGTAGTCTTTGCTGCCTGGGCCCTGAACAAGCACCCCGAGTGGCAACAACGACTGCGCGACGAGCCGAGCATGCTGGAACCCTTTGTACAAGAAGTGCGGCGCGTCTTTTCGTTCTTTCCCTTTACAGTGGCGCGTGTTCGCAAGAACTTCGAGTGGAAAGGCTATCCCTTTACCAAGGGAACTCGCGTTCTGCTGGATCTCTATGGCATCAATCACGATGCGAGAATCTGGAAGGACCCTGAGCGATTTGATCCTGAACGGTTTTTGACTTGGGATGAAAACCCGTTCGGTTTTGTCACTCAAGGCGGTGGCGACCATCATCAGAACCATCGCTGCCCCGGTGAGTGGATTACGATCGAGCTGCTAAAGGTGGCAGTCAAGGCGCTTACGCAGTGGATGCGTTATGACGTACCCCCGCAGGATCTTTCGATCGATATCACGCGTATTCCAGTTCTCCCGGAAAGTCGTTTTGTGATCAGCCATGTGCGGTCGGTGGTACGTGAGTCTGCGGAGAGGGTTCAATGAGCGAAGGCTAAGGCTCAGCATTCGAACCTTTAGCGCCTGTGCGTCATTGCAACGGCTGTGGATCAGCAGCGCCTTGGCCTCATAAAAAGAAGCCTCGCATCAAGCGAGGCTTCTTTCAGCTACCAGCGCGGCGGGGGGCCGTAATAGCCAGGTGGCGGGCCATAGTAATAATGTGGCGGCGGAGCAGGAGCTACGCGTACAACCTGGGTCTCGTAATAGACAGGCTGCGCCGGGTAGTAAACCACCTGTGGCGGGGGCGGCGGTGGAGCCGCCTGTACGTAGACAGGCGCTTCAGCTGCGCGTGAGTTAGCCACAATCGCTCCGCCAACGACTGCCCCGACCACGGCCCCGAAAATGGCAGGTCCTGGGCCGTGCCCACCGTGAGCGGAAGCTTGGCCAGCCGCAGCGAGGCAACCTACCAAAAGCGCAATCTTGGGTAACTGGCGAATCATGAACGTCTCCTCCTCAGGAGCCCGGCTGTATGAAAAGCCGGCCATTCAATAAAACAACGAAGCGCTGTAAAGAAAAAGAGGAGGAAGGTAAAGGTTATGTAAGGACCGTTACGAGCAGATGGACGGTGAATTATGAAATGGAAAGCGGCTGCCCCCGATTGGCCAGCCGCCTGGACGTTACGATTACTGGCTAACTGTTGCGGAGTTGCCTGTTCCTGTTTGCTGGATATAGGCCTGGCTCCAGGCGTTGGTCTGGTTGAGCTGAATTTGGTTTACATCGCCGGTCTGGGTGATGGTAGAGAGCAGGAAGTCTCCGCTCTGGGTGGTACTGACGAGGTTGTCATTCCCTGTCTGCGTGATATCTACCCCTCCAATCGTACCGTTCTGGGTAATGTTGACTTCGTTGTTGTCTCCCTGGCTGATCAAGGTTGCGCGCTGGTCCATACCGTCCTGGCTGATATTCAATTCGTTGTTGTTGCCGGACTGAGTCATGGCCTGCGTATTGTTCCTTCCAGCCTGCTCGCTGGTCATGACGTTATTGTTTTCATCTTGAGCGAGTCGAAGACCGTTACCAAAGCCGGACTGCTCAACCGTTATGGTGTTATTCGCATCATACTGGCCGGTCCAGAGTTCATTATCGAATCCCTGCTGGCTGGCATTCACCACGTTCGAATCACCGCTCTGCCCAAAAAACATCGTCAGATCCGAGCCGTATTGACCGCCCATGAAAGCGCCTTGCTGACTGGCATTCACCGTGTTGTTGCTGCCGTAGGTATAGGCTTCAGCCAGATTGTTTGAGCCCGCCTGGGTAATGGATGCGGTATGTCCAGAGCCCTCCTGATAGACCGTAACGGTAGAGTCGGTCGTACCGATCTGCTGGACAGCTACCGTGTGGGCATCACCGCCTTGAGTGACGGTAATCGTACTGGTTGAAACGTCATCCTGTCCTGCCAGTACCGTGTTGTTGCTGCCGTTCTGGTCAGTGGTGATGCTGCTCTCTTCGGCATAGGCCTGAGTTGCTCGGCTTAGGTTGGCGTTGCCAGCTTGAACCTGCTCTATCGTGCTGTTGTTACTGTTTGTCTGTTCGGCAATAGCCTGATTGTCATCGCCGGTTTGCGTCTGCGTCGCCGTGTTGTAGGTTCCGGCGCTTTGGTTGAGGGTTACTTCGTTGTTATTGCCTTCCTGAGTTAGTGTGGCCGAATCGAATGCTGCCATGGCCGAAAAGCTGGTCAGAGCAGATACCGCCAGTACAAGAGGTTTCAAACTGAACATAGAGACTCTCTCCTTGATCGTTGATAACGTCCATGCACGGATCGCCCGCACTGCCTGCCCTTCGGGACGCCAGCCTGGAGTTTCGCCCTAACGCTCATGGCAATCAGGCAAAACGGGCCAAGTCTCTATGGCTGGTCGTGAATAGGCTATCGCCCAAAAGATGGTTTATTAGTCGCCAACGTCGTCTATCAGGATTAAATCCTGCTCTATTCTGTTTGATTTATCTGGTTCGATCAGTCCGACTATAGATCCATGATTTACCGTTCGTCGGGCGTACTACTTGAAAAAAACGAGCGGGTTCCTATATGGAATTCTGCAGGGCGCCGAAGTCGGGCCTTGCGTTGAAACTTGCTGATGACTCAGGAGATTCCCTATATGAACACTGCATTCTCTCTTGCTCCCTTGTTCCGCCATTCGGTTGGATTCGACCGCTTCAATGATCTGTTCGAATCCGCATTGCGCAACGAGTCGGGCAGCTCCTATCCACCCTATAACGTGGAAAAGCATGGCGACGATCGCTATCGCATCGTGATCGCGGCTGCCGGCCTTGCCGAAGACGACCTTGAGCTCGAAGTGGAGCGGGGCGTGTTGACCGTGAAGAGCGGCCGTCGCGAGAAGAGCGCCGACAGCGTGACCTATCTGCACCAGGGCATCGCCCAGCGTGCCTTCAAGCTGTCCTTCCGCCTGGCTGATCACATTGAGGTGAAGGGCGCGAGTTTGAAGAATGGCCTGCTCAACATCGATCTGGTACGTGAAGTACCGGAAGAGGCCAAGCCCAAGCGCATCGCTATCAACGGTCAGTTGAGTGCCGACGAAAAGCCTGCGCTGGAAGGGCAAGCCGCCTAAGCACAGCGGCGATAAGGCACTAGAGAAAGGGGATGTCATGAACATCCCCTTTTTGTATGGGGCTTCTTAAAAGACCCTGTTTCCATTTGGTGCGTCTTTATCGGCATACTCAGCCGCGATAGACGCAGGCAATAAAAAGCCCCGATTGCTCGGGGCTTAGGGTCGGGCAGAAAGAGAGGGAAACTGCCAGCCCCGCCTTATTATCGACCGGGAATATGCAGACTTGAATAGCGGCAGGATGCCAGCGCCTTTAGCTTGCGCTGGCTGCGTTTGCCTTCAAGAATGTAAGTAAAGCCGATAGCCATCAGCAATACACCCTCGATAACGATTTGAAGGTCCTCTGGCGCAAAAAACAGGCAGAAGGAGCCAGCAACAAAGAGTATCAGGCCGAGACAGTAGAACACTTTTCTATCCTTAGGCAGCGTCTTAGGCTACTCACGAATGAGTGCGGCAGCTCACGTTGCTGCCTGGTATCTACGGTATCGGCTAACTCCGGTTAGCCTTTAGTCTGAAATGAGCGGTAATTGCATAGTGCGAATAATGCCCAGTTGCTGATGGAAAGGTCAGCCTTCGGTAACATCCAAGAGGCGCTGAAGCCCTTCAAGATCGTCGTCAGACAGCTTGCCTTTAACATCGCAGGCCCTGTATTCCACGCGCTGGCCGGACGCAACATACTCCAGCGCTTCCCGGGTCACGGGCGTCGTGAAGTCTTCGCCGTAGATATCACGAAAGGTGTTGAGCTTGTATTTGCCTTCCATTTCATAGAAGACCTTGCCGTCAATCGTCCAGCGAGCAAAGCGGCAATCACCAAAGCGGGCTTCGTTGCCAATGCTGGACAGCTTGGCAATGTATGTTGTGATCTTACCGCCTGAGCTTGTTGTCGCCTGGCTAGCCGATACGGTAAATACCAGATCGTTGGCAGATTTATCACCCGTCCAGATTACGGAGCGCCGCTCTCTGAACTCGTCATTCTCATCCGTCAGCTCACCTGCATGGACGGCCAGGGAAGCCAGGCATCCTGCTATGGCGAGTAACCAAGCCTTGTATTTCATTATCCAACCATGTCCTTAGTAGCGCCTGCCATGGTGCAGACTGTGGAACATTAAAAATATCAAAATGCCATTGTATCGCCTTATTTCTAACAGTAGCTGATTTTAGGCAATAAAAAAGGGCTAGCCGTTTGGCTAGCCCTTTATGCTTGGTGGAGGCGGGGGGATTTGAACCCCCGTCCGCCAGCTCTCCGCTCTTGGCGCTACATGCTTAGCCCAATCTACTAGAGTTAACCCTTAGCGGCCCGATGGGCAGGGCGCTTGGGGCGATCTGTATAAGTTTTAGCCGTTACGTCTACAGCGAACTTGGCGGCGATCCTGTTCTGTCTGACAGTCGTTTCGGGTTTACAGGCATCCCCTAGCGACTGCTAGCCGCGTTAAGCAGCTAGAGCGTAGTTGTCGTCGTTGGCAACTATAAGTTTGCAGCAGCTAATTTACGAGGTCTGCTACCAGCTCGGCATGCTCCTCAAGTTTTGTTACCGGCGTCGAATCCTAATCGCCCCCTTGATGAGTACTGCTCACTGTATAAATGAACAGCCGAGTTGTCAAGTGCCTGATAGTAAAAGGCAGAATCTGAAGAAAGCGGGCTTTCCTCTTTCGGCACTTACATAGATGGGGGAGGCGATTCGTTTGTTCAAGGGCAGGTGAAGTTTTATTTTCACCCTATGGTTTGGCGTGGCTACCGACTCGCTGCCAGAACTGTTTTGTAGTGGCGACAGGCTACTTTTATACGGTTGGTTAGGGAGTCGCCCCGGCCTCCAGTAGGTCATACCGCTTATGACCCTTATGGAGTAACCCGCATGACTCAGACGAACAAACCTCTGGCGGTGGTAACAGGTGCCTCGAATGGCATAGGGCTGGAGCTGGCACGGCAATTCGCTCAGAACGGCTTCGACCTGCTTATCGCGTCGCGGGGCAAAGGCCTGGATGAGGCCCGGCAGACATTGCAGGCCCTAGGCGCTCAGGTCGAGTGTGCGGCGGTTGACCTCGCAACCTATGAAGGAGTAGAGCAGCTTTATTCGGCGTTTCGTGCATTGAACCGCCCAGTTGATGCGATTGCCATCAATGCGGGTGTAGGCGTTGGCGGCAGTTTCGTACCGGATACCGAGGCGGAGACGACGCTGGAGAGCGAACTTAACCTCATTCAGATCAATGTGGTGTCTGTAGTACACCTTGCCAAGTTATTCAGTCGGGACATGGTGGCTCAAGGGCGAGGTCGTATGCTTTTAACCTCTTCGATTTCAGGAACCTCACCTGTTCCGTTCGAGGCGGTATACGGAGCGTCCAAGGCCTTTGTGCGGTCGTTTGGAAATGCCATTGGCAATGAGATGAAGGGAACCGGTGTGAGCGTAACGGTATTGATGCCGGGACCGACCGAAACCAACTTTTTCCACCGGGCCGGTGAGGACGATACTCAGGTAGGCTCAGGCAAGAAGAATGATCCTGCATTGGTGGCGCAGCAGGGATTCAATGCCTTGATGGCCGGGCAAGCCGAGGTCTACGGGGGCGGGCCGGAAGTTGAGCAGGAAGGCGAAGGTCCCAATCGCACCGAGTCTGAGCAGGAAAAAGCTGAGCGTCATCGCCAGATGTCTGAGCCAGGCTCGGCTTAGCCGTTTAGCTTAGTAGCCGTCCCGCCTTGTCCGAGAACCTTTCCAGGCAGTGCCTGAGCCACACTGCCGTTGCGCAAGGTAATAGCACGAGCGGACGATGAGCAGATAGCATCTTATTAGGTGAGGTCTTTTGGCGCAGACGGCCAAGCCTGAAGACTGCTGGATGATCGATCCGTGTTCTGTCGCCGAGGCTGACCGGATGCGCCCTCTCTTTTGTAAATCCAGAACGACATCAGTGTCACAACGATGCAGAGCGGGAGCCATATAGGGTTCTGGGTATAACACCACGTATAGGTACTGCAGGCGTAAAGCCCTTCGTAGGGCATTGCCAGGGCAACCAAGCCAAGGGAGGTAAGCCAGAGGGCGAGAGTGTTCATAGGATTGCCGCTACTTCCATGTGGGGACGGACACGCTGACAGCGCGTTCTGGTATGACCGTAAACGCAAAATTAGTTCAGGCCGCTAGCGTGAAATGCTTCTGATAGACGTTTTTATGGCTGGAAGCGGCCGAGTGCCGGAAATCAGGCGTTTTTTCAGGCATGGTGCTTGCTATACCAATGTAAGGATGAGCAGGCACTGGCGCTTAAAGAAAAAAGCCTCGACGAGTCGAGGCTTAAAGACCATGGAGACAAGCAGAAGTAGGGGTGAACTGCTTGCTAAAAGGTTATCGGAGCTTTTCCGGCGTGCTTTAAGCCAAGCTGATGGATGGTTTGAAATTCTCGGGAAGTCCTTGAATTTATCAGCTACTACTTGAAAGGTGCAGGCTTTGCCCCGCCCGTTCGCAGTGCTGACAAAGGAGTGTCACTGAGGTTGTGCTGAACGTTCACCTAGATGCTCAAGATGATAGGTAAGTATTCATGACTGACAGGATATTAGTTGTGTATAGCCAGGCCCTGGCCTCTGTTTTTGGAGCAGCCCTGAAGCTAGGTGTTGATACCGACACCATTGCAGAGCAGGCCAAGCTCGATGTCATCAGCTCAGACAAGTGGGTTTCGGCTGATCTTGTCGGGGATGTGCAGATGGCCATCGAGGATGCGTTAGTCGTTGCGAAGGTTGTAGGTCGCAAGCGCTAAACGCTTCTGGTGTGCCTTAGGTGATGACTGGCTATTTATTAAGGAGTGAACGTTCAAAGCTGCACGGGCAGTTCAAGAGAGTTCTCATGCGCAAAGAGTTTGCAGTTCTATTGCTGGCATCGTCGTTATCCTGGTCTGTTCATGCCGAGCTTACGCGCGCGGATCAGTCGCTTTACAACACCCAGCCTCAAAAGGCCAATACGAGCCAGAATCTGAGCAAGGCCGATCTTGCCTGGCATGCTAGCAAGACATTTGGCTTTGATTGCCCTGAAGTCGTCAAACATAAGCCAATGCTGGGCAGCCACCATTCAATCATCACCTGTAGCACCGGCGCTCGGCTCAAGGTCCATCCATTATCGGATAGTCGGCCTGTCATGACTCTGGTAGTCAACTCGTTCTGATCGGGACTTTTCGGCACTCTTGCCTAGAGCGTGACTCCAACCTTCAGAACGTACTGTTGTTCATACAGGGCGACAGATGTTGGATAGAGGTTGTCCATCGGACAACTTAATGCTTGGAGGAAACGAGATGGCTGCCGATTACAGTCAAGGGCGCTACCTGGTATTTGGATACGGCGACAAAGCCGTTCAGATTGGTCTGATTGACAATGACGGCTTTGTACGCGCTTCGGATGATCAGGGTAGGTTGATCTACCGCATCGAGGGCGAACAGGTGTATGACATGGACGACAATTACCTGGCAGACATCAATGAAGGCACAGCGGTAACAGCCAAGGGTGAGCGCCTGTTTACCATCCAGGCAGAATAAGGCGGGGCTGTTGTAAACGCCCCGGCAGTGGATAATCAACCTTTTTTGAAGTGCAGCTCGTAGTCAGGATCGACAAGGGGCTGCAATCCACTGGCTTTGATCAGCTCGAATGAAGCATTGGAGCTGATATATTTGATGAACTGGCGGGCCTCTTCAGGATGGGGCGTGTCAGGTGCCATGCAGGCGGTGTATAGCGTCATCTTCTGCGCCTGATCGGGTATGAGTCCTACGATATCGACGCCCTGCAAAGGACTCAGCTCGCTGACCTGTTCCAGACCGATTTCCGCCTCACCCCGGGCAATGGCGTCGCCCACTGACTCGTTCGTGATTCTTTTCAACTTGGGCGCAATTCGCTCCTTGATACCCATGAGGTTGAACAGAACATTTTCCAGATACAAACCGCTGGCACTCTCGGAATAGGCAATTGATTTGGCATCCAGCAGAATTTGTTTGAATTCTTCCATGCTTGTCATGGCCGGATGGCCTTGGCCGTGGGGGACAGCAAG
This sequence comes from Pseudomonas sp. UBA3149, assembly GCF_002364655.1. Taxonomy (NCBI): domain Bacteria; kingdom Pseudomonadati; phylum Pseudomonadota; class Gammaproteobacteria; order Pseudomonadales; family Pseudomonadaceae; genus Pseudomonas; species Pseudomonas sp. UBA3149. The sequence continues at coordinate 471,317 of NZ_DEYV01000010.1, forward strand.
CGCAATATAGGACTTTCCGAAATCAGCGCAGCTGTCTGGATCAATATGACCCTGCTGCTGCAGTTTGGAAATGGCCATGCGGTCCAGCAAAAAGACATCGGCCCGCTCACCTTCGGCCAGTCGACTAGGAATGGTGGTGGCATCGTTGCCACGTGCCGGCGCTACATGGCTGACAAGCTTTCTGCCAAAGGTTTCTTCATAAACAGGGCCGATTTTTTCGATAACGTCCAGAGCGCCCTTAGCGCAAAACAACTGAAGTGCAGGGGGAGGTTGCGGCACAGGGCGAGCCGCCGCATGCACAGAAAGGCTCGCCGCGGTCAGGGCGAGCAGGAAAGCGGAAAAGATATTTTTCATAAGCCGAGCTGACCCCGCCGAGCACAGGGCAGGATCGCTTCCTTTTACAGGTAAACACAACCGGAGGCGGGATATTACGTGAACAGGGCGCTTATGTGGGAGGCAAAGGACGAGGTGTACGGCAAAATGCTGACAAAAACATTAAGGCCATAAACAACAAAACCCGCACAAGGCGGGCTTTGTTGGTCTAAACAGAGTTAGACCGGGATACTGGTCGGAGCGACTGGATTCGAACCAGCGACCTTCTCGTCCCGAACGAGACGCGCTACCAAGCTGCGCTACGCTCCGAAAGATGGCGCGCATTTTACCTAAAAACATTTTAGAGACAAGGTTTTAGGTGAAATTTTTTGCGTACCCTCTGCAAACCTTTACAGTTCCTTGATGGTGCGGACCTGATCTTTATTGATGCGGGCAGGCTTGCCGTCCAGTTGTTCGAACTCATAGAAGCCCGAGTCATCGTCGTACTTGGGTGTATCTACCGCCTGGATCTCACGCCCGTCGTTCAACGTGATCACTGAAGGTGTAGAGCAACCGGCCAGGACGGTAAAACCAAGAGCCAGCAAACAGGCAGGTAGAATCCGGGTTCTCATGTGCAGTCTCCTTTTAAACGCACGTTTAACGACATTCTGACCCGTCACTTCCCGCCAGGTTCCGATGAAAGGGCAAGCAGGCTGTGTTCATCATTTACATTGGCGAGACGCTGATCATGCTCTGCAATCATTAGCGCCCGGGCACCCAATGGAATGAATACACCCCGGGGGCTGCGCTCGCCTGCCTGCCAGGCTTCTTCCACTTGATCTTTCAAGCGGGTAGGAATAAGTGAAAACAAGGGCTCCCAGAAATTTCCCTGGCGTACCATGACCGGATCATCAGGTGTCTCCTGTGTGCAGCGGTGTAGCTGGGCAAGCAGGTCACGATCAATGCGCGGAGCATCGCATGGCAGAAGGATCAGCCAGCGATGACGAGCTGCCTTGAGCCCTGCACGGATACCGGCCAGCGGGCCGGGAAAGTCGGGCTCGGCATCATTGACGATCTGATCGGCGTACCGGGCGTAGCGCTCGGCATTACGGTTACAGGAAATAATGAGGTCATCTGTCAGGGGGCGGACCACCCTGTGCATATGCTCGATCAGCGGAAGGCCATGCCATTCCACCAGGCCTTTATCCCTTCCACCCATACGCTGACCACGGCCACCGGCAAGCAGAAGAATGGAGCAGTCGGAAAGGCGTGTGGTCATGGGAACGTCCAGGCTCGAATACGGGCCGTCAGTGTAGCGCGGCTTGGCTCTATGTGGCGGGGCGACGGTTTGTCTCTGTCTGGATCGCTACGTGGTGGTCCTGCCTGTGATATAAAATGTCTCTTACCTGCCGTTTTGGATGATTGTTATGAGCTCTAAGGCCGATGCGGTCTTTGTACCGCTGAATATTGCCGTTCTGACTGTCAGTGATACCCGTACCTTCGAAACCGATACATCGGGACAGTTGCTGGTTGACCGTCTGACCGAGGCGGGACATTTTCTGGCTGCACGCGTACTGCTCAAGGATGATCTCTACAAAATCCGCGCTCAGGTAGCCAACTGGATTGCCGATGATACCGTCCAGGTCGTTGTCATCACCGGGGGCACCGGTTTTACCGGCCGCGACAGCACACCGGAAGCGGTAGCCTGCCTGCTGGACAAGCAGGTCGATGGTTTTGGTGAATATTTCCGTCAGATCTCTGCGACAGACATCGGTACGTCCACGGTTCAGTCTCGTGCGCTGGCAGGTTTGGCCAACGGTACGCTGGTCTGCTGCCTGCCGGGTTCGACGGGTGCCTGCCGTACAGGTTGGGACGGCATTCTGGCTGAGCAGCTGGACAACCGTCATCGTCCCTGCAATTTTGTGCCGCATCTGAAGAAGGCCGAACCCTGCGGACCGCGCGGATGAGTCTGTTACCTATTGAAGAGGCATTGGCCCGTCTCCTGTCGATGGCTGATGCCGACGCGATCACCGAAACGCAACGTGTGACTCTGGCGGAGGCCGAGGGACGCGTTCTGGCCCGGTCCGTGATAGCGGAGCTCGATCTGCCGCCATGGTCCAACAGTGCCATGGATGGATACGCGCTGCGCTTTGAGGATCTTCAGGGCGAACCGCTGCCTGTCAGTCAGCGTATCTTTGCAGGGCAAAGCCCGCAGCCGCTCACGCCGGGCACCTGTGCACGCATCTTTACCGGGGCGCCCATGCCCGAAGGTGCCGATACGGTGGAGATGCAGGAGAACACCGAAGTCTTGGATGACGGCCGCATTCGCTTTGTAGAGACGCTCAAGGCAGGCAAAAACGTTCGCCTGAAGGGTAACGAGACGCGCCAGGGCGATACGGTACTGGACGCTGGCAAGCGACTGGGACCGATCGAGCTGGGTATTGCGGCGTCGTTGGGCTGCGCGGCTCTTGATGTGTTCAGGCGCCCCCGGGTAGCGATCCTGTCGACCGGCGATGAGCTGGTCGAGCCGGGTAAGCCATTGGGGCCAGGACAGATTTACAACAGTAACCGTACGGTGCTGGCGTCCTGGCTCAAGCGTCTGGGCTGCGAGGTGATCGATGCGGGCATCCTCCCGGATGATCTAGAGCGTACCCGTGAGCAATTAGCGCAGCTGCACTCGGCGGATTTGATCCTGTCGACCGGCGGCGTGTCGGTAGGCGAGGCGGACTTCCTGGGCCAGGCCTTACGTGAGGCGGGTGAGCTGACCCTCTGGAAGCTGGCGCTCAAGCCAGGCAAGCCGCTCACTTGTGGTCGTTATAACGGCGTGCCGGTTATCGGGCTGCCAGGCAATCCAGCGTCTACGTTGGTGACGTTCGGACTGCTGGCGCGTCCTTATCTGCTGCGTCGGATGGGCGTTCAGGATGTTGAGCCCCTCAAGCTGGAAGTGGCAGCAGGGTTTAATTGGACGCGCGTGGGCGAGCGACGCGAGTACCAGCGGGCGCGGCTTGAAAATGGCCGGGTCGTGCCTCATCGCGACCAGGGGTCCAATGTCCTGCGTACGGCGGCATGGGCTGACGGGTTGGTAGAGGTACGTGAAGGAAGAACCATCGCCGAAGGTGATCTTGTGGGCTTCATTCCCATGAGTGAGCTGATTGGCTGAAGTCTTGCCGACCTGGGAACGCATCGGCTTTCCCAGGTCGGTTTCAGAGCGGTTGCTTCATCACAAATCAAGTCGCTCCCAAGGAACGTGGACCCGTTGACGTAGTCCTACTGACACTCGACTTTGCTGGGTGCTCTGTTCATGAATGTTCCTGTCACCGTCTCCGATTCCAATGAAAAAACACTGCTGATTCTCAATGGTAATCAGGCCACCAATGACGATGTCCGCGCAGCGGTTGAGGCGCGACGTGCGACCGGCAAAACGGTCGATGTCCGAGTCACCTGGGAAAATGGCGATGCGGCCCGTTTTGTTGAGGAAGCAGTCGCTGCAGGTTATACGCATCTGGTAGCAGGCGGAGGCGACGGTACGCTCAAGCTGGTGGCCGAAGCTTTGGCTCGTACGCGCTCCGATGCGTCGTTGGCCCTGATGCCCCTGGGAACTGCCAATGACTTTGCCCGGGCGGCGGGTATTCCAGCTGATCCTGCCGAGGCACTGGCGCTACTGGATACGCCAGCGCAACCCATCGATCTGATCGAAGCAGACGGCGAGATGTTTCTCAATATGGCCACCGGCGGGTTTGGTTCACAAGTGACGGCAAATACGTCCTCGGAACTCAAGCGCGTACTGGGTGGCACGGCTTATCTGTTGACAGGCCTTACGCGCTTTGCGGAAGTGCGCTCCGCCTACGGTCGTTTCGAAGGGCCGGATTTTGAATGGGAAGGCGAGTTTCTGGCCATGGGGATTGGCAATGGCCGGCAGGCCGGCGGCGGCCATGTGCTGTGCCCGAATGCAGTCGTCAACGATGGCATGCTTGATCTGACTATTCTGCCCACGCCACAGGATCTGATGGGAACGTTGGGCTCCTGGTTTTCAGGCGGATTTGCCAGCGAGGATCTGTTCATTCGTACCCGGTTACCCTGGGTTGAGGTTTCCGCCAGCGAAGGGGTCGATATGAATCTGGACGGCGAACCCATGCACAGCAAAAAGGTACGTTTTGTGGTGCGCTCTGCCGCGCTGAATGTCCACCTGCCAACAGATTCCATTCTGCTCGGGAATCCGTCGACCCTGCTGGTGACGTCCGACCCGGTTTCCTGATCCAGATCGTGCGCAAATGGGTTTCAGGCAGTAAGGTGGAAGGACGATCCTGGAGCCGAACATGGATATCTTAATCAATACCTCAATCGTGCTGGGCACCGTGGCCTTTATGGAGTGGTTTGCCTGGTACGCACATAAGTACATCATGCACGGCTGGGGATGGGGCTGGCACAAGTCCCATCATGAGCCGCGCACCGGTTGGTTCGAGAAAAACGACCTTTATGCCGTTGTATTCGCCGGCCTTGCTATCGCCCTGATTTATTTCGGCACGTCCGGTTATGGCCGGATCGAGTGGATTGGTGCCGGCATGACGGCGTACGGGCTGTTGTATTTCATCGCTCACGACGGCCTTGTCCATCAGCGCTGGCCTTTCAAATATGTCCCGCGTCGCGGATACCTGAAGCGGCTCTATCAGGCCCATCGCATGCATCATGCCGTGGATGGAAAGGAGGGATGTGTCTCGTTTGGCTTCCTGTATGCGCCATCAGTGACCGCGCTCAAGAAGCAGCTGCGTGATCTGCATGACGGCCCGCTCAATAAGCGGCGGTTCGATCAGGAGTAAAGCACCACGCAAAAGCGCGCCATAAGGCGCGCTTTTTTATTCGGTTCAGAGGGTTCAAGCAGACAGGGGTTCGTATGCCGGAAACAACGAGTGGGCGAAGCGACTGTGATCGATTTCAGTGCGAAGCAGGGAAATGAATTCCTGGGCTTGCGTGCCCAGAAGACCGGCTTCGGCATTGCTCAAAACATGCTGCTGCTCTTCGGCTGACAGTGCCGTAAAAAGCTGCTGATGCGTTTGTTGACTGTAGCGATTCAGATCCGCAAGCCCGGCACGTACCAGATCACGTAGCGGCTGGCGACCCTGAGGAAGTTTGGCGGGTGCATCGGTGAAAGGGTCTTGCAGACAATCCAGGTCGCCGTGCGCATAAGGCGACAACATATGCTGATCAATGAAAATAGGCAGATCGACCAGGGATTCACTGGTGCCTTGATTGGTCGTGGCAGTCAGGCGTTCGCAAGCTGCCTTGAGTAGCGCCCATTCGCTCTCGTTGAAAAATTCCGGTTTGTAGGTATGCGATCTGTCCGGACTGGCCGTAGTGTGTGCACTCGGCACAAGCGGGATGATCGAGAAGAGCGAGGTCGGTGCGTTTTGTAGATCTCTTGGAACAGCCGATTCCGTCTTGTGCATAAATATATCCCGTACTTGACTACTGTAGAGCGACTTAAAGTAGTCGCTTATGTCTGACCTGCTATACCACTGAAAAGTTTAGGTTTAGTGTCGCCGTGCGACGCCTTGTTTGTGACCAATTTCAGCAAAAGACGCAAGTCTTCATTTCGTAACGAGACACTACCGCCCGGTGCGTTCACTTACCGCGGACGGGTCCATAGATCGGCGGGGCGCGGACTAGAGCGGCCCGCCCGTGAAGCCAGTGCACGTAGAGCGCCTCTTATCACCAGGCGAAGCTTATCAACGGTGCTGGTTGATACCCGACTGTCCCAGGCGCTAGGGCCTCGTGCGTTAACTTTCAGACCAATTTCCCGATAAACGGCGCGAGCGGTCGCAATCGACCAGGCTGAGCGCAGAGGCAGGTCGGCAATACCGGTAGCGGCTGAGTCATAGTAGGGTTCAGCCAGCGCGACCAGACGCTGCGCCAGGGTGGCCAGGCGGACACGATGCGCGGGATCAGCCAGTTCGGCGACGGGAATGCCTGCCTCATCGAGCCATTCCCTAGGAAGGTAGATTCGGCCTATGCGGGCGTCTTCCACAATGTCCCGTGCGATATTGGTCAGCTGAAACGCCATGCCTAAATCACAGGCGCGGTCGAGCGTGTCTTCGTCGCGTGCACCCATGAGCATTGCCATCATGACGCCTACCACGCCGGCGACGTGGTAGCAGTATTGGAGGGTATCGTCGAGGCGGTAGTAGACCCGTTCTTCAACATCCATGCGGAAACCCGCCAGATGCTCAAGAGGATAGCGCTCGGGGATGGCATGGCGCTGGATGACCTGCTGGAAGGCGGCAAAAGCCGGTTCGCTCATGGGCTCGCCTGTATAGGCACGGCGCGTCAGATCTTCAAGTTCCTGAAGACGGGCTTCGCTTGCCGTCCGGTCGCCTTCAACCTGTCCATGACCGTGGTCCTGGCCGTCCACCACATCGTCACAATGGCGGCACCAGGCGTAAAGCATCACGGCGCTTTGACGGGTTTGTTCGTCGAACAGTTTGGCCGCAGCGGCAAAGCTCTTGGAGCCGACGTTGATGGACTGCGTTGCGTGTTCGACGACTGCCGTATTCATATGGCTGCTCCAAGGTCCCCCAGAATCACACTTGCGGTCGCTTTGGCCGAGCCGACTACACCAGGAATGCCTGCTCCCGGGTGGGTGCCGGCACCGACCAGATAAAGGTTGGGAATAGCGGCGTCTCGGTTATGCGGCCGGAACCAGGCGCTCTGGGTCAGGATTGGCTCCAGGGAGAAGGCTGAACCGACATACGCATTGAGTTCAGTGCGGAAATCCTCGGGTGTAAAAATCCGGCTGGTGACCAGGTCGCGATTCAGGTTTGGAATGTAATGCTTTTCCAGGTAGGCCAGAATGCGGTCCCGGTACTTCGGACCCTCTACCGACCAGTCTACCGGTGCATTGCCCAGGTGCGGGACAGGCGACAGCACATAGTGAGCACTGCAGCCCTCTGGTGCCAGGGAGGGGTCGGTCACGCACGGGGAGTGCAGGTAGAGCGAGAAATCCTCAGGAACGCCAGGACCGGAAAATAGCTCCTCGATCAGGCCCTGGTAACGGTTACCAAAACAGATCGTATGATGTTGAAGCTTCTGTTCTTCAGGGCGCTGGCGCAGGCCAAAGTACACCACGAACAGCGACATGCTGTGACGCTTCTTCTTGAGACGGTTCGCCTCGACGATACCGTGCACATGGTGACCCAGCATCTTCTTGTAGGTGTGGATTACGTCGGCATTGGATGCAACCAGGTCAGTATTGATCTGCTTGCCTTGGGCGGTAATGACACCTGTTACACGACAATTGTCGACCAGGATGCGCTCGACAGGCGTGTTAAGTTCCAATGTGCCGCCAATGTCCTGAAACAGCTTGGCCAGACCCTGGACCAGAGCGCCTGTACCGCCACGGGGAAACCACACGCCACCCTGGCGCTCCAGAGCATGAATCAACGCATAGATGGACGAGGTAGCGAACGGGTTACCACCGACCAGCAGCGTATGAAAGGAGAGTGCCTGACGAAGCTTGTCGTTGCGAACGAATTTGGAGACCTGATCGTACACACTGCGCCAGGCTTGAAGCTTCAGTAGCTGCGGCCCGGCACGAACCATGTCGCGAAAGCTCAGGAACGGCACGCTACCTAGTTTTACATAACCCTCTTCATAGACTGCGCGGGAGTAGGCCAAAAAGCGCTGGTAGCCCTCGACGTCGGCGGGGTCGAGTGACTTGATCTGGGCATCGAGCGTGGCTTGATCGTTGACATAGTCGAAGCGGGTGCCGTCTTCCCAGCACAACTGGTAGAACGGATCGACGGGCAGCAGTTCGACATAGTCCGACAGCTTGCGCCCTGCCACAGTAAAGAGCTCTTCCAGGGCCGAGGGATCGGTAATGACCGTGGGGCCGGCATCGAAGGTAAAGCCTTTGTCCTCATAGACATAGGCGCGCCCGCCGGGTTTGTCCCGCTTTTCGAGTAGCGTGGTACGAATCCCGGAGGCCTGCAGGCGTATAGCCAGGGCCAGCCCGCCGAAACCGGCACCAACGACAACAGCCTGCCTGGAATTGGAAACGACGTCTGTATTCATAAGATGTCCTTAATCGGTCCGCCTGTTTGACCGGTGCGGCTGGCCAGTGCCGCCGTCAGTGCCTCGCGTAATGGAACCGGTGGCTTGCCTGTCAGAATGCGCAGCTTATCGCTGGGCTTCAACTGTCCGGCATAGAAACGCTGAATCAAGGGTTCCGGAAGACCGTAAAAACGACGCATCACTCGATAGCGATGCTCAGGCTTGCCGGCCAGAAATAGCATGCGGTTGAGCAGGCGGAAAAATCCATAGGTTCGCCAGCGTTGCAGCGCATGCCGGCGAACCGTATCAACAAGAGTAGAGGTATCCAGACGGGAGCAGCTAGCGATAAGTTCCGCCAGTCGTACCGCCTCAGGCAACGAGTATCCTGTAGTAGCATGAAAGAGTCCGGCGGCGAGACCAGTAGGTGGGATGTCTCCCGCTTCGGCCCAGAACGCCTCAATGTCACCGCTCAGCGTAATGGGGAGCACGCCATGCTCTTCCCTGATCAGGGACTGGATTGTCCAGCCGTGATCGGCGGCGTAGCGGGCGATGTGGTCACGCAGCCGATCAGGGTCAAGGTTCTGTCCATCGGCATAGTAGGTGTCTTCGATCAGAACCCGGTCCTGAGTAAGCGGCAGGACGTAGATGAAACGGTAACCCTCCGTTTGTGGAACGGTGGCATCCATGATGATCGGACCGGAAAGCCCGTGGGGCTGCGCGAGCTGTAACTCCTGGCCCAGAAACTTTTGAAAACCCAACCCCATGTGCGGGCTGGGGCGATGACCTCGGCCATCCAGAACTGCAGCCGCCTGAAACGCTTCGCCGTTAAGCCTGACCTCTGCAGGGCCGAGTGCGCTGACCGTAGCGTTCAGACGTACCGAATCACCCAGGCGCTCCATCAGAACGTCATGAAAGCGCTCGGCGCTGATAGAGGCGTAGCCACTGCTCAGTGTCCGCTCAAGCCCAGGAAAAAATACCTGATACTCCGCCCAGCGATGGGCTACCAGCGGCTCGATCCAGGCGTGCTGCTCCGTTGTCAGGTCCGGCTCATGAAAGGACCAGGTGTGATTACCACCCAGTCGGTCGCCTTGCTCGATGAGCAGAATGCGGAGCTCTGGACGTGTCTGGCGCAGTTTCAGGGCAATCAGCCCGTTGGCCAGTCCACCTCCCGCCAGGATCAGGTCATAGGTATTCATGCGGGTCTCTCCAGGGCAACCTTGCTGAGTACGTCCTCAATAAGGTCAGCGGCTTTTTGTACGCCGCCGGCTGCCTGAACCCGAGGCTGAAAGGCCTGGGCTTTCCAACGAAAATGCGGTTCGGTCAGAAGACGTTGCAGAGCAAGGGCCAATTTGCCGGAGGTCAGTCGCTTAGGGCTCAGGCGAAGGCCGACGCCGGCATGCTCGATGCGTGCTGCCACGCCGGGTTGATCAAAGGCAATTGGCAACGCCAGCATGGGCGTTCCTGCTTTCAGCGCGTCGAGCACAGTGTTGAGACCGGCATGGGTAATGACCGCATCGGCCCGCGCCAACGTGGCTCGCTGCGGTGCAAAGTCTGTAACCCAGTGAGCGCCAGCCTGCCTCAAGGCATCGCATTGCTGCAGGTTGAGGCCACCGCAGTGGGCGATGAGTAATTGCACATCAAGCGTTTTGCAGGCGCGTGCGATCCGTTCGAACAAGGTGAAACGTCCGCCTTGCAATGTCCCTAGCGATGCGAACACAAACGGTTTGTCGGTGCGGATCGGATAGCTCAGAGCGGGCTCCTGAGCTGCGGGCAGGCGCAGCGGACCGACTTCGTGAAAGTGGGCTGGCAGCTCGGTGCGGGGAAAGTCGAATCCCGGTACGCACTGGCTGATTTGAGCGTAAGGCGACAAGCAGTCGGCCAATGTTGACCGAGGCTCAAGACCAAAGGTTTTTGCGTATCGCTGGATGACACGGGCATGCTCGTGCATCAGGAGGTCATAGACCTGGGCACTGCCCTGATTGAGATGGCGGCCTCGTGGCGATGTGTCGTATCCCCATGGCATGACAGGAAGAGGCACAAGCGGGTCCCGGTTGACCGGCAAGGCACAGGCTACCGAGACGTAGGGCAGACGCAAATGCTCGGCTATAAGCCCCCCAGCGGCCTCCATCTGATCGGAAATTACGGCATCAACGGCCTGGTCACGCAGGATCTTCGGTGCCTCGCGGCAAAACAACTCGGTGCTGCGAGCCATATCATGAATAACGCGCATCAGCCCAAGCGGGCCGCCTGGATTACCGGCCCGGCGAATCATGGCATCCAGCGAGCCAGGCGGATGAGACTCAAGGCCTATCGGGTAAAAGCGGATGGCGTTGCTACGAAGCCGCTCGCCGACATCCGCCTGATGGAGCAGGCTGACCGTGTGCCCTCGCGCCACCAGGGTTTCGGCAATCGCTTCCATTGCGCGAAGATGGCTTGAAAATGCAGGGGCGATGAGGGCGAAATTAGGCATTCAGGTCTCCGCGAGCGAAACGGGTCTTAACAGGCGGGCCTTGCGCAGCTCGGCCAGATTCGCCGAGCCGGTGCAGAAGCAGGCTACCTTCAGTTGCCGGATCATGACTTCGAAATGGTTCAGAACGGCTTCTGGAGACAGGGTTGCGCTATGCAGCACGGCGGCAGCCTGACCGACCACATCGGCGCCCAGGCGAATGGCTTTGGCCGCATCGACGCCGTTGCGGATACCGCCCGAGGCAATGAGTGGAATGTCCGGGCATTGCTCACGGACCTGAGCAATCGCCTGGGCGGTTGGAATGCCCCAGTTGATAAAGGCCTGAGCAACCTGACGATCAAGGTCGTTATGGGCACGCTCGGCTTCGACAGCTGCCCAGCTGGTTCCTCCTGCGCCGGCTATGTCGATCACGGCGACACCCACCTCTGTCAGTTGCTGGGCGACATCAGCAGAAATGCCTGCGCCTACTTCCTTGATGACGATCGGAACGCCCAAATGTGTAACCAGATGTTCGATGGCAGCCAGGACGCCCTGCCAGTTGCGATCGCCGCCGGACTGTACTGCCTCCTGGAGTGGGTTGAGGTGAATGATCAAGGCGTCGGCCTGGATCATGTCGACTGCCCGACGGGCCTCGGTCACGCCATAACCCGCCACTAATTGAGCTGCGCCAATATTGGCGAGAAGGGGAATGGACGGAGCCAGTTGCCGCAATTGACCGGTCAGCCCCTTGTCTCCACCGTTCTGCAGGGCAATGCGCTGCGAGCCCACTGCCAGCGCCAGGCCTAGCGTTTCCGCCGCTTCGGCAAGGTGTCGGTTGATGGTCTGTGCACGTTCCGGCCCGCCTGTCATGGAACTGATGAGAACAGGTGCCTTGAGCGGCTTGCCCAGCAGCGTGGTGGCAAGATCGATCTGGTTCAGGTGCAGCTCTGGCAGGGCACAGTGCTGGAATTGAATCTGCTCAAACCCGGTCGTGATACTGCTCAAGGCACGTGCAGGATCAAGGACGATATCCAAGTGATCGTTCTTGCGACTTGCCAATTCCCAATCAACCATGAGTTACCTTTTTCCTGTTGCCATCGACCTTTCGTCGGCTATTGTGGTCATGAGTACGTCAAGCGGCTCTGATCTGCAAGATCGGATCAGGGAAATTGTTGAGTCGCTGGTGTCGACCATTCGTCGGCTCGCTTACATGTGCTGGAGTATCTCGACTCATGGCAACGGTATTAGTGCCAAAACTTCCGAAGGAATGCGCTTTCGAGCTTGTAACAGAGCGTGCCCGTATCGATACCCGACTAGAGGAGCTGCTTCCGCCGGTCGAGAATGATGATCTGATCGCAGCCGCCATGCGTGAGGGTGCGCTGGCGCCTGGCAAGCGTATACGGCCATTGCTCATGCTGTTGGCTTCCCGGGATCTGGATGCCTTTTCGCCGGCTATTCTGGATCTGGGCTGCGCGGTTGAGATGGTGCATGCCGCCTCGCTGTTTCTGGACGATATGCCATGCATGGATAACGCCACGCTCAGACGCGGTCGGCCTACCATTCATGTGCAGTTTGGTGAGGATGTCGCCGTTCTGGGAGCAGTAGCGCTGCTCAGCCATGCCTTTTGCGTCGTCGCCAGTACATCAGGTGTTGCGCCTGTCCTGCGTAATCAGATGGTGTGCATGCTGACATCCGCTGTAGGCTCGCAAGGACTGGTGCGGGGGCAATACCGTGACCTGCGCGAAGGAGCCAAAAGCCGCAGCGCGGAGGCTATTAACAGTACCAATCACCTCAAGACCGGACTCCTGTTCACGACAGCGCTGGACATGACGACTCTGGCCGTCAGTGCCAAGCCGTCGGTCCGGGAGGGGATGCATCGTTTTGCTACCGAATTGGGGCTGGCTTTCCAACTGCTTGATGACCTGCAGGACGGACATGGCCTGGGAAAGGATGCCCATCAGGATGACGGCAAGTCCACGCTGGTCGCGCTGCTGGGCCGTGAGTCGGTACAGACGCAGCTCGAGAACCATCTGAGCACAGCACGCAATACGCTGGCAGGCATGGGGCTGACGGGAGGTGGGCTGGATCATATGCTGGACGCGCTGTTCGGGCAGCCCATCAGGTAAAGGCGCTTTGTAGAGAACTGCGGCGCAATCCGGCGTCTAAAGATACAGTTCAGTAAGCTACTGGAGTTTGCGCGATGCCAAAGTGGAAAATTACCTATACCAACAATGATGGCAACACGTCCGTCGTGGAAACTGAAGCCGAACAGAAACCGGATATGGAGCAAGCCGCTCAACTGGTACGGGACCAAGCGCTCGATAGTTATGACAGTTCCGATTTGCCCCAGGACTATGAGGCCCCCACGGTAGCGCTGCTGGAACGTTACGGCATCATGATTTCTGGCATTGCCCAAATGGATTGAAGAACCTCTGTTGAACGCTGCAGTAGCAGCGTTCCCAGGATCAGCCCAATGGCCAGATCCCACCATCGCCTACCACAAAGATCCTTCGGCCCGGCAAGGCCTTGATCTCCCATCCGCCGGTAAAGTCACCAAAGGCCGGCAGCAACAGCACATCATTATCCAGACAGAAGCAGGGCAGGCGCAGACGCTGGCGCCCCCGGCCGCTCAGACTGAACGCCGGATGGATATGGCCCGCCAGCACAACGTGGCTGGGGTGCGATTCCGGCTCATGCTGTAACGCCAATGGACCAATCAAGAGCGGCTCGGGCACTACGTTGATCTTGAGCGAGGCGGGCGGGTCCCCAGCACGTAGATCATGATTACCCCGAATCAGGGTGATGAGCAGCGATGGGTTTGCGTTACGCCATCGCGCCAACGCATTGAGCGTGGTCGGAGCATCGGATTCCGGTGCATGCAGGAAGTCGCCAAGAAAGTACAGGTGCTCGGTCGGGTAGGCTTCCAGCAGTGCATCCAGGCGAGCCAGGTTGGTAGCGGTGGTGCCATGGGGTACTGGCTGCCCAAGGGCACGAAAGGCAGCTGCCTTGCCAAAATGGATATCGGCAATCAGCAGCGCCTTCTGCTCGGGCCAGTAGACGGCCTTGTCAGCCAGCAACCACACCTCAGTGCCGGCAAGGGATACGGGAATATGGGTACGCATGCACATGCAAGAACAGCGGAAAGCCTGCCACTTTAACAGCCTCGTTCCTGGGAACGTAGCCTGGGCAGACAACAGGCTGCTCGGCGTCTACAGGATGCCCAGCGATCTGAGGCAATCCATACCCAGATCAATGCGCAAGTGCCGTTCCTGAGGGTTGGGCATGTCGATATTGAGCGCAAAGGTATAGACCAGCCCCTGTTTTTCAATCCAGCCGACCCACCAGCCAAGGTCAGGGTCTTGGTTCTGAACCCAACCGGTTTTACCGTACAGCGTCCAGTCTTTTCCCTGCTCCAGACAAATCAGGTCGCGTACCGTTGCCTGTACGGTTTCGGGCAGAGGCAAGCGTTCCTGTGCCAGGCGTGCCAAAAAGCGTACCTGCTCCAGGGCGCTGATCTTGAGCGGTCCGGCCAGCCAGAAATCGTCCACACTGTCGCCTACTTGCGCATTGCCGTATTCGAGCCTGCGCACAAAGTCCTGCATGCGTTCAAGGCCGATACGTCGTGCCAGCTCCTGATAAACCGGTACGCTGGAGACCTTGATCGCATCACGTAACCCCAGGTCACGCTGCCATTCAGGAAAGGGCTGCGGTTGCCCTCCATAGGGCAGTACCTCACTCACGTTACGAATGGTTGCGGTGGAAAGACCGATCAGGCTGTTGACGATCTTGAAGGTGGAATCGGGAACAAAACGGGTGTCTGCACGTGTCCGGTCATACCCGGTAAACGTATCTGCCGAGACATCGTAAAGCACGAATGTACCCTTGAGGTTGGCTCGCTTGAACAATTGGGCCAACGTGGGACTTTCCTGCCATTCAGGCGCACGCGCCTTGGCCGACAACAATAGCAGTAAGGCACTAAAAAGATTTTTCATATCAACTACTTATGAAGCAGTTGTCAATTTTACCGCGCCAATTAATTGTGTGATATTGCACTCATCCTTTATACTGATAAAGCGTGAATTGCTACACAGTCTTTTGCTGTTTTGTACGAGGAAGCCCGGTTTTGGTCTGACGCGGAGCACGTCCGTTGCGGCGAGCGGGCAGGTCTGACTCTCCTGCGCCCAATCCCATCAGGTCATTTCCTTCGCCGGGCAGCTCGTAATCACCGGGTCCAGCAGCGTTTTCCAGATCTTGAACCATACGTGCAATCCGGTCCGCCAGTTTCTCTGAACTCATGCTTTCGCGATAACGCTCGACCAGAAGCGGAAAGCTGAAGGGGGTAGGCCGCTCAATGGCGTGCAGGTTAAGTTCAAGTGCCTGCATGCGATTCAGGGCTTTTTCCAGCCTTCGTACATCCAACTCCTGGCGTAGTACCTCTTGCTCAGCCTGGGTAAGCAGCAGGTTCTCAGGGTCGTATTGCTGGAACACCTGGAAAAAAAGACTGCTGCTGGCCTGTAGCTGCCGGGTACTTTTTTGCGCGCCCGGGTAGCCGGTAAAGATAAGCCCTGAGATGCGGGCGATTTCGCGGAACCGTCGCTGCGCCAGTTCACTGGCGTTCAGGCTGGCAATGACATCGGCAAGAAGCGTCCCGGTGGAAAACAGCTCGGCATTCAGCTCTTCTTCCCAGTTCACCTTGCTAGGCGACAGCAGCTCAAAGCCGTAATCATTGATGGCAATGGAAAAGCTGATCGGTCGTTTCTGGGCGATGCGCCAGGCCAGAAGGCTCGCCAGGCCCAGGTGTGCATGTCGTCCTGCAAACGGATAGAGAAACAGGTGCCAGCCCTCTCGGGATTTCATCGTTTCCCCTAGCAAATGATTGCGGGTCGGCAGGGCAGACCACTGCTTCTGGACCTCCAGCAGCGGCTTGACCAGTTGCATTTCGGGAGAGGTGAACCGCGCCTGATCCGCCTCGGTAAGCTCATCAATGACGGCTTCGGCCATCTCGTCCGACAGCGGCATACGCATTCCGCTCCATCGTGGAATGGCCGCTTTCTTGCTACTTGCCCGCCGCACATACACTGTCATGTTTTCCACACGCACCAGCTCCAGCACGCGGCCAGCGAACAGGAAGTGATCACCGGGTTTCAGGCGGGCGATAAAACCTTCCTCGATACTGCCCAACTTGCCGCCACCGCCGCCCTTGGTCCAGAACTGCACCCGTAGGGCCGACTCGCTGACAATAGTGCCAATACCCATGCGATGCCGGCGGGCCAGTTGGCGGTCCGGTACGCGCCAGATACCGTGTTCATCCGGTTCTACACGGCGGTAGTCGGGATAAGCCGTGAGCGAGTGACCGCCGTGACGAACAAAGGCCAGGGACCATGCCCATTCCTCGTCCGTCAGTTCGCGATAAGCCCAGGCTGTACGGACCTCTTTAAGCAAGGCCTGCGGATCGAAACCGCCGCCCAACGCAATGGTGACGAGGTGTTGTACCAGTACATCCAATGGCTTGGGCGGCGCGCTGCGGGATTCGATTCGCCGGGCGGCCACGGCTTTCTGGGCCGCTGCCGCCTCGACCAGTTCCAGGCTATGTGTAGGCACCAGCGTGACGCGGGAGGGACGTCCCGGGGCATGGCCGCTTCGCCCGGCGCGCTGCAGCAGACGTGCAACGCCTTTGGGCGAGCCCACCTGTAGTACGCGCTCCACTGGCAGAAAATCCACACCCAGGTCCAGGCTGGAGGTGCAGATTACGGCCCGGAGCTTGCCTTCCTTGAGCCCCAGTTCAACCCAGTCACGCACTTCGCGGTCCAGGGAACCATGGTGCAGAGCAATCAGTCCCGCCCATTCGGGACGGGCCTCAAGCAGTGCCTGATACCAGATTTCGGCCTGCGCTCGGGTGTTCGTAAATATAAGCGTGGTTGCGCTGTGCTCGATCTCGTCTGCAACGTGGGGCACCATTCGTACTCCCAGATGCCCAGCCCAGGGAAAGCGCTCCACACCTCGCTTGGGCAACAGCGTGTCTACTAGAAGGTCTTTGGCTAGCTTGCCCTGAACCAGCCGGCCTGGATGACCCGCCAACAGCACTTCCTGCGCATGGGGAAGATTACCCAGCGTGGCTGACAACCCCCAGACCACCAGTGCAGGGTTCCACTGGCGCAGCCGTGCAAGGGCCAGCTGGACTTGTGTGCCACGTTTGTTACCCAGCAGCTCATGCCACTCATCAACCACGATCATGCGCAGGCTGGAAAAAATCTCGCGGCTGTCTTCACGGCTGAGCATCAACGAGAGGCTTTCCGGCGTGGTGACCAGCGCGGTAGGCTGACGGCGGCTCTGCCGGGCCCGCTCAGCACTGCTGGTATCGCCTGTGCGCAGGCCGACCGTCCAGTTGAGTTCCAAATCATTGACGGGGGCTTCCAATGCACGCTTTGTGTCTGCGGCCAGGGCTCGCATAGGGGTCAGCCACAGTACGCTCAGTGGCTCTGCCGCCTGCTTGCGTTTGCTGGGTTCACCCTTGGCCGTTAGCGGTTTGTCCTTGGCAAAGCTGTTGAGTGCCGCGAGCCATACGGCGTAGGTTTTGCCGGATCCGGTGGTCGCATGAAGCAGGCCCGACTCGCCATGCTCGACCGCGCGCCAGACTTCATCCTGAAAAGGGAAGGGCGACCAGCCACGTTGAGCGAACCAGGCGGCACCCAGGCGGGGGGAAGAAATCATATCGTCAGGCAACTGATGGACTCCGTCATGCTTATGCTTCGGAGTATCAAGCGGTAGGCAGGTTCCCTTTTTGACATCCTTGAGCGGCAGAGAGAAAGCCGCCACTCAAGGACATAGGGTCTATTTCAGATTGCCGCTCAAGAACTGCTTCAGGCGTTCGCTTTGTGGCTTGACCAGTACCTCAGAGGGTGCCCCCGCTTCTTCGACGCGGCCTTGGTGCAAAAACACAACCTGTGAGGACACCTGTCGCGCAAAGCCCATCTCGTGCGTCACCATCAGCATGGTACGGCCTTCCTCGGCCAGCGCCTGGATGACCTTGAGCACTTCGCCTACCAATTCTGGATCGAGTGCAGACGTGGGTTCGTCGAACAGCATGACTTCCGGCTCCATGGCCAGGGCTCGCGCAATGGCTACACGCTGCTGCTGACCACCTGAGAGAAAAGACGGATACTGATCGGCGGCGCGTTGAGGAAGACCTACCTTGTCAAGGTAAGCGCGAGCGCGCTCCTCGGCTTCCTGCTTGCCCAAGCCGAGCACGCGGCGAGGTGCCAGGGTAATGTTTTCCAGTACGGTCATATGGCTCCACAGGTTGAAGTGTTGGAACACCATGGCCAGCCGGGTGCGCAAGCGTTGCAGTTGAGCCTGATCCGCTACGCGCAGCCCATTCCCGTGCCGCTCCAGGCGAATGGGATTGCCATCCAGCGTCATGACACCGGCATCCGGCATTTCGAGAAAGTTGAGACACCGCAGAAAGGTACTCTTACCCGAGCCACTGGCACCGATCAGGCTGATCACATCGCCCGTCCGGGCCTGTAACGAGACACCCTTGAGCACTTCGATATCGCCGTAACGCTTATGCAGCCCTTCGACGGTCAGCTTGTACATATGAAGTCCTTGTTCCAATCAAACGGCCGTGCTCCAGACATCGGAGCACGGCCACAAGGCGGCCCGTCTGCGCGGGCTCGCCGTGTGCCAGAAACGAGCGTTACGGCGAAAGCAGGTAGCCGCTGCGATAGGCTTCGGTGCCTGCCACGCGTGCGACCGCCATGCCGGCTGTGGCCATACGGCGATTGGCGCAGGCATACAGGACACCTGACACCGAGCTGCGGATAGGCTCTACCCGGTCGGCAATCGGGTCGATCACTTCGGCGATGACCTGTCCGGCTTCGATTACATCGCCTGGTTTTGCCATCAGGACCAGAACACCCCCTATAGGGCTTTCAATCGGCTCTACGGCCGCCAGCGGCGTGGCAGGGAATGGCAGCTCCGGCAGTGCAGGCGCCTCGCCGGAGATGACGCCGTAGTGGGTCAGGTAGTCGAGAATGGCTTGGGCATCCTGTTCAGCCAGATCATGGGACACATCCATTTGGCCTCGCAGCTCGATCGTGACGGAAAAGCTGCCCATGGGAATGCGTTCACCGAACTGCTGATTCAGCTTCCACCACAGAAGCGTAAAGCACTCATCAAATGACTGACCGCCAGAGTCGGTGGCCAGCAGGCTGGCCTTGGAGCCCAGGTAACGGGCCAGGGGCTCTACCTGATCCCAGGCTTCCGGTGTGGTGTAGAGATGCTCTACCGCATCGAAATCGCAGTGCAGGTCGAGCACCATCTCGGCGTCACAGGCCAGCCGCTGCTGAACCAGTCGCTGAGACGTCAATTGATTGTTCGCGGTCTCACGCTCAAGTGTTGCCTTGAAGGCCTTGCGCACCAACGCCTGATTTTGTGCGGGGTCGTCGGTCAGGGTGCCTTCGATTTCAGCAATGACCTTGCTGGTCATGTCCAGGAAGCGACGGTTGAAGTTCTGTCCGGATTCCAGCTCATAGCGGCCCAGGTGAATATCCATGACCTGCTGATCCTGCCCGATAGGGTTGGCGACCGGAACCAGCACAATCTCGGCCTTCAGACGGCCTGCGTCTTCCAGTGTGCGGAGTTGATTCTTGAGTTTCCAGGCGACCAGCATGCCGGGCAGTTCGTCAGCATGCAGCGAGGACTGGATGTAGATCTTGCGGCCGCTGTCCTGCGGTCCGAAATGAAAGCTGTGGATCTTGCGATCGGTGCCGGGCACCGGAGAGATCAGGTCGTGTGTGGCGTGACGCATGAGGTAACTCCTAATGAATCAGCCCGCATCCCTGCGGGTCGTGGCATCCTGCATGAAGGGTCAGCGGGCCGGGCCAAGAAAGGCCAACCAGCGGCGCTCGGCCAGGCGAAACAGGCCAATGAGCGTGAAGGACAGGATGAGGTACAGAATCGCCGCAATACCAAAGGATTGAAAGGTCAGGAATGTCGCAGTGTTGGCATCACGAGCGACCTTGAGAATATCCGGGACGGTAGCCGTGAACGCCAGCGTCGTGGAATGCAGCATCAGAATGACTTCGTTGCTGTAGTAGGGAAGGGCGCGGCGTAGCGCAGACGGCATGATGACGTGAATGTACATCCGCCAGCCTGTCAGGCCGTAGGCCTTGGCTGCCTCGATCTCACCATGGGGAATATTGCGGATCGCACCTGCAAAGATCTCGGTGGTATAGGCGCAGGTGTTGAGAGCAAAAGCCAGAATGGTGCAATTCAGTGCATCCCTGAAGAACTCGTTCATCAGTGGCTGGTTGCGTACAGCTTCGATGCTGTAGATCCCGGTATAGCAGATCAGCAGCTGGAGATAGAGCGGAGTGCCTCGGAACACATACGTATAGAACTGTATCGGCCAGCGAATGAGACGGTGGCGCGATAGTCGCGCAACGGAAAGCGGAAGCGATGCCACGAAGCCGATGGCGATCGAGGCCGTCAGCAACCACAGGGTCATCGCAAGACCCGACAAACCATAACCATCCGTCCAGAGGAAGGCGCGCCAGTACTCCTGCAGGATTTCGATCATCGTACAGCCTCCCGAACACCCGCAGAATAACGGCGCTCCAGCCAGTTCAGGACCTGGTTGGTCAGTGCGGTAATCAGCAGATAGATCACGCCGCCCAGGATCAGGAAGTAGAACATCTTGTAGGTGGTCTTGCCGGCTTCCTGAGTCGCGGTGACGATATCGCTCAGGCCGATGATGGAGACCAGCGCCGTGGCCTTGAGCAGCACCTGCCAGTTATTACCGATGCCAGGTAGGGCAAAGCGCATCATTTGCGGAAAGGTAATCCGAAAAAAGGTCTGCGTACGTGTCATGCCATATGCGGTGGCGGCCTCGATTTGCCCCCGCGGCACCGCCAGGATCGCCCCACGAAATGTTTCGGTGAAGTACGCGCCATAAATGAAACCCAGGGTCAGTACCCCGGCGGAAAGCGGATCAATTTCGATATAGTCCCAATCCATGTAATCGGTGAACTCGCCCAGCCAGCTCTGCAGGCTGTAAAAGATCAGAAGCATGAGCACAAGATCAGGGACGCCCCGAATCAGCGTGGTATACAGGGCGGCGGGCAGGCGAAAGGCCTTGATGGGGGATAGTTTGGCCGTGGCGCCGAGCAGGCCCAGGATGACTGACACCACCAGCGACAGGACAGCCAGCTTCATGGTCATCCAGGTGCCTTCCAGCAGTAGAGGACCGTAACCGTGGAGTGCGAAGGCGCCCAACCCCAGGTTTTCAAGAAAGGTGTCGAACGAAGTCTGCGGCATGTTTGATCGCGCTGTTCTTATAGGTCTTGAAATGCCAACGCCTCCACAAGCGGGAGGCGCTGACGTTAAGGCGGATCTTACTTGTTGTTATAGATATCCAGATCGCCAAAGTACTTCTTCTGAATCTTCTCGTAGGTGCCGTCGGCATGAATGGCCGCGATTCCCTTGTTCAGCAGGGCCTTCATTTCGTCGTTGCCCTTGCGTACGCCAATGGCGGTATCGGCAGGCAGCAGCTCGTCACGAATCGACTGGTTGACATAATCCTTGCCTTGAGGAGATTTCATGAAATCTCCTTCGGCCTGCAACATGTCCTGCATGGATACATCGATGCGGCCCGAGGTCAGGTCAGCATAAACCTGATCCTGGTCCTGGTAGCTCTGTACCTTCACGCCGGCAGTGGCTAGCTTGGTCTTGGCAAAGTTTTCCTGAATGGTGCCCTGCTGAACACCAACGACCTTACCCTTGAGTGACTCGGCCGTAGGCTCTAGATTGGCACCTTTCTCCATAATCATGGACGAGTTGCCTGACCACATGCGGTCTGTGAAGTCGATCTGCTCGGCTCGCTGAGGCGTTACGGTCAGCGAGGACAGGATGCCGTCAAACTTGCGTGCCCGCAGGCCTGGGATCAATCCGTCGAAGTCGCTGACGATCCAGCGGCATTTCACCGCCAGCTTTTCACAAATGGCATTGCCCAGTTCTACATCGAATCCTGCAAAGCTTCCATCCGGTGCCTTGTATTCGAAAGGAGGATAGGTGGTGTCTACACCGAAACGAATCTCCTTGATGTCCTTCGCCAGCGCAGAGCCCGCGGAAAGGCACAGCGCAATTGCGGAGAGGGTCAGCCATTTCTTTTTCATGGGTCGTCCTAATACGAATAATTGCAATAGAGTGCGTACCAGAGGTCGCGCTGCAGATGACGGGCTGTTCGCAGCAATAACCGAACCAACTGCCACTATATTGAGGTCATGTCCATAAACACAGAGTAGGCCAGGCGTCTCGTCCGGGAAGAATAAGGCAGCCTTTATTCACTATCCTGCACCTAAAATGTGCGTAATTCCCTAAGAGAGCAGGAGGTTGCACAGCTTTGGTGCGAAAGGATGATGGCATCTTGAAACTGATTGGTGTGCATACAGCCTGGTATGCCATTTGGGAAGTGTCACCCAAGAGAGGTGCGCTTTGTAGCAACGCAGCGAAACGGTGGGTGGATTCGAAACGATTGGATGACATGATCTTTCTAGATTGATCAAGGCGTATACGGGAGCGGGTAATGCTTGACGAATGGGAGCTGACAGGCAGGGCGCGAACGCATCTGTTGCAGATCGATAACCCACGCTATGCGATCCATCGTGAGGTCTATGCGCCGTTCAAGGCAATGCAGGAGGCTGCACGGAGGGATGGATTTACCTTGCATCCATTCAGTGCCTTTCGTGACTACAGGACGCAGCTCAGAATCTGGAACCGTAAGTTTGCCGGTGAAAAGCCGTTGTATGACCGCAACGGCCAGGTGCGTGATCAGTCTGCTCTTGCCGTGGATGAGCGCATCGACTGCATTCTGAATTGGTCAGCTCTGCCAGGCGCAAGCCGCCATCACTGGGGCACCGAAATCGATGTGGTTGACCTGACCCAGGCTCCGCCAGGGTATGTCGTTCAGCTGCTGCCTGAGGAGACGCAGCCCGGCGGTGTGTTTCATAAGCTGCATCTCTGGCTCGATGCGCACATCGAACAGTTCGGCTTTTTTCGACCTTATCGGGAATACCGGGGCGGTATGTATGAAGAGCCCTGGCACCTCAGTTATGAGCCGCTGGCAACCCTTGCGCTCGAATGGCTAACGTTGGATCTGCTGGAGCAGGTTGTTGCCGAGTCATCCATGTTGGGGCGGGAGGCCGTTCTAGAACGCTTGCCGGACCTGTACGAGCGACACGTCCGTATGATCTGTGATCGCTAGCTTCTGGATGTGCTACCCCTGATACCCTGTTCAGGCTAAGCTATTCGAAGGTTTATTGTTTTCTGGAGTTGACGGTGAAAGAGCCTCGGGCAAATGCCTCTCATGTGGGTGATCTTCCTGCACATGATGGTAAGTCGGTCGCGCTGTTCGTGCTTGCGCTCATTCTGGCACTCTTCGGTACCATCGCCATGTGTGTTGAGTTCGCTCGCGGTACTCAGCAGTACGGATTGCCGCTCATCGTCTGGATTCTGGCCTTTTTCATAAAAATGGCGGAAAGCTTTCGGCTGCGCAGTCTGCTCAAGGCCGCATACGAGCCTGCTGGCAAGCGCTGAGCCCTTAGCTGATCCCTGTTGAGCCGATGGAAGCGCAAGAGTCCATCGGCTTGCCTGTACTATCACTCATCCTGAACACCGCATCGTTATAGGCTGCCGGCGTATAACGCATCTGTTTTTATCCGCCTTTCCTGCTGTTGGTCATCTCATGGTTCATCTGTTGTCAGCGCATCCCTGGCTTTATGTCGGGCTTGGCGTCGTTGTTTTTCTTTGTATCGTCATCGCGCTGCGTTCGCGTGATACCCAGCGAGCGTTTCCCTATGTGCTTAACGAAGCGCTGTTTACACCTGCTGAACGCGCCTTTTTAACCGTACTCGATGAGGCGATTGGTGAGGACTACCGCATCTTTGGCAAGGTCCGCATTGCAGATGTGGCTAGCGTGAAAGCCATTCGGGACCAAAAGAGCTGGTACAGAGCCTTCAACAAGATCAGCGCCAAACATTTCGACTACGTCCTCTGCAACCGCGATGACCTGTCATTCGTGGCGGTTATCGAGCTGGATGACAGCTCCCACCAGCGGCCTGATCGGCAGGCACGGGACCTCTTTGTGGTGGGCGTCTGTCGGGCGATTGCCTTGCCGCTTATCCAGATTCCGGTACAAGGGGCTTATTCGACTGCGCAGGTGCGGGAAGAGATCATGGCTGTCTTACAGAAGGGCGGGGCCTTGACCTCGCGCAAACGCACAGCAGCCCGGCGCTCCAGCAAAGGGGAGGCGGCGAGCGAGGCAGCGTCTCCGATATGCTCGAAATGCGGCTCGCCCATGGTCATGCGCAAGGCCAGGCAAGGAAGCAATGCTGGCGCCTATTTCTGGGGCTGCAGCGCCTTTCCAGATTGCCGCAACATCGTACGCATTGAGGAATAGTGTCCGCTGACGCTAACGTTTTATGTAATACCAGCCCATTTATATAGTGGCAAACTGAGCTTAACCCTTGTTGTAATCATCCAGGCTTGCCTATAATGAGAACAATTATCATTAAGTGAATGCCTAGGATTCTAGCGCAAGGATATCGGTGTGCACGCCAGCAGTACTTCACCACAGGGGGATCTTGGCCAGCTCTATCATGAGCATCGCTCCTGGGTATTTGGATGGTTGCGCCGGCGTCTGGGGTGCTCCGATAGTGCAGATGACTTGACCCACGATACGTTCATTCGCCTCCTGGGAAGTCAGGAGCTGGGCCAGCTTGCTGAACCTCGGGCTTTTCTCATTACTGTTGCCAAGCGTGTCCTATTCAATCATTACCGACGTCAGGATATCGAGCGGGCCTACCTGGATGCCTTGGCGGCCTTGCCTGAGCAGGAGGTTCCCAGCGAGGAAGTTCGTGCTATCGCTCTGGAAACACTTCTGGAGTTGGCTCGCGTATTGGATGGATTGGCTGAACCGATCAAACAGGCTTTTCTGTTGGCACAGCTGGACGGAATGCCATACGCCGATATCGCCGCACATCTCGGTGTTTCGCTGGCAACCGTCAAGCGGTACATCGCCAAGGCCGCTCAGCAATGTTATTTCGCGGAGTGCATGGCGTGACAGCGCCCATCTCTCCCCGGATCGCCGAGCAGGCCGTGCAGTGGCTGGTAGAGCTGCAGGCGGGGGCAGGCGAGGAAGAGCATCGGGCCTGGCAACAATGGCGGGCCGCTGATCCTGAGCACGAGCGTGCCTGGCAGCGGATCGAGACCATCAACCAGCGGCTGCAGGGGTTGCCCTCAAAGGCTGCGCGTCAGGCTGTATTGAGCAAGCCCGCATACGGTCGCCGCGAGGCGCTGAAGCTCATGGGGGTGTTTGCCCTCCTGGGCCCGGCCGCCTGGCTCTTAAAGGAGCGTGCCGAGCCCTGGTTGGCGGACTACCACACCCGGATTGGGGAGCAGCGAACGGTTATCCTGACCGATGGCAGCCGCCTTGATCTGAATACCGACAGTGCTGTGAATGTCAGCATCACGGCTACGCAGCGTCAGCTCATGCTGATTCGTGGCGAGATACTGTTACACGCTGCCCATTCAGCCCTGCCATTTTCGGTACAGAGCCAGGCAGGCATGGTCTCAACAACCCAGGGGCGTTTCAATCTTCGCAAGTTCGACGATGGCTGCCGGTTGAGTGTTTTTGCTGGCAGCGTTCAGGTGCGTTGTGCCGAGCGGCCGGATCTATCCACGACCCTGACGGCGGGGCAACAGGTACGCTTTAGCGCGCACCACCTGGGTAAGGTAGTACCGCTCGATAGTGGTCTGGATGCCTGGCGTGACGGTCTGCTGGTGGCAGCCCATATGCCGCTTGGGCAGTTCATCCAGGAGCTATCTCGCTATCAGCCCGGTTGGCTGAAGTGCGACGAGCACGTTGAGAGTCTGCTGGTTTCAGGAACGTATCCACTCAAGGACATAGAAGCCATCCTGGCCATGCTGGAAGTTACCCAGCCGGTGCGCATCCAGCGGCGGACGCGCTACTGGATCAGCATTCAGCCTCGCACAGCGTGAGTTGAATATTTTCAATCAGCGGTGAGCCTTTTCCACTTCTCGCGTGACAAGTAAGGCAGGTACCCTTACTGCAGGCTGATCTCATGTCTTCCTCTACATTTACATTGACCCCTTTAAGCCGGGCGCTTCGCCATGTCGTGTTCGGTACAGCTGTGCTGCTTGGCAGTGTGCCGCTGATGGCAACGGCGCAAACGGTTACTCAGGCTGAGATGAGCCGAACATTTCATATTGCCCCCGGTCCGCTGGAGGCCGCCCTCAACCAGTTCGGCCAGACGGCGAATATCATGGTGGCGTTCAGTCCCGATCTGACGACGAACCGCACCACTCAAGGGCTGGAGGGTGAATTCGGTATTTTCGAAGGGTTGAGCCATCTGTTGGAGGGGAGTGGGCTTGAGGCCGTCGCGCAGAAGGGTGGCTATAGCCTGCAACCCGTTGCTGTTCCGGCATCTGCCACTAACGATGAGGGGGCAGCAGCCAACCTGGAAACCCTGACCGTGGTAGGTGACTGGCTGGGTGATGCGCAGCAGCAGGATGTATTCGAGCATCCAGGGGCACGGGATGTGATCCGCCGCGATGAGTTCGAGCGGGTCGGCGCCTCCACGGCGCGTGAAGTGCTCAACCGGATTCCCGGTGTGAATGCGCCGGAAAACAACGGAACCGGCAGC
The DNA here is from genome assembly GCF_002364655.1 of Pseudomonas sp. UBA3149. NCBI lineage: Bacteria > Pseudomonadati > Pseudomonadota > Gammaproteobacteria > Pseudomonadales > Pseudomonadaceae > Pseudomonas > Pseudomonas sp. UBA3149. The sequence goes on from NZ_DEYV01000010.1 coordinate 497,840, forward strand.
CATGACATGGCACTCAACTTTGGTATCCGAGACCTCAATCCGCGTCTCGCATCCCGTTCGACAGTGTTGATGGATGGCATCCCGGTCCCGTTTGCACCCTATGGCCAGCCACAGTTGTCCTTTGCACCCATTTCCATGGGCAACATGGATGCAGTCGATGTGGTGCGCGGTGGTGGTGCAGTCCGCTATGGCCCGCAGAACGTGGGCGGTATCGTCAACTTCGTGACCCGTGCCATTCCTGACGACTTTACCGTCAAGGGCGGCATCCAGAACGAACTCAGTCCGTCTTCAAGTCATGACGGTATCAAGACCAGTGGCAACCTGCTCATTGGTGGTACGGGGGAAAACGGTCTGGGTGGCGCCTTGCTGTATTCAGGCGTACGGGGCGGTGACTACCGTGAGCACAGTGATACGCAGATTGATGATCTGATCCTCAAGGGTAAATACCAGCTCGATGACGCCAACAGCTTTACGGCGATCGGCCAGTACTACGGGGGCAAGGCAGAGATGCCGGGTGGCCTGTCGGTTGCCGATTTCGACAGCAACCCGTACCAGTCCACACGTCCCCTGGATAAATTCTGGGGCCGTCGTACCCTGGTCGGCCTGGGATATCAGTATGAAGAAGACGCGCGGAAGTTCACGGTGAATACGTTCTTCACCAAGACCCTACGCAGCGGTTATCTGGATCAAGGTACATTCCAGTCGCTATCGCCCCGCGAGTACTGGGTGCGTGGGGTGGAAACCCGGTTCTCCCAGGGCTTTTCTTTAGGCGAGAGCTGGCATGAGGTGGGCATCGGCTACCGCTATGTCAACGAAGCCAGTCACGAGCTGCGATATCGGGTACCGACCTCCACGGAGCGGCCATCCACGTCCAGCCGCAAGGATCGCGACACCCGCGGCAGTACCGAGGCCAATGCGTTCTATATCGACGACCGTATCGACATCGGCAAATGGACGTTCACCCCAGGTATTCGCTACGAGCTGATCGATTCCGAGCAGGTCAACAAGCTCAACAATACACCTTATAAAGGTGACTACCACGCCTCGCTGCCCGCGCTGAACGTGATGTATCACGTAACCGACACCTGGAACCTGTATGCCAACACAGAGGGCTCGTTTGGTTCGGTCCAGTACAGCCAGATGCCGAACCGGGTTGCTGCAGGTGAAGTAAAGCCGGAAAAGGCACGCACCTGGGAAGTGGGTACTCGTTACGATAACGGGACTTTGAAGGCGGAGTTGGGAGCCTTTCTTATCAATTTTGATAACCAGTACGACAGCAGTCAGACGCTGGATACGGTTATCGCCCGTGGTAAAACACGCCACCGCGGTCTTGAGGCCAGCGTGACTTATCAGCTGGAAGACCTGAGCCCGAGCCTGGCCGGATTCGATGTCTACGCAACCTACGCCTACGTGGATGCCACCATTCGTGAAGAGGGGCCAAACAAGGGTAACCGTGTACCGTTCTCGTCCAAACACAAGGGTACGCTGGGCGTAGGCTACACCCACAATGCCTGGCGTCTGGATCTGGACAGCGCCTTCCAATCCAGCCAGTACGCCGATAATGCCAATACGGTGGAGGAGAGCGCCGATGGCAGCAACGGCCGTATCCCTGGCTACATGACCTGGAACAGTCGTGCGGCTTATGACTTTGGTCCGCAACTGTCCAACCTGAAAGTAGCGGTCGGGGTGAAGAATATCTTCAATACCGAGTATTACACCCGCTCCTTTGACGACAACAACAAGGGCAAATACCTGGGGCAGCCGCGTACCGTCTATCTACAGACATCAGTCGCATTCTGAGACGTCTGTAAAGGAGGCCTGTCTGGTTAAACCAGCAGGCCTTGCAGGATGTCCAGCGTATCTGCTTCCTCAACAGGCTTGTCGTGACGCCAGCGCAGCATGCGCGGGAAGCGCACGGCAACGCCGCTCTTGTGCCGCGTGGACAGGGCTATGCCTTCAAAACCCAGTTCGAATACCAGTGTTGGCTGGACGCTGCGTACAGGGCCGAATTTCTCGACAGTAGTCTTGCGCACAATGGCATCCACCTTGCGCATTTCTTCATCGGTCAGACCCGAATAAGCCTTGGCGAAAGGTACCAGGGTACGCTCGGTGCCCGGCGGGCCATCCCAGACGGCAAAGGTGTAGTCGGTGTATAGGCTGGCGCGTCTGCCATGGCCGCGCTGGGCATAAATCAGTACCGCATCCACCGAGAACGGGTCGACCTTCCATTTCCACCAGACGCCCATGTCCTTGGTGCGTCCCACCCCATAAAGCGAGTCCCGGGCCTTGAGCATCATGCCTTCCACCCCGAGCGTGCGGGAGGCCTCCCGCTGGTGGGCAAGGTCCTGCCAGCTTTCACCGGCAAGAAGGGGGGAGGGGCGTAAAAGAGGACTGTTGCACTGTGCGGTGACCGCTTCAAGTTGCGCCCGACGCTCATGCTGCGGGCGGCTGCGCCAGTCATGCCCTTGCCATTCCAGCAGGTCATAGGCCAGGATGACTACAGGTACATCGTCGAGCAGCTTCTTGCTCAGGGTTTTACGACCGATGCGCTGCTGCAAGAGCGCAAAGGGTTTGACACCAAACGGAATAGGCTCGCCGGGCGCGTGTTCGGCCTGCTGGTGGGTGACCTCTTTGCTGCTCATCAGCAGGTCGGGGCTTTCCTCGTCTTTCCAGACGACAATTTCACCGTCAATGACAGTGCCGTCTGGCAGGCAGGTGGCGAGCGCGTGCAATTCGGGAAAACGATCGGTGACCAGATCCTCGCCCCGAGACCAGATCCACAGGCGCCCGTCGCGTTTGACCAACTGCGAGCGGATGCCGTCCCATTTCCATTCCACCTGCCAGTTCTCGACAGGCCCCAGCTGGGCATCGAATTGATCGACGGGTAGCTGGAGGGCATGCGCCAGGAAAAACGGATAGGGCTGCCCGCCACGCTGGGCATGTTCATCGTCCGACTCGGGAGCGATCAGCGCAAGGTAAGCTTCGGCAGTCGGACGATGGGACAGGTCCGTATAGCCCACCAGACGCTGGGCTACGCGCTTGGCATCCAGGCCTGCCATGGTTGCGAGCGCGCGCGTAACCAGCAGCTTGGATACGCCAACTCGAAACTCGCCGGTAATAAGCTTGAGGCTGACCATGAGACTGGGCCGGTCCAGTTGCGACCACAGCTGCGGCAGGCGCTCAGCCAGTTCTTCCGGCGCAAGGCCACGTAAGGGCAGAAGCCGCTCCTCCATCCAGACCGCCAGACCCTCATCCGAAAGATGCTCGGCGGTAGGAATAAGCAGCGACATCGTTTCTGCCAGATCGCCTACCGCCTGATAGCTCTCCTCGAACAGCCATTCCGGAAGGTTCGAGGCGGCAATCGTCAGCTCTCGAAGCTGGCGCGTGGGCACCGTTCGCCGCGGGCGTCCGCCGGCCAGGAAATAAACGGCCCAGGCTGCATCGGCAGGCTCGGCCTGGTTGAAGTAATCCTGCATGGCCTGGAGCTTGGCATTGCTTGAGGTTGTTGCATCCAGGCGGGCATAGAGATCGGCGAAGGCTTTCATCATGGTCTCGCTTTCTACACAGCGTTCAGAAGCAATCAGTAACGGGCCGCTCGCGAGCCTCTGTTAATCCGATATCGCTTCGCTGTTGTTATGAGCCTGTTATGGGGAAAGGAGTTCGTGATGTGGTGTGTTCCTGTTCCCCTGTCCGGTTTATCAGGCGACGTGGAACAGCAGGACCACTGCAGCCTTCTAAGTGATTGTCTGACAATGAGGTTGCAGTAGATGGGCCAACATATCCGCTTCATCTGGATCGCCTGCCGGGACAGTCTCTGGTTTATCCCAATGGTGATAGCGCTCCTGGCGGCCGGATTGGCCGTGGCGCTCGTGTCCTTAGAGCGCCTGGGCATCATCAATGCAGGTGAGCGGCTGGTGTGGCTGGCGGGCAGTACAGGGGCGGGGGCTCGTTCAGTGCTATCGGCGATTGGAACCAGCGTGGTGACGGTCACGGGTACAGTCTTTTCCATCATGATCGTTGCACTTCAGCTGTCCAGCAGTCAGTTTTCGCCGCGTCAACTCAGAAACTTCACCTCTGATCGAGCCAATCAAGTGGTCTTGGGCCTGCTGATCGGGACCTTCACGTATACCTTGATTGTCATGAGCATGATCCGCTCGGCCTCGCCCTCATCCGTACCCTTTGTTCCGCAAATCGCTATCGCGCTGGGCATAGTGCTGGCGTTGGTCAGCGTTGGTTTGATTATCTACTTCATCGATCACGCCTCCCGCTCCATGCAGATTGCCGTCATCCTGCAGCAGGTGACTCATCGTGCCATCGAACAGATTGAGCAGGCCTTCGTGCCTCTCGACAAACCTCAGGCCGAGCCCGATGCGTATGTAAACGAGGCGTTGGATAAGAACGGGTACCCTTTGTGTACGCAGCAGGGAGGTTACCTGCAGGCTATCGACCGCAAGGGGCTGCTCAAGTTGGCGCACAAGCAGAGTTTAATCATTCGTATGGAGCACCGCATCGGCAGCTTTATCTTGCCCGGTGCCCCAGTTGCCTTGATCTGGCCTGCCGAGGCGGCTGATGCTGCCGTCATGGCAGAGCTGAGGAAAAAGTTCGTTCTTGGATCGGATCGTACGCCCGAGCAGGATATCGAGTACTGGCTGATAGAAATGGCAGATATCGCGATCAAGGCGTTATCGCCTTCCATCAATGATCCTACTACAGCATTTCGAGCCATTGACCGGCTTTGTGAAACGCTGGTGTTCCTGGGGCAGCGTAAGCCTTGCTGGACACATTGCGGTGACGACGGAAAGATTCGGTTGATCGAACGCCCTCTGACATTCGAGCTGGCGGTAGGGCTTGCATTTGAGCAGATCCACCATTTTGGCCAGACCAATCCTTCCGTGCTCAAAAAGCTGGCCGACTCGGTGAATGCATTGATAAAGCGGGTTCCACATGACGAACGGGTCGCCTTGATTCGGTACAGTCGCTTGCCTGATGACATTGCGCTGAAGCATTGATTGGCGCAAGCAAAAGGCACGCGCGTATATTCTTTTTTACTTAGGCGGACTTCTCGTTGTTGGGCTCGTCGTCTTCATCACCGTATTCCGTGGTAAAGCCTTGGGCATCTAGTCCCTGTTCACGAAGGTAGCGAACCAACACTCCCACAGAGCCATGGGTCACCATGACCCGTTCAGCCCCTGTCTGTTCAATGGCCCAGAGCAGGCCAGGCCAGTCGGCGTGGTCGGAGAGCACAAAGCCACGGTCCACGCCACGACGCCGACGCGTTCCACGCAGCATCATCCAGCCGCTGGCGAAGGCATCGCTATGCTCGCCGAATCGGCGAATCCAGGTGCTTCCGCCAGCCGAGGGCGGCGCAATGATCAGGGCCTTGCGCAGAAGAGGGTCGTTCTTCTTGAAGTCCCCTGCGTAGTGGGTATCCGGGATGTACACACCGCCTTCACGGTAGACCCGGTTGAGCGGTTCCACAGCGCCGTGAGTCAGAATAGGGCCGATACTCGCATCGATTCCGTGCAGGATGCGCTGTGCCTTGCCGAAAGCGTAGCAATACAGCACGCTGGCGCGGTCTTCCGCTGCATTCTGCCGCCACCAGGCATTGATCTGCGCAAAAATCTCTGCCTGCGGCTGCCACGTATAAATAGGCAGGCCAAATGTGGATTCGGTAATGAAGGTGTGGCAGCGCACGGGTTCGAAGGCGTCACAGGTGCCGTCCGGTTCTACCTTGTAATCCCCCGACGCTACCCAGACCTCACCCTGGTATTCCAGGCGGACCTGGGCTGAGCCCAGAACATGCCCGGCCGGGTGAAGGCTGATCTTGACGCCATGGTGATCGATGACTTCGCCGTAGTGCAGCGTTTGCAGATTGATGTCTTGCCCCAGTCGGGAGCGAAGAATGCCTTCGCTGGGCGCTGACGCCAGGTAATGCTGATTCCCCCCACGTGCATGATCGCCATGGGCATGGGTAATGACGGAGCGTTCGACGGGGCGCCAGGGATCGATATAGAAATCCCCTGGAGGGCAATAGAGACCTTCGGGTCGGGCGATGACAAGATCCATGGTGTCGCTCTTGATGGGCTTATCTAATAAGAGCGGAACGGGGCGGATCAGTTCGAGCGGGCTGCGCTCGCCTTGTGACCTGAAAGGGCAGGCCTAAATCACCGGCTCTGCGCGGGAGGCGTCCGACCTATAGCAACCGTGGCGTTCCAGCAGCTCAGGAACCTCGGAATTGGGCACCGCCCGGCTGAAGAGGAACCCCTGACCGAATTCACATCCTGCCTCGCGTAGCCACTGGACCTGATAGTCATGTTCGATCCCTTCGGCAATGGATGGCATGTTCAGACCATGCCCCAGCCCCAGCATGCAGCGCACAATCTTGTCATCCTTGTCATTGATGGCCATGGAGTCGATGAACTCGCGATCGATTTTCAACTTATCAAAGGTAAAGCGGCTGATCTGCGCCATGCTGGAATAGCCCGTGCCAAAGTCATCGACAGCAACCCGTACGCCCAGCTCCCGTAGCAGATCCAGGTTGAGCTTGGCCTGCCGAATATCCTTGACGATGGCGGTTTCGGTGATTTCGATTTCCAGCTGCGAGGCCGCAAATCCGGTCTCAAGCAGAATACGTTCAATGCGGTCCGGCAGCAGAGGATCGCGCAGATCGATCGCGCTCAGGTTGAAGGACAGATAAATGCCTGTAGGCCAGTATTTGGCATCGATACAGGCTTTTCGCAGGAGATAATCCGTCAACTCGGTCATCAGGCCGCTTTCCTCGGCCGCCGGAATGAACTTGTCGGGAACGATGGAGCCATGGATCGGATGATCAAGCCGGGCCAGCGCTTCAAAACCGGCAATGGTCATTCCATCCAAGGCAACGATTGGCTGGTACTCGGGCCGGACGTAGCCCTGTTCGATGGACTCGCGCAATGCCTGAGCAATCATGGATTGCTGTTCCAGCATATGATCCTGGGCCATGTCGAAGAAGCGAATGATATTCTTGCCGTTGCGTTTGCCCTGGTAGAGCGCAACATCGGCGCGACGAAGCAACGTACTGATGTCCTGCCCATCATTGGGGTAATGGGAAACGCCAAATGTGGCCGCCGTCATCAGTGCAGTCGAACCATGGACCATCGGGGTTGCAACCAGACCCGCCAGTCCTTTCAGAATGGCGTGGGCTGCGGTCTCGCTCTTGGCGGAATGCAGCAGAACAGCAAACTCGTCTCCACCCAGGCGGCAAATAAAATCTCCTTTAGGTAGAGCCGTAGCCACACGCTGCGAAATCTCTTCGAGCAACCGGTCGCCCGTAATATGGCCGTATATATCGTTGATGGCCTTGAATCCATCCAAGTCGAAAATGGCTAGGAAGAAGGGCTCTCGCGTGCCGCGTATCGCTTGTGCGAAATGCTCATTCAACGCGCGGCGATTCGGCAGGTGCGTGAGATTGTCATGATTGGCCAGGTGATAGGCTTCCTCCTGCGCCTGCTTGCGTGCTTCGATTTCCTTGCGCATATCCGCGATGCGACGGAATCCGAAGAAGAAGCCGCACCACCCAATGATGATAAATGCCGTTATGCACTCGTCGACTTGCCAGCTTTCGTGTCTGGCGCTGAAAGCTACAAGATGCTCGAAGAAATCACATTCGATCATCACTACAAGCAGTAAGACACCCAAGGCAATGATGCTGGCAACGTCTCTGAAATGCCTTTTATGCAGTGAGTAGAAAAAGGGCTTCAGAGACATGAGCAGCTCGGTAGCAAGATCGAACAAGGGGCAGGGCCTGGGACTGAGGTGAAGTCCTTGTCGTGTTATCGACGGCAGGCTGGCAAAGTTGATAGTAGCATTATGCTACGAATATAGTCTTTGAGCACATAAAGTGACTTGAAGGGAAATACTTGCCTGCCCAATAACGAACAGGCGCTCTCTGGTCACCCGGTAAGTGTCTTCTGAACAGGCTCAAGCGGCAGGCGAAGCGATTCGGCAGCAGACGCGACCTCGCCAATCACAAGTATGGCTGGGCTCTTGAGCTGAAAGAGGGCTGCGTCGGCTAACAGGGTTCCCAATGTGCTTCGGCATTCCCGCTGTTCCGGCAGGGAGGCGTTTTCGATCATGGCGACCGGGGTAGAGGCAGCCATCTGGCCTGCCAGGAGCCCCTGCTGAACATCGTTCAGTCGCGAAACGCCCATATAGATGACAAGGGTCGTGCCACTTCGGGCCAAGGCGTCCCAATTCAATGAGCTATCGTCCTGGGTATGGGCTGTGACCAGCGTAACGCCTCGGGCAATGCCGCGGTGAGTCAGTGAAATGCCGCAGTTCGTCGCGCCTGCAAGACCGGCAGTGATGCCGTTGACGATTTCGCTTTGAATGCCATGGTTCGCCAGCCATTCGGCTTCTTCACCGCCTCGGCCAAAAATGCATGGATCGCCGCCTTTGAGGCGCGCCACGACCTTACCCTGGCGTGCATAACGCAGCATGAGGCGATGAATGAACGCTTGAGGCGTTGAGCGGCAGCCGCCCCGTTTGCCTACCTTGATGATGTGTGCATGCGGGCAGTGCTCCAGCACGGCAGGATTGACCAGGTCGTCAATCAGGACTACCTGTGCCTCGCCCAATGCGCGAACGGCCTTGAGGGTCAAGAGTTCTGGGTCACCTGGACCTGCACCGATCAGCCAGACTTTTGCATTCATGAACATACCCTCGTGTTCTATTCAATCAGGACAAACAAAAAAGGCGCACCCGCTGTAACCAGCAGGGACGCCTTTGTCCGGTTCTGTTCGGGCCTTGAAGGCCTCTTCAGAAAATGCCGCACTCGCCGTTGAGCGCCGCATCCTATGTCAGACAAATCAGTGCAGTGATTATGCCAAGTATTGAAAGTGGGTGTGTAGAGCACTTTTCATCATGATCATGAGTGTCCATTACCTTGTTCTTGCACAGGTTTAGGTACTAGCGCACCTAAACGGTGCGCCTTATTGCCGACGTTTCAGGTATGGACAGGTGTACGTGCCAGCAAGCGCTTGATCTCCGGAACACAGGAGCCGCACTGCGTACCACAGCCCAGCGACTCCTTCAGCCCGTTCAAGTCAAGTCCTTCAGCGATACCGCCGCGAATGGCGGCTTCGCTGACATTCATGCAGTTGCAAAGCGTTTTGCAACTAACCCCGGTCGGGCTGCCAGGGGGCGTGCTGAGGGGCGCCAACAACCAACGGCGCAGGTCCTGATCTGCTCGACCTTCTTCCCACAGGCTCTTGAGCCAGCGCCGTGCTGCTGTTTCACCTGTCAGGCAGAGCGCGGTAATACGGCCCGCCTCGATACGAACCCGCTTACCCACCTGGCGGCGCGCATCGTCATAGGCCATGACCGGTCCGTCCAGCAGGTTAAGGCCATCATAGATCTGTGCAAGCAGGGCCTTGTCGGGTGACTCTCCATGTGCAGCGCGAATAAGCAGGGCCGGACGGTCGCGGCCAGTCAGGGTAAGACTGGCATGGCTAAAGGTTTCAAACAGTGGGCGCAGGGTTTCGAAGCGCATTTGTACATGGCCTTCTACCAGTGCATACAGCTCCCAGGGGAGTTCTACCCTTTCCGCTTCAATGCCGGCATGTTTGAGCTCCGGTTGCTTGGAGAGCGGATCGAATTCCGAGAGGGTGAGGGCATTGATACCGAGCCCTTTGAGAAAGCGATCCCCCCAGTGCATGGGCAGGAACGCTTGACCCGGTCTGATGTTCTCGTCCGCCTCGACACGGACCAGAAGACTGCCGCGACGGCTTTTAACACGGGTCAGTTGGCCGCTCATCAGCCGACGGCGGCGCATATCGTCCGGGTGCAGGGAGAGAAGCGGCTCCTCCACATGGCTGAATAACCGCGCCGCCGTGCCGGTACGGCTCATGCCATGCCATTGGTCGCGCAGGCGGCCAGTATTGAGGGTCAGCGAATAGCGGGCATCACGCTTCTCTTTCGGTGCGGCGTACTCGTCGGCAACAAAGCGTGCCCGCCCCGACATTGTGGGAAACACACCGTTTTCATACAGGCGGGGCGTGCCCTGGCTGGCGCCGGTGGGAAACGGCCATTGTTGGGGCCCTTGGGCATCGATCAGCGAATAGCTGATACCGGAAAGATCCAGGTCACGTCCTGCCGTCAGGTGCTTGTATTCCTCAAAGAGCGCTTCAGGTGTCGGGAAGGCGAATCGGCTGCTTTGCTCAGGGTACAGGCGGCTTTCCAGCCGGCGGGCAAAGTCAAGGGTGATGGCCCAGTCCGGGCGTGCTTCACCCGGTGCGGAGATGGCGCGGCGCACATGGCTGATGCGTCGCTCGGAGTTGGTTACCGTTCCTTCCTTCTCGCCCCAACTGGCCGCGGGAAGCAGCAAGTCGGCATAGCGACAGGTTTCGGTCGTGAAAAAGGCTTCCTGAACCACTACGAACGGACAGCAGGCCAGGGCTTCATGAATTTTGGCCTGATCTGGTACGGACTGAGCCGGATTGGTACAGGCAATCCAGAGTGCCTTGATTTTGCCGCTGTGCACCGCATCGAACAGTTCGATAGCCGAAAGGCCGGGCGTTTCGGGTAGCGCATCGATACCCCAGTAAGCCGCGACCTCGCTACGGTGACCAGGATCGGCTACCTCACGATGACCAGGAAGCAGGTTCGACAGGCTGCCGGTCTCACGTCCTCCCATGGCGTTGGGCTGGCCGGTCAGTGAGAAGGGACCGGCACCGGGTTTGCCGATCTGGCCTGTTGCCAGGTGCAGATTGATCAAGGCTGAGTTCTTGGCCACGCCTGCAGTGGACTGATTCAGCCCCATGCACCAGAGCGACAGAAACGCGGGCGATTCGCCAATCCATCGGGCGCAGGTCGTCAATGCCTCTACGGTAATGCCGCACAGCTCTGCCACCATGCTGGGGTTATAGTCTCGCACCAGCGCTTTCAGGGCATCAAACCCCTCGGTATGGGTATCGATATAGCGACGGTCGGTCCAACCCTCCCGGAGCAGCAGGTGCAAGATGCCGTGGAAGAGCGCAACATCGGTGCCCGGCTGAATGGCCAGGTGCAGGTCGGCCAACTCACAGGTGTCGGTACGGCGCGGATCGACCACAATGATTTTCATGTCGGGTTGCTGGGCCTTTGCTTCTTCCAGGCGTCTGAACAGGACCGGATGGGCATAGGCCATGTTGCTGCCTGCAATCAGCAGGGTCTGTGCGTGTTCGATATCCTCATAAGAGCAGGGTGGCGCATCGGCTCCCAGGCTGCGCTTGTAACCGACCACCGCGGACGACATGCATAGCCGGGAGTTGCTGTCGATGTTGTTGGTACCGATCAGGGCACGGGCCAGTTTGTTGAAGGCATAGTAGTCCTCGGTCAGCAGCTGGCCGGAAATATAGAAGGCCACGCTGTCCGGGCCATGCTCGCGGAGGGTGTCGGCAAAGACGGTGGCAGCGTGGTCAAGCGCGCTGTTCCAATCGGTCCGGCTGCGTGCCAGCGTCTTGCCCAGGCGTAGTTCGGGGTAGAGCGCACGTGCATCCAGATCGCCGGTCAGGTGCAGCGTAGCGCCTTTGCTACAGAGCCTCCCGTAATTGGCTGGATGAGCCGGATCGCCCGTCACATTCAGGATGCGAGTACCGTCATGTTCGATCAGCACGCCACACCCTACGCCGCAATAACAGCAGGTTGAAGCAGTGATCTGAGTAGCAGCGCCATCACGCGGCTCGTGAGGATGGATGGTCATGGGGTGCTCCATTCTGTTCACGCGGGCCCGGCGGCGAGCCAGGTCAAACGATTAGGCGGCAGTCGTGCTGGCAATGATGTGAGCGCTGCGGCGCGTCTTCTCCAGAGCGAGATAGACGCGTCCGTCTTCTACTCTGACCGGATAACGGTGGGCGCACCCTACATCCGGGGCCAGGGCTTCACCGGAGTCGAGAGCAATCTGCCAGTTGTGCAATGGGCAGGCCACGGTCTTGCCAAAGACGATGCCCTGAGACAGCGGGCCGTGCTTGTGCGGGCAACGATCATCCAGGGCAAAGACATCGTCAGAAGACGTGCGGAAGAGAGCAATGTCGCCTTTGGGACCTTCGATGACCCGGGCGCCCAGTTGAGGGATATCGGTCAATGCGCAGATGTTCAGCCAGTTCATGAGGTAATCCTGTTCAAGTCGCGTAAAAGGGATACGCGATGGGCCGCTCCGCAGGAGGGTGGTGAGCGAAGCGATACCCATCGATCAAGAGACGTCTATAGCGCCGCCACCGGAATCCGTTCGAATTCCTTCTTGAGCGCCGTCTGTTCGATGCGCGCCTTCCAGGGGTCCTGTTCCAGCGACAGGGCGAACATCAGCTGCTGATAGAGGCCTTTGCGCCGCTCGGCATCGTCCAGAATGGCAGTCTTGATGTGCTCAAGGCCCACGCGCTGCATGTAGTGCACGGTCCGTTCGAGGTAGAAGGCCTCCTGGCGGTACAGCTCGATAAAGGCCAGGCTGTACTCCATGACCTCTTCAGCCGTTTTCACCTTGGTAAAGAATTCGCCAGCTTCGGTCTTGATGCCCCCATTACCACCGATATACAACTCCCAACCGGAGTCCACACCAATGATGCCCACGTCCTTAATACCGGATTCGGCGCAGTTGCGCGGGCACCCGGAGACGGCCAGCTTGACCTTGTGCGGTGACCACATGCCGAACAGGGCATGTTCCAGATCAATTCCCATCTGGGTCGAGTTCTGGGTGCCAAAGCGGCAGAGCTCGCTGCCCACGCAAGTCTTCACGGTGCGGATGGATTTGCCATAGGCATGGCCGCACGGCATGTCCAGATCCTTCCAGACCCCGGGCAAATCCTGCTTCTTGATACCCAGCAGGTCGATGCGCTGGCCTCCGGTGACTTTCACCATGGGCACCTTGTATTTGTCGGCCACGTCCGCGATACGACGCAGTTCCGCTGCGCTGGTTACGCCGCCCCACATACGGGGAATAACCGAATAGGTGCCGTCTTTCTGAATGTTGGCGTGTGCGCGTTCGTTGATGAAGCGGGACTGCGGATCGTCCTTGGCTTCGCTCGGCCACGTGGAGATCAGGTAGTAATTGAGTGCCGGGCGGCAGGTGGCGCAGCCATTAGGCGTTTTCCAGCCCAGGACCGTCATGGCTTCGGGAATGGTCGTCAGGTGCTGCTCACGGATGGCCTGACGAACGAAGCCATGGGTATGGTCAGTGCAGTTACATACCGGTTTTTCGCTCTTGGGCTTTACATCGGCCGCACCGCCCACCGTATTGATCAGGATCTGTTCCACCAGACCGGTGCAGGAGCCGCAGGAGCTGGCCGCCTTGGTGTGCTTTTTCACCTCATCCACGGAGAGCAGGTTGTTTTCAGTGATGGCCTTGACGATAGTGCCCTTGCAGACGCCGTTGCATCCGCAGACCTCCATTTCGTCGCTCATCAGCATGGCCTTGTCCTGCCCCTGATGGCCAGCATCGCCTATGGCATGCTCGCCAAACATGAGCAGGTCACGGATTTCGCTAACGTTGTGATTCTCACGAATCTGGCGGAAGTACCAGCCGCCATCTGCCGTATCGCCGTACAGGCACGCGCCGACGAGAATGTCGTCTCTTATCACCAGTTTCTTGTAGATACCGCCAATAGGATCGGAGAGGGTGATCTCCTCACAGCCTTCACCGCCTATGAAGTCCCCGGCAGAAAACAGGTCGATGCCCGTGACCTTGAGTTTGGTAGACGTCACCGAGCCGTGATATTCGGCGGTGCCCTGAAGGGCCAGATGATTGGCACACACCTTGGCCTGTTCGAACAAGGGGGCTACCAGGCCATAGGCAATGCCTCGGTGCGCTGCGCATTCTCCTACGGCGAAGATGTCTGGATCTGAGGTGCGCATCGTATCGTCGACGGTCAGGCCGCGGTTACAGGTCAATCCGGCCGATTCGGCCAGCGTATAGTTGGGACGAATGCCGGCAGCCATCACGACCAGATCAGCAAGTATTTGATCACCATCGGCGAAACGAACGGCGCAGACACGACCGTTGCCGTCATCGAGCAGCTCGGCGGTCTGCTTGGGCAGCAGAAAGTTGAGGCCACGGCTTTCCAAGGCGGTCTGCAAAAGGTTGCCAGCCGTCTTGTCCAGCTGGCGCTCCATCAACCAGTCACCGATATGAACGACGGTGACGTCCATGCCGCGTAGCTTGAGGCCGTTGGCCGCTTCCAGACCCAGGAGGCCACCGCCGATAACCACTGCGTGGCGATGCGTGGCTGCCGTATCGATCATGGCTTGGGTGTCGGCAATGTCACGATAACCAATCACACCCTCCAGATCCTTGCCCGGAATGGGCAGAATGAAGGGGTTGGAGCCGGTGGCAATGATGAGTCGATCATACTCTGCCACGGTGCCGTCTTCGGCTATGACGCGGCGGTTCTGGCGATCGATTTCCGTAACCCTGCGATTGAGATGCAGCTCGATAGCGTGCTCGGCGTACCAGTTGAGGTCGTTCAGGACGATCTCCTTAAAGGTCTGCTCGCCAGCCAGAACGGGGGATAGCAGGATGCGGTTGTAGTTCGGGTGTGGTTCTGCGCCAAAGACTGTTACGTCATACAGGTCAGGGGCGAGTTTGAACAGTTCTTCCAGGGTGCGTACCCCAGCCATGCCATTGCCGATCAGTACCAGCTTGAGCTTTTTCATCAGGCGTCTCCGCAAGCTGCCCACCGGGCGTGCTTGAAATCGAGGCAACAAAAAAGGCGTCCCGCACATGAATGCGAGGACGCCTTTGTCCGGTCCCGTTATCGGCCTGCATAGGCCTGTCGGGGGAGCGCTGCCGTTCGCCGTTGAAGGCTGCGCTTGATGTCTGCCTAGAGACTAAGCAGGGGACGTGCCAAGAATGTAACTGCCTGACCTGGCTCTATTTTTTGTCAGGAGATCCTGACTATTCTGAGCTTTTTTGCACCACTTTGAAGCGCATTGCACATTATCCGTGCGAACTTTCCTTGATAGGCGTGACGTTCTGCGTGCTGGCCGCTGGCCGATCACTGACCCAATTAACCTTGGGGAAAATACGGTGGAAAGGCTTGGGCATAGGCTCGATATGCTTTTCGCGATAGTTGTAAAAGACAAAACCGCACTTGGCGAGCGCAATGGTGGTGTCGGTATCCGGCCGAGTAATGCGGAAGATGATATCGCCCCCGTATTTATTGAAGTCCATGACCCCAATGTCAAATTGCAGCTTGTCCCTTGCAAAGGCTTCAGCCAGATAAACGGTCGCAAGATCCGTCACCATGGTACCAATGCCATCCTCGGCACCATCCCGGATACCGTAGTAAAACATGAAGCGTGTACGAGCTTCTGAAATCATGGAAATCATCGACTCGTTACTCAAGTGGCCACCGGCATTGATGTCGGTACTGCGGACCGTTTGATGGGTAGTAAAATAAAACTGGTCGCTTGGAAGATTGAGTTCGATGCGGGCCATGAGGAGCTCCCTATGATCTTCTTATTGAGGGTTATGCTTGGAGCTTAGCAAGCATGCCGTCTGGAATCACGGTTCCTTCTCTCTTTTACACCCTTGAGGGGCAGTTTGAGAAGCAATTAAGTGAAACGTTTTTACAAGGCTTTCTTCACGAAACGTTGACGAGCCCCTCACCACACTTTTGTCATCTTATTTCAAGAGTTGTACGAGATGCTGAAGTTGAGACCGGTTCGTCCCGAGTGGCTCACGCTGATCGTGAGTGCGGCTTTCCTGATTTTTTACAACGTCCCACTGTGGACTCACCTGTTCGACGTGGTGACACCTCTCGATATGAAAGGTGTGCTCACCTTGGGCGCAGTGGCTGTTCTTTTCCTGGCAGCCTTCAATCTGATCCTGACCTTGTTCGCCTTTCGCTGGATCTTCAAGCCTCTACTGAGCGTACTCTTTCTGAGCGCAGCAGGGGTTGCCTATTTCATGAACCAGTACGGTGTCATGATCGATACGGAGATGCTCCGTAACATGCTGGAGACCGACACGGCCGAAGTGGGGGATCTGCTGTCATTCAAGCTGGCTGCCTATCTGCTCCTGCTCGGCGCGCTGCCGGTCTGGCTGCTCTGGAGGACACCGGTTCAGTATCGTCGGTGGCCGCGCGAGCTGTTGAGCAAATCCATTGCCAGCGGTGTAACCGCCGTGGTTATGGTCGGCGTAGCCATGCTCAATTATCAAAGCCTGTCTTCCCTGTTTCGTAATCACCACGAGATTCATATGCAGCTGACGCCCAGCAATTCTGTGGGTGCCTTGATCAGCTATGTTCATGACGCGACGGCCAAACCCAAGGGTCCGCTGCGCGAGATCGGTACGGATGCTGTACGCCTGGCGCCCGTCAGCGCCGGTGCGCACAAGACATTGACTGTTCTGGTCGTTGGGGAAAGCGCACGTGCCGACAACTTTGGCCTGGATGGCTATGGCCGCGATACAACGCCCGAGCTGCGCCAGGAGGAGGGCGTGATCAGCTTTACCGACATGCATTCCTGCGGCACCGAGACGGCAGTATCCGTACCCTGCATGTTCTCCAATCTGACCCGCGCGCATTACAGTGACAGTGTGGCCAAAAGTCAGGAGAACCTGCTTGATGTGCTTAAGCGGGCTGGATATGACGTGATCTGGCGCGACAATCAGGCCGGCTGCAAGGAAACCTGTAACCGTGTGGCCTTCGAAAGCCTGACAAAGGCTCAGGACCCGGCATTCTGCAGCGATGGCGAGTGTCATGATGAAATCCTGCTCAAGGATATACAGGGCATCATCGATCACATGCAGCGCGACACCGTGCTGGTGCTCCACCAGATGGGCAGCCACGGCCCGGCCTATTTCAAACGCTACCCGGCGGCCTTCGAGTACTTTACCCCGGTATGCAAGAACAACGAGCTGAGCCAGTGCTCACGGGAAAGTATCGTGAATGGATATGACAACACCATTCGCTACACTGATCATGTCCTGGCGAGCCTGATCAATACCCTGCGTAACAACCAGGACAAGGTGAGTACCGCCATGTTCTACCTGTCCGATCATGGTGAGTCATTGGGTGAGTACAATGTATTTCTTCATGGCATGCCGTACGCCGTAGCGCCGGATCAACAGAAGCATATCGCCAGCGTAGCGTGGTTTTCTCAGCCGTATCAGCAGTCGATGGGTGTGAATAGCCAGTGTGTAGCGGTCCACCGGAATGACTCGCTCAGCCAGGACAACCTGTTCCATTCCATGTTGGGTCTCCTGCGTGTCCATACCCAGGTCTATAACCCGGGGCTGGATTTGTTTGCCAGCTGCCGTCAGCTCTCAGGGGCAACCGTGGCCAGTACGAGCCCGTCAACGCAACCGCCCGCGAACAAGCTCAACTGAAACAGGCGAGCTGGCCTTAGCGGGCTGGCTCGTCAGATCGATCAATGGCGATACAACCAGAGCAGCACAACGGCGAGATTGATCAATAACGAAACGCAGGCCACTGTACGCCAGAATTTCAATGGCTCGCGCTCCAGCAATGCCTTGGGCGGTAATGCAGGTTGCCGCTCGCCTTGCTCTAAAAGTAATAAGGCTTCCTCTGCCGTCTCGAAACGCTGGGCTGGATCGACCGCTACACCGCGCATTAACCAGTCATTCAGCCAGAGCGGTACGTCGTGCCGATAGTGCAGCACACGTTCCGGCTGTTGAAAACGCGGTCGCTGGAAGGCCTCTATTTCTCCGTAGGGATAATGGCCTGTTAGCAGGTAATAGAGCGTAACGCCTACTGCAAAGAGATCCTGCTGCGGCCCTGGTGCGGCACCTTCGAACGTTTCGGGCGCCAGATAGCTGGGCGTACCCGGCACCGCGCCCTCGCATTCATGGGAAAGGCCAGGGCAATAGGCAAGGCCAAAGTCCAGTAGCCTGAGTTCGCCATCATCGCCCCGGTGCAGATTCTCGGGTTTGATATCCCGGTGCAGAATATTGCGCCGATGCAGCTGACCCAGAGCGCGCAAGAGGCGGGTTGCGGTATCCAGCCACTCGCCAAGCGGAAATGGACCGGTCTGTTTGAATTGGACAGCCAGCGTGCGGCCCGGGTATTCACGCTGTACGTAATACAGGTGCTGACGTTGAGGCAGTGGATGCAGTTCGACAAAAGCCCTTCCGGCGACGCGGCGCAGAAACCACTCCTCCATCAGGAGCGCCTGCATGGCCTGGGTATCACCTTGCTGACCTGGGGAGAGAGTCTTGAGCAGCCAGGGCCGCCCGGCGCCGTCACGCACGCGATACAGCCAGGACTGCTGAGAGATCGCCAAGCGCTGTTCGACCTGCCAGCCCTCGAACATCTGGCCCTCTTTGAGTCGTGGTGGAACAGGCCAGCCCGCTACCTCGGCGAGGGCATCCGCCAAGGGTTTGTCAGGCAGGGCGTCAACACGTACCAGTAATGCACTGGCATTGTCCTGACTGCCCGCCAGATGGGCTGCCTGGATCAAGGCATGGGCCGCTGACATGGGGTTGGCTTCATCCAACAATATACGTCGTATAGCCGCATCACCCAGGCAGGCCCAGACCCCATCACTGACCAGCAGGAAACAATCACCGATTTGCAGATCACCCTCATGAAAGTCCACGATCAGATGAGCTTCCAGCCCCAGAGCACGTGTCAGAACATGTTGCATGCCGGGCTGTTGCCAGACGTGGTCTTCTGTCAGACAGGAGAGTGTCTGGCCTCTAAGGTGATAGGCTCGACAATCGCCTACATGGGCAAGGGTATAACGATGTCCTCTGAGCACAAGGACCGTCAGCGTCGTCAGTAACGGCTGGCCTTGGGCCCCGGCTTGTAGCCAGCGGTTCTGTGCCAGGAGCAGACGATCCAGTGACTGTGCAATAGGCCAGGTTTCGGGCGTTGAGTAATAATCCATCGCCAACGCCTGTACAGTTGAGCGAGCAGCCAGTTTGCCGTCGACGCAGTGGCTTACTCCATCGGCCAGGGCAAACAGATGCCCCTTGCTAAGTGCCAGAGCGGGAGCCGGCGTGACGCTACGCAGGGCGTCCTGGTTTTCAGGTCGTGGACCGGTGGCCGTGGCTTCACCGATGCTCAAGGTAAGGGGCATGGATTCGGTCAGGAAGTAGAGAGGTTTAGAAGCGAAATGCCCGTCGTTTGACGGGCGCTTCGAGTTAAACGCGTGCGGCAGACACGGCCGCCGATCCCCAGGTGGTTCTCCAACGCCGCTTCACACTCAGCAGACCAAACCAGGCCAGTACGCCCAGGCAGGCGAATAGCCAGAGGCCCAGCTGATAATCACCGGTGGATTGCTTGATGGCACCAAGGCCCGCCGTCAGAACAAAGCCTCCAATACCACCTGCCATACCAATCAAGCCAGTCATGACGCCGATCTCCTTGCGAAAGCGCTGCGGCACCAGCTGGAAAACCGAGCCATTGCCTGCGCCCAGGCTCAGCATGGCGACTACGAACAGCCCCAGGGCGGCCGTTGCACTGGGCAGATGGAAGCCTACTGCGGCAATACAGACAGCTGCCACGGTATACATGCCCAACAGGCAGCGGATACCGCCGATCCGATCAGCCAGCGCGCCACCCAGCGGGCGCATCAGGCTACCGCCAAAGACGCAGGCAGCGGTGTAATAGCCGGCAACGACGGGCTCCAGGCCATATTGGTCATGAAAGTAACCCGGCAGGGTACTGGCAAGGCCGAGAAAACCACCAAAGGTCACGCTATAGAAAAACATGAACCACCAGCTGTCCTGGTCACCCAGGGCCTTGGCATAGTCGGCTAGTTTCTTCGGCGCAGGCCGCTGCGGTGCATTGCGTGCAAACAATACGAAGAAGACGAGCGTAGCGACCAACGGAATCAACGCCCAGCCAAAGACGTTGGTCCAGCCGAACAGTTTTGCAAGACCAGGAGCGAACAGCGCCGCGAAGACCGTTCCCGAGTTGCCGGCACCTGCAATGCCCATGGCCTTGCCCTGATGCTGCGGCGGATACCATTGCGAGGCCAGTGGCAGGGCGACGGCAAAGGAAGCGCCGGCAAAACCCAGAAAGAGTCCCAGCAGCAGAGCCTGCTCGTAACTGTCGATACCCATCTGCCACGCCACGAATAGCGCCGCGATAACGGCGATCTGGCCAATAATGCCAGCGGTCTTGGGCGAGAGCGTGTCAGCCACAAAGCCGAGGATCAGACGCAGCACGGCGCCTGCCAGAATGGGCGTGGCGACCATCATGCTGCGTTGCTGAGTCGTCAGTTGCAGGTCGGCCGCGATCTGCACGGCTAGCGGGCCAAGCACGTACCAGACCATGAAACTCAGATCGAAATATAGAAACGCGGCGAACAGGGTCGGCGCATGGCCGGCTTTCCAGAAACTCGTGTTCATTCGTGCACCTCGTAATCAACGATGTACCCGCCACGCGGCAGGGCCTCAGTTCGAACATCACAAGGCGAACGCGCCTGACGTGCGTTGTGAAATGCCAGGCATTCAGCACAACCGCGGAGCGTCCACCCGCCCCGGGCATTGGGGCAGAAACGACAAAGGCGCCACGTTGCCCTCTGCCGGAGCAGGAGCAACGCGACGCCTTTGTCGTAGGTGGGTAACCGCCGTTGGCTACCGTTACGGATGGATTAGCAAACGCCACGCCAAGTCAGCAAAGCGCTCTGGCCTGCGGTTTTACCGTCAGACCATCCGCCCGTTTGAATCATTACAGCGCATCGTGGATAGACATGCCCGGATATGGGGCACAGGCATCGTCTTGTTAAGACGTTACATGGTCCGGCTTTTTACTGCGGACAAAGCGCTCGTAGGCATCAAAGTCGAACTTGGTCGCAGACAGAATTTGGCTCTGCTTCAGCGTGAGGTAAATATCCTTGTCCGCATCGGCATAGTGGGTCGTGAACGTTACCCAGAGTTTGTCCTTGTCCCGATAGCCGCTCATGATCGGCTTGATGCAGACCTCCTGATCGGCACCTTCCGTTTCGCTGGGTTCACCCAGGGTCGTGATCTTGCCTACGTAGACCTTGCGCTCCTCCAGAGAGAGCATCAGGGTTTCACGGTTGATCGTGGCATTGAATAGCAGGTCATCCAACGGACTGTCCTTAAGAATGCCGGCCATGAGAAACATCGCATAGTTCTCTTCCTTCAACCCATGCCGCCGCTTGATGTAAGCCTTGGCCAGAAATGCCCAGGGCCTTGGGATCATGAGTGCGGTCACGGTGAGGATAAGAATCCAGGAGAGCTGGGCGGCCTGGCTCGCCTCCTCAATGGCATGGGTCTGCAGGATCAGGCTCGCCAGGCCGGAAAAGTAATCGAGCGAAAAGGTACGGCCTGCAACCGTCCAGTCATGCTGGGCCACGAGCAGAAACAGCATGAGGTTGAGGGTCAGCGAAAGAAGCGCGCAAAACAGACCCAGCCGGGCGCTCTGCAAATAGAGGTACTGTCCCTCGTAGCGATGCAGGCGATAGTAGAAAAGCGGGTGCTTGTGACAGACGAGAAACCCGCTAACCAGGATAGGCAGAAGAAGGAGAAGAAACATTTAGCCGTTGATAAGGCGCTTGGCTCGGTCGAGATCCTGCTTGAACTCCGGCGAGTCGAACACTTCTTCAGGATCAATCCGAATGGTACCGCGGCCTACGACCCGAAGAGACTTGTACGAGTTGTTGATCGTTTGCGCCAATTTCCGCTCTTCTTCCGAAGGCGCTCTGAACAGACCGATCAAGTGTTTGAGCATGATGATGTCCATACGGGGTTTCCGGGCTTATAGCCTAGATAGGGGCCGCCTTCAAGAGAGATCGAACAAACCTGTCGCCTGCCGGAAAAAACAGGCAGACTTACCGGTATGACCGTTGTTCTGCCTTTTTGCTCGATTGCTTCCTGCAAACACTGCTTATGGATTGATCAGCAGCGGCTAGACTTCTAATCCGATAGATGCATCTCCTGGAAACAAGCAATGACCAAGACTGCTTCGCAGTTGCGTAGCCGATTCAGCCTAATCATCGCCATGCTGGTTCTCAATGTGATTGTGCCTCTTAGCAGCACCAGCTGGATTCGCAGCGGCCTGGATAACTACGAAGCAGCTGAAATGCGCCTCCAACAGCTGCAGCGCTTATTTTCAGCAATCAAGGATGGTGAAACCGGCCAGCGTGGGTTCATCATTACAGGCCGTGAAGATTATCTGACGCCTCTGTTTCAAGGATATGCCGAGGTCGACCATCTTGTGATTCCCTTGCGGCAAGCAATGGATGCGAAGCAGTACCCTGAGTTTGCTGCCCTTCAGGATATGATCGGTCAGCAGCGAGCCTATTGGAATGGCACTATTCAGCTGCGCCGTGAGCGGGGGCTGTCCGAGGCAGTAGCACGGGTCAGCACGGGGGAGGGAAAACGGCTCATGGATACCATTCGACAGGAAGTCGCCACGATTGAAAATCGTATGTCGCAAGAGAGCCTATTGCTGTCCCGGCAGGTGGAATGGCGTCGTCAGATCATCCGTATTGCGCTCCTGCTTATTGCCATGCTCGATCTGGTCCTCGTTGCGATTCTTTATAAGTTCACGTTCCGCGTACTAAATGAGACCAAGACAAGCGAAAAACGCCTGCTTGAACTCTCAGAGCAATTAAGCGACGGCATGCAACAGCTCGAACTGCGCAACCGTGAAACGGAGCTCATGAGCCGTATGGCCAGCGCTTTGCATTCAACTACGGACTTTGCCGAGTGCTACGACATCATCACCCGGTTCGCCAGCCAGCTGTTCGGATCCGCCCCAGGGTGTATTCATCTGTATCACCCCTCGCGGGATGTCCTGGAACTCGCAGGAGCCTGGAATGGCTGGGTTGAGCAGAAGACCATGTTCGAGCCTCACCAGTGTTGGTCGGTGCGTCGTGGGCAGACCCATGATGTCCAGGACGTAACCAAGGATCTGGTCTGTCCCCATCTGGTCAATGTCGTCCAGGCGCAAGGCGGCTACATCTGTGTGCCACTGATGGCGCAGGGTGAGCCTATCGGTGTGTTGACGCTGTGCGAGCATCCCACCTCAGGACTCAAGCTGGCCGAAGCCTTTGCCGAGCAGGTATCCCTGGGCGTGGCGAACCTGGCCCTGCGTGACAGCCTGCGTCATCAGTCCATCGTGGATGCGCTGACCGGACTGCACAACCGCCGTTTCCTCGATGAGACTCTGAGCCGCGAACTGCTGCGTGCCAGTCGCAACCAGACGACAACGGCTGTCGTGCTGTTCGACGTGGATCACTTCAAACGGTTTAACGATACTCACGGCCATGAGGCTGGCGATGCGGTCTTAAGGCATTTGGCCGTGGAGGTTAAACGCCTGGTCAGGGCCAGTGATCTGGCCTGCCGCTTTGGTGGAGAGGAGTTTGCCCTGGTATTGCCCGAGTGCACCCAGGCAGGCGCCCTGGCGCGTTGCGAGGCGCTACGTGAGGCGGTCAGTCACATGCAACTGGTCTATGGCGGTGCACCTCTGGGCCCGGTCACCATTTCGCTGGGTATTGCCATGTATCCACAGAGCGGCCAGAAAGCCGAGGAACTGCTGCAGGCCGCTGACAAGGCGCTCTACGAAGCCAAGCGGCAGGGCCGCAACCGGGTCTGCTTGAGTCAGACGGTCACTGCGCTGCCAACCTCGCCAGCGCACTCCGTGCAACAACGTCAATGAGGGGCTTTACATGCCGAGCAGCTCGTTCATGGAGATGATCTGCTCGGCGACCTGAACGAGCTTCTGCTGTTTACTCATGGCCTGGCGGCGCATCAGGGTGTAAGCCTGCTCCTCATTGCAGTCCCGCATTTTCATCAACATGCCTTTCGCCAGCTCGATTCGCTTGCGCTCGGCTAGTTGCTGTTCCCGTGCCTGCAGCTGGGCGCGCAGAGCCTGATCGGTTTCGAAGCGTGCCATGGCCACGTCGAGGATCGGTTGCAACCGTTGGGCATGAATGCCTTCCACGATATAGGCGCTCACACCTGACTGAATGGCCTGGCGCATGACATCTGGATCGTGCTCGTCGGTAAACATGACGATTGGCCGAGGGCGGTCTCGCGTCACCAGGCATACCTGATCCATAACGTCACGGCTGGGCGACTGGGTGTCGAACAGGATGACATCGGGGCGGATCGCTTCGATTCGGGCGGGCAGGTCTATGGTCAGGCCGGACTCTTCGATTACGTCAAAGCCGGCTTCCAGCAGGGCGGCCTTCAGGCGGCCTACCTTCTTCGGAGTGTCGTCGATAAGCAGAATGCGCATGGTGCTTGTCGCCTCGAAGTCAAGTCAGTGGATTAAGCATGGCGTCAGCCAGGGCATGCAGGTTAAAGCTGCGGGCGTAGCCTGCCGGATCCTGTCCATCCCATACCCGGCCGTCAATGAGCGTAGCGCTGCGCAGGGGCTGATCAGGAACCTCCACGCCTACACGCGCTGCCGCCTCGCCGTAAAGCGAGAGCTGCTGTACCTGACGGGCTACTCCCACGTAGTCAGGATCATTGCGCAAAAGACCCCAGCGGCGGAATTGAGTCATGAACCACATGCCATCTGATAGATAGGGCATATTGACTGCACCCTTATGAAAGAAGCGCAGGGGATACTCATCCTGCCAGCGCTGCCCCAGTCCATTTGTGTACTGACCTAACATGCGCGGCTCGATGGCGCTTACCGGTGCATTGACATAAGCGGCGCCGCTGATCAGTTGTGCAGTGCTGCGACGATTCTCGAGGCTTTCCTCGATGAACCGGCTGGCATCGAGCAGGGCACAGATCAAGGCGCGGGCCGTGTTGGGGTTCTGCTCGGCAAACGCACGGGTACAGGCCAACACCTTTTCTGGATGATCCGGCCAGATGGATTGCGTTGTAGCCAGGGTCACGCCCAGGCCTTGCTCAATGGCCGAGGCGCCCCAGGGCTCGCCTACACAATACCCATCGATTCGGCCGGCGCGTAAATGCTCCACCATCATCGGTGGAGGCACCACGGCGGTGCTCACATCTTCCAGCGGATGGATGCCTTTGGCGGCCAGCCAGTAGTACAGCCAGAGCGCATGAGTCCCGGTGGGCAGGGTATGCGCCAGCACAAGCGGAGCCTGCGAAGACTGCCGGATACGGTGTGCCAGTGCTTCAGCTGTAGTGACACCTTCGGTCGCGAGCGAGGCTGAGAGATTGATGCTTTGCCCATTCTGGGCCAAGCCCATCAGGACAGCCATGTCGGTGGGTGACGAACTGCCCAGCCCCAATTGCAGGCCATAGATCATGCTGTACAAGCTGTGCGCCGCATCCAGCTCGCCATTGAGTAGACGATCCCTCAGGGCTGACCAGGACGGCTGACGATGCAGGTGCAGGGTCAATCCGTAGGGTTGAGCAAATCCTTGAGTGGCTGCCACGATCAGCGAGGCAGCGTCGGTCAGGGGCATGAAGCCCAGATTTACAATGCTCCGTTCTGGTGCATCCGAGCCTGATACCCAGGCGAGGGCGTTAATCGTCGTCATAGCAAGCCTTGGCAAAACCTAAATAAAAAAGCGCCGTTAAGGCCGATAACAAGGGTTATCGGCGCAGAACGACGCCATTGTCGAATATACGGTCAGCAAATGCCGACGTTGGCACTTGCTTCTGAAGAGACATGAAGCAAGTGATATGCCAGGGCCGGCTCGCTTACTGGGCAGGCGTTAGCGTCAGACGACGCGTGCCATAAACACGGTCCAGATTGTGCGGCTGGAAGGGAAAGCTGGAATACTGACCTTTCAGCCAGGGCTCGATGCCCTTGCCGTAGTAGGGGCTGGCCGGATTATCCGACTGCCCCTTGCCATCAATGGCCATAAACGGTTCCGGCTGACCAAAATCCACGACCATGCGCAAGCTGTTGGCACTGTGTACCCCAAAGCCGTTGCCCCAGCCATAGGCCGAGCGATCCAGCGTCGAGAAGTCACCGCCTGCTGGATATGCCCGGCGAGCGGGATAGCGTGTATTGGTACCTGGCCGGGCAGCCGCCTGTTCGGTTTCGCCCTGCCAGTCATACGTGTGCAGACGCCCCCATTGCCAGCTGTTTCGGTCATTACCCATGGCCTGCTCGCATTCGGCAATGGCTGAGGCAAGCGCCTGGGCAAGAATGGCCGGCTTGTCGTGTCCGGCTGTCGTCTGGGTATCATTCCAGAAAGGACTATCGTCCCGGGTCAGAAGATGATCGATTTGAGCTGAGTAAGAGAGCGGGGCGATCCGGTTTAGGGCCTGCATCGCCGGGCTGTTGTTTCCTCCCAGTTCATCGGCAAAAGTCAGTCGAGCGGTAGCCTGCAGAAATGCTTCATAGACGGCCGCATCGGCTGACGTGGCCAATAGGCGCCCATCGAGCGTGCCGATTCGGCGCAAGGCCTCGCTGGCATGTGCGCGTTGCTCAGCCGGTAGGGCCTCGATGGCCGATTTGAGGGGCTGAGCCATGCCCGGTGCGCTCAGCATGGCCTGGACCTTGGCGACCAACGGTGAGGTCTGGTCTGCCTGCATGGCCATCAGGTTGCGAGCTTCCAGCCGTGTCTGCGAGCCTGCAAGCTGAGCGATACGTTCGGCCCGCTCGGGAGCCTGCCATGAGCTCGACAGCTGCATGCCATACCCCAGCGGCACCGTACGGTTGCCAGCATTGCCAAGCCACCCTTGGGAAGGGTCCTGGTCATAAGGATGCAACATCGGGTCGGCAAAACCATCCCATTCATAACGATCGGTCCACCCGGGTGAGGGCAGCAGCCCGCGTCCTTCTCGGCGGTTGGGGTACAGGCCGGTCACCTGCCACGCAACATGTTCGGCGTCGGCAAAGACTATATTCAGCGCAAGCGCTCGGATGTCTCGAGTTATCTCGAACGCGCGGTCAACATCCTTGGCCCGGCTCAGGTCGAATACTGCATCCATGGATTTGTCCGTATCGAGCGTAGCCCTGCACAAGGCCAGACCATAACCGCTTTGCTGGCCGACTTGATGATTGATCAGCGGGCCATGCCGGGTTTCGAAGACAGTCTCTCGTACCGGCCGCTGGCCTTTGATGAAAAAGGTCTCGGAACGGGCCGCTGCAGGTGTCCATTTTCCATTGACCTCGTAGTTCAAGCCGCTGCCCTGGGTGCGTACACGTTCAAGATATAGATCCTGAGTGTCGCCCATGGCTGGAGAAAACGACCAGGCCAGCTTGCCGTTGTAGCCGGAAAGAATGAACGGCGTTCCCGCCAGGGACAATCCTGCCGCCTGATAACGGGGCGCACGAACCTGTACGTAGCTCCAGGCCGATGACAGGGCTAGCGATTGGCTGAGGTCACCTGCCAACAAGCTCTTGCCGCTGCGACTGCGCTGCGGAGCAATGGCCCAGCTGCTTCCGGCGGGAACCGTCAATCCGTTTACCTGGGCGAGGCGTGTTGAGGCTGCGTTCAACGCCTCCAGCCCTGGGATTTGTCCCGCCAAGGACAAACCCTTGAGTTTGGCAGCTTCGTCGACGGGAATCGGCTCATCGGGATAGCTGGGCAGCAACCAGGCCAAGGTATCGGCGCTGACCTTCTGTGCCAACGCCAGACTGGCCAGTTCCTCGTTCAGATTGACGGACAGACTGAAATCGAGCAGAGCAAAGAGCAGGGCGGAGTCCTCAGGCTTCCAATATTCAGGCTGATAACCGATGGCGGCCAGATCTGCTGGAAGCTTGTTCTGGTAACGGAACAGGTAGGCGTTAACGCCGCGAGCGTAGACCTCTAGGAACTTCTTCAGGCGTGGCGATGCATTCTTGTAGGCAGTTTCTGCCGTTTTCCTAAGATTGACCGCACGCATAAGGCGATCGGTGTCCAATGCGTCCGGCCCTGCCATTTCTGCCAGCCGTCCTTGCGCCAGCAGGCGCAAGGTAATCATTTGGCTCAGTCGATCCGATGCGTGGACATAACCCAGCGTGAACAGCGCATCGTGAAAGGTCGATGTTTCGATCAGGGGCACGCCCAGTTCGCTTCGCCGAATCGACGCGTTTTCTGCAAGTCCCTTGATGGGCTGAACGCCCGAGCTGGGTGGAAGGCTATCCGTGTCACGTTGATCAAACGTTGTCTGGCAGCCCGCAAGCCCCAGTACTGAAACAAGACCAAGGCGACCCAGATGGCGCCGGTAAGCAGGAAAATCCATGAACGGATAGTCTCCAGAGGAGCAGGGTTTCAAAAGCGCGCTACGTTAGTGAGGCGTTGTTATCCAGGCAAGCACTGTCCAGTCCATTCCGCCAGCGGGTGTGATTTTTCTGACCAGTGAAGCGGATCACACTTGTTTAAAAACGACATTTAATCCTTATCACGACAGAAACATTCTGACATGATTTGTCGCTTCGCCAATTGGACGGGCGACTTTTGGCCCGTTGTTGCTCTGTTCATCGGCCTTGAGTCCGTCTTTTAAGGCGCTGACCAAGGAGTACACGATGTCGAATGAGCGCGCGATCCGTCGCGATTTAGGGCCTCTAGCTTTAATGTTTACTGGGCTGGGGTCGATCATCGGATCCGGCTGGTTGTTTGGTGCCTGGCATGCTGCCCAGCTGGCAGGCCCTGGGGCTATCTATGCGTGGTTATTAGGTGCAGTGATCATTCTTTTCATCGCGCTGACCTATGCCGAGCTGGGTGCCATGTTTCCAGAGTCGGGCGGCATGGTGCGCTATGGGCACTACTCGCACGGCTCTCTGGTAGGGTTCATTGGCGGATGGGCCAACTGGATCGCGATTGTATCGGTCATCCCGGTCGAGGCAGAGGCTTCTGTTCAGTATATGGCGTCCTGGCCCTGGCAATGGGCGCAGGACCTTTACAGTGTCAGCAGCGGTCATGGCGAGTTGAGTACAACCGGTCTGATACTGGCCGCGCTCCTGGTAGTCGTGTACTTCCTGCTCAACTTCTGGGGCGTCAAGCTCTATGCCCGCAGTAACAGCGCAATCACGATATTCAAGTTAGTGGTACCGGCACTGACCGCCATAGCGCTCATGCTGTCAGGTTTTCACAGTGAGAATTTTACCGTTGGCATCACCGGCGAAGACCACTCCATCAGTATTTCGGCCGTTCTGACAGCAGTAGCCATCAGCGGCATTGTGTTCAGTTTCAATGGTTTCCAGAGTCCGGTAAACCTTGCAGGCGAGGCGCATAATCCCGGCCGTAGCGTACCCTTTGGGGTAATCGGTTCGATCATTATCGCCACGGTGATCTACCTGCTGCTCCAGGTCGCTTTTCTAGGCGCCGTTCCTCCTGAGCATCTGCACGAGGGATGGGCAGGTCTTGAATATAGCTCACCTTTTGCCCAACTGGCGCTGGCCTTGAACCTGAACTGGCTAGCCTTTCTGCTCTATGCGGACGCCTTTGTCAGCCCGAGCGGAACAGGCGCTACTTATACCGCCACCACTGCGCGGATGATCTATGGTATCCAGCGCAACGGCAGCCTGCCGGCCATGTTCGGGCATGTACATCCCAAGTTCGGGATTCCCCGCCCGGCCATGTGGCTGAACCTTGCGGTGTCCTTCATCTTCCTGTTTTTCTTCCGGGGCTGGGGCACACTGGCGGCAGTTATTTCTGTTGCCACGATCATTTCCTACCTGACCGGGCCGGTAAGTGTCATGGCATTGCGGCGGACGGCGCCTGAGCTCTATCGCCCCTTGCGAATCCGAGGGCTGTCTGTTTTAGCCGCACTGGCGTTTATTTTCGCCACTGAGCTTCTCTACTGGGCCAAGTGGCCTCGGACAGGTGAAATCATGCTGCTGATCGTGGCGGCGTTGCCCATATACATCTACTACCAGGCCAAGCAGGGGTGGAAGGGTTTCAGCCGTCATTTCTTCGGCTCGCTGTGGCTGCTGTGTTTCCTGCCGGTGTTGGCAGCGGTCTCCTGGGCGGGAAGCGACCGTTTCGGTGGCCAGGGTTATCTGCCATACGGAGAGGATCTGGCGGTAGTGGCGGTGATTGGTCTGGTGTTTTTCCTGTGGGGTGTGTCGGCTGGCTGGCGCACGCCAGCGGTTGAAAAGGCGCGCTTCCACGATGATGACGGTCAGCCGCTGACGTGATCATGACAGGCGTCGGTCGCTATAGCGCTGCCGACGCCTGCTCCGGTAGTCAGCTTGCCGCTGGCGGGTTTACCTTATTGACGAGATCGTAGGCGCGAACAGTGGCAGTTCGCATGCTGATCGTTTCAAACCACCGCTTGATGTTTGGATAATCTTCTAATTTTTGCTGTTGCCATTCGTACGGCACGATCCACGGGTAAATGGCCATGTCGGCAATGGTGTATTCCCCACCGGCTACAAAGTCCCGATCTTCCAGGCGCTTGTTCAGTACGCTGTAAAGACGCGCGGTCTCGCTCACGTACCGATCAATCGCATAAGGAATCTTCTCTTTGGCGAAACGCCCGAAATGGTGGTTCTGACCCGCCATAGGGCCCAGACCGCCCATTTGCCAGAATAGCCACTGCATGACCTCCTGACGTCCGCGGATATTCAGCGGGATGAACTTGCCGGTTTTTTCCGCCAGATAGAGCAGGATGGCGCCAGACTCGAACAGCGTCACGGGGCTGCCATTATCTGCCGGGTTCTGATCGACAATGGCAGGAATCTTGTTGTTGGGCGAAATCTTCAGAAAATCTGGCGCAAACTGTTCATCCTTCATGATGTTGATGGGATGAATGCGGTAGGGCAGTTCGGCTTCCTCAAGAAACAGCGTTACTTTGTGGCCGTTAGGGGTAGTCCAGTAATAAAGATCGATCATCAAGGCTCTCCGGGGCAAAGGGTACTGCCAAAGGAGTGACCGGGCTGGACGCTTACAGTTCGAAAGGAACGATGAACGAGAGCGGCCCACATCAGTGGGCCGTCATTTATTCATGAAGCGCCGTGGCACTTCTTGTACTTTTTCTCGCTTCCGCACGGGCAGGGATCGTTGCGACCGATCTCTTTGAGTGGGTTTCGAACAGGGGTAGCTGGACCATGATTGCAATGCGGCCCATGAACATGGTGATGATGGCCGTGATCGTGGTCATGATTGCAGTCAGGGCCGTGGACGTGGGGTTGCTGGTTCATTGATTACTCCGGTAAAAAATTGTTCGGGACGATCTCGCCGCTGCGCGATATATAGACGCTGCGGCCAAACATCAAGCCGGTCTTCACTTCGCCAACGAGACGATAATGAACGGGCTTGTCGGTCCGTTTGATCAGTTTGACGATGTCTTTGACGTACCGCCACATATTGGTCTGCACGGGGAGGGTAAACTCCGTGCTGCCAGAGGCTGGGATCGTGAAGTTACGCCCCGTTTCGCCTTCGGCAAGGGGAACATCTTCCAGGTAGATCGCATACGTCATGCCACGAATGGGCAGATCGATATCGTTGGGGTTGTCCACCTTGAAGTGCAACAGGAATTCCTGTCCCCATAATTTGGCTTTGAGCAGGTCTACCTGGGTCAGCTGTATTTCAGGGTCTTCATAATCCCTGGAGAACCACGTACAGCCACTGATTCCAAACAGGATCAGGATGCCTAGCGAGAGACCTAGGACTCTCCTGTTGAATGCCCGAAAAAACATGTGACGACTCCATAACGAAGGGCAGCGGTTACAGCGCGTCGGCGCATTGAAAAATAGCTCGGTCCGATTGTTGCACAGGCGTGCCTGGCATAAGCTGGACCTTACCCAAACGCGAGCCATGCTCATTTTATTCTGAAGTCGGCAAGTGCCTGGGCCATTATGTTGTACTTATACAGGTTGAAAAACGGGCTAGCCGCTCCTCAGGCGGTAAGCAATCTACAGAACTTATAGCCCTCAAGCTAGACAGGATGATGAACATGAGCCTTTTCGAGATCGCCTTTTCCGGTGAGGTAGTGCCAGGTGCTGACGAAGCGCAAGTACGTGCCAACCTGGCTCGGTTGTTCCAGGCGGACGAGAAGCGTATCGCTCAGCTGTTTTCCGGGCGCCGCGTCATTATCAAGAATAGACTGGATGCAGCCGCTGCTGAAAAATATCGGGCTGCGCTGACCCATGCCGGTGCTAGGGTTGAAGTCGTGTCAATGGTAATTGCGGAAGAGATCGACCTTGCCCCAGCTCCAGTCGCCACCGAGAAGCCGGAATCGGGCGCATCGCCTGTAGCACGTCGCGTATCCGTCGCGCCGCGCGATGAGGTCATGGCGGCGTTCGTCAATGTCGATGCTCCGGACTTTGGCTTGGCACCGGTTGGAGCGGATCTGCAGGACCAGAAGGCCGAGGTCGCTCCGCCCCAGGTTGATCTGGGTAAGCTCACGCTGGCACCGGTAGGAAGCGACATGGGCGAGGAAAGGCCACAGACAGCCGTCCAGGTGCCCGATACGTCTCATCTCAAACTGGTGTAGCGGCTCTACTATGGCAGGAAAGGGCCGCAACATTTCTTGAGTTTGGTCGTGCTACCACATGGGCAAGGGTCGTTGCGGCCTGCCGTCATGGCCACGGTCGGATCCAGGAAATACCAGCGCCCCTGCTGTTGAACAAACGCCGAGCGCTCACGGTGTGCATGGTCCCCCTGTGCATCGTGCCAGCGGGCCACAAAGATAACCCAGGCGTGTTCAGGCACGCCTCCCAGAGGCTCATGGCTTTCAACCTCAAGCCCAAGCCAGGTGCTCTGGGCGCTCCAGGCGCTTATGGCTGCCCTGTCCAGTCCTGCCTGTTGTGCAGGCAAGGTCGTCTTGATCAGGTAGTCGATCAACCCCAGCACATAGGCGCTGTAACGCGAGCGCATCAGCGCCTCCGCTGTAGGGGCTGGGGCACCTGAATGATAGCGGCCGCAGCAGTTGTCGAGTAGCTCGTCGCTGCCGCATGGGCAAGGAGCAGATGCCATCGTTACCACCAATATTTTCCAAAGAGTTCAGGATGGGCCCAGAAGCGGGCGTTCAGCCAGTCCGGTACCTGCTTGTAATCATGCAGATCATACGTGAACAACGTCAGGGTTTGCTGATCACGCTGAAAGCGCTCGCTCTGTTGCATGGCCAGAGCATAGAAGTCCCTGGGCTGCCATTGGCTGGCGGCCAGATCGACTAGGACAGCCAGCCGACTGGCGTTGAGGTTGCGGATTCCGCCCAGTAGTTGCTGACCTTCACGTACTGACAGGTGTTCCAGACAGTCAGCCAGGATAGCCAGGTCATAGCGTTGGTGGGATACCGGTTCCTGTAATGATCCGGCAGGGGACTGCGTCAACTCGCAGTCAGGGTGAGCTGCCTTGAAAGCCTGCACGGCGGGTATCTCGCTGGCACTGACCATAAGCAGGCGAGTAGGGGTGTAGTGATCCAATAGCGCGGCCAAGGCCTGTTGCGGAGTACGTGACGATAATGTCGCGGTCATGTGGAACCTCGGCGGTTGTTGTGGAGACTAATCAAGCGGCACTGTCAAGATCAGGCCTGTACCGCCAGTCTGACGGAGCGGAGAAATCGATGTCCAATCCCTTTTTCGAGGTCGCTTTTTCTAGTCCTTAATAGGAGACAACAATGACGATTATAAGGACCGCTTTACCCCTCATCCTGGTGGGCAGTGTTTTAACAGGTTGCGCTGGTATAAAGAAAACGGACTGGCCTGCGTGTGCCGCCATTGGTGGTGCCACGGGTGCGGCCGTCGGAGCCATTGAAAGCAGTAGCTATGCTGGGTGGGGCGGGCTGGTTGCCGGCGCCACGGCGGGGGCTTACTGCTATGTTCATGGGCAGGGCGAAGAGCAGGTAGCTGCTGTCGAACCGGTAGCGCCTGCGCCGGCTCCCACGCCTGCACCCGAGCCGCTTCCTCGCCAAGAGACCATTGTTGTACGTGATCTGCACTTTGCCTTCGATTCGGCCGAAATCAGCCCGGCGGACCGTGCGCAGCTCGATACCGTAGCCTCCCGGTTAAGAAACGAAGCGTCCACGACACGGCTGACCATTAACGGACATACTGACAGCAAGGGTACTGAAAAGTACAACCAGCGCCTGTCTGAGCGTCGTGCAGCAGCCGTGCGTAATTACCTGGTTCAGTCGGGCGTTCCGGCGGCCAGTATCGTCTCTGTCCAAGGGCTTGGGGAAAGCCAGCCCGTAGCTACCAACGAAACGGCAGAAGGTCGTGCTACCAACCGGCGCGTAGAAATTCTGGTCGAGCGTCAGTGATTTCTTATACCCAAGGACCTCAAAAGGATCCTTGGGTATCTGTCGGGTACGTGAAGTTAAAGGTCAATCTTAACGCTGAACGAGACGCCGCTATTCGTTTCGCCACGCTGATGATTAAATTGGTCCTGATGGAACAGGCTGACACCAAAGCCGGTACGCTTTCCCAGTTTTCCCCGGTAGCTCAACTCGATATCAGTCTGGCTGCCCTGTGGCTCCAGGTTAACCACGCTACGGTTATACAACACGCTACCTTGATCTGTTCGACCAATAGGCGTGTCCAGGGAGGCACGTGCACTATGAACGCGCAGAGGCTTCGTAATGTTAAGGCCGAGCGCATCTTCTGCATTGAAGACACCTGTCTTTATGACGGACCCACCATAAGCCCGGCTTGGCAGATTATCTATAGAGCGGAACAGAGACGTATCGCTTGCCTCTAGATGTGTTACCGCTTCTGTCAGGTGTACCTGTGTCTGTACTGAAGGAAAAGGTTTCATCGTCACACTAAGACCGGTTGCTACCGTATGGGCGGCTTTGCCCAACGCTAGCGCCCCCGTTGAAGGGCCTCCGAGCGTCATGTCTTTCTCGTCCAGAACGGTTTGCGTGATTGCTACTTCGACGCGCTTGCTGGGTGCATAAGCAAGGCGTGCAGCTATCAGCGTACCTTGGGCTTTGGCTGTCAGAGTCGAGTCGGATAGCTCACTGAAGCCTACTGAAAAGGCAAGGGTGTCAGTTAGTGTGAGACGAGTAAGGCCGAATACGTCCTCCTTAGCTAATCCTGACAAAGGCAGCTCAGCTGCCGAGCGCTCTGTTAGAAAAAGGGGGGCAGTAGTCGTACCAAGGAAGGCTTCACTGAAGGAAAACCCTTTACCAATGCTGAGGGACAAGTCTTTCGTCTGGCCATCCAGGCGCCAGGCGGGCATCTGCGAGAGACGCTTGTCTTCTGCGGTATCTTCAAGAGGCGAAGTAAGGTTTTGTTCGCCTCTCAATGCAGGAGTGCTGAGGCTTGTCAGCGTCAGGCTGGAAGTCAAGCGCTGTGAAATGACATCTGGTTGAGATATGTCAACCATACGCGCCAAGTGGCGAGATAAATCAAGCGCCAGTGTACGGTTATGACTCCATTGTGAAGCATCGACCTGAAAGTCGCGGCCTACTTCATCAAAGACTACAGCATCGCGCATGGCTGACCGTAAAACGCGGCTACTTCCCATTGCACTTGGCATAATCAGCCGCGTCGAGTTAGCTGGAACACTATTACTCGTGACAGTAGCACCCGTTGAAATTCGTGTTTGACCGACAGGCGCCATGGCGCGGTCAACGCGTATAAGACCCCAGCCGTATACGGAGTCAACGCCTTTTGCGCCTAAGTCCTCCGCAGACCTAAATAAAATATCGACCGTTTGCGCTGGAGTTAGGAAAGGCCACTTCGATAAGAGAAGTGCCGCTGCACCTGATACATGAGGCGCTGCCATGGACGTACCAGCCATGCCTAAATAGCTATTATTAGGACCGGTGGAATAAATCCATTTGCCGCCGGGGGCCATCAAAAAGCGATACTTGAACTTATCAGCTTCCTGGCATCGATAGGTGGTAAAACAGGATTCGCCAGGGATATTGGAGAAGGCCGAGCGGGCCTTGTTGCTATCCACGCTACCAACAATGACCAGGTTAGCCAGCGGAGCGCTTTGCAAAGACCAATGTTCATTCTTTAGGACCGCACCATTATTGCCTGCTGCCAGTACGGCTACTGTCTGATGGCGATAAGTGCTAATGGCGCTCAACGTCTCGGGATAGGCCAGGTCACCTGCAGTCGTAGGGCCATAGCTCATGTTAGTAACGCGCGCGCCGTCAGCTATGACCCGAGCCATGGCATTGGATGTAGACAAGCCGGCGACCCAGCCGCGGTTATCAAATACAGCTACATTGGACAGCGAGGCACGTGGCGCTACACCCATAGTACCTTTGCCGTTCATGGCGGCTCCAATGATTCCTGCAACATGCGATCCGTGATTATCAAAAGATGTGTATTGTCCGTTCGGGCTGAGCCAGCTGCGATTAAGTCGGCCACTAAATTCCAGATGATTATAGTCAGCCAAGCCATCCAATACGCCCACGCGTACACCTTGCCCTAGAGGCTGGTTAATGTAAAAAGTAGGCGTTAGGCCGATTAGCTTTAAATTCCAGCTAAGCTCGTTGGCCTCTGAAAAGGGGCTCAGCAAAGCCAAAGGGGCTAGGCAGGTAAGCGAGAGTTTTTTTCTTTTCACGGTAGAACCACCAGACAAAGGATAAGCACTACGAGGATCTGTTTGTATGGCGGCCTCTCGCTCGTGACCTTAAGCCTGACGACGTTAATTTCCGACCATTGGAAGAAACAGGGAACAGACGGAAGGAAGCTACATAAATGCTCTGACGGCCTTGATCTCCATTAGGTAGTAGAATCAACATCACGTTAGTTTTTATGTTGAATACAAAGCATGTCCTCAGCCCTGATGATTATCGGTAAATTTCTTTCTCTTTTATTCTGGCTCGTTGTCATAACTAACGTGTTCCAGCCTTTTGCCTTTCCGTTCGAGGCTTTACTGAATCTTGCTGGAGTCGTGCTGTTTTGCTTGCGCGTCTTGGAGGTGCTCATGCTCAACCGGCAACTCCGTCAAAGTTCATATCCGTGGCGTAATCGTTTATGGATAGTGCTATTTGGTGTATTTCACTGGTATCGCCTACCAACACGATCAGCTCCAGGCCACTGAATAGCCGAGCTAAAACAACTATGGGTTGAAGGAGCAGACTCGGTCCAGTTGTTGGGCCTGCTCTTCCATAGCTAATCGCCTCAGTTTTTTATCATGTGATTTGCCATGGTTTGAAAACACCGTTTGTATCTTTAGGAAAAATCAAGGCTTTTTAGGTTTAACCGCTCCAGATCAGGGAGGTCGGCACCGAAAAGTCTTTTTTGCTAGTGATATAATCAGTACGTCGGCAAAAGTGCATTACGATTAGCCGCTTTCCCAAACTACTGATATTTTATACAGCGCTGTATCGCTGATAGGGTCACCTGCCGGTGGCGCCTGCTGGAAGCGTATGACGCTTCCCTGTCGAGGAACCCCATGCTTAGTGCCGAACTCAAGTCCCAGATTCAGGGGGCTTATACCCGCTTTCTCGAAGCCAAGTCGCTCAAGCCGCGCTATGGTCAGCGGCTGATGATTGCCGAGACGGCCAAAGGGCTCGGTGCGATCAAGCAGGATGACGAAGGGCGTCGCGTTGGCGATCCTGCCGTCGTGGCTGTGGAAGCCGGAACCGGTACCGGCAAGACCGTTGCCTATAGTCTCGCCGCCATTCCTGCGGCCAAGGCGGCCGGCAAGCGTCTGGTCATTGCGACGGCAACGGTGGCTCTGCAGGAGCAGATCGTCAACAAGGACCTTCCAGATATCCTGCGTAACAGTGGTCTGTCGTTCAATTTTGCCCTGGCAAAGGGGCGAGGGCGCTACCTGTGCCTGTCGCGCCTGGATCTCATGTTGCAGGAAAGCGAAGCCCAGAATACGACCGCTCAGCTGTTTGCGGATGATGGCTTTACGATCGACGTCGATGAGGCTGGTCAGAAGCTGTTTACGAAGATGATCGAGCGCTTGGCCAGTAATCGCTGGGACGGTGACCGTGACAGCTGGCCAGAAGCCATTGATGACCAACACTGGTCACGAATAACCACTGACCATACGCAGTGCACCAATCGGCACTGCCCGAATTTTCAGCAATGCGCCTTTTTCCGTGCCCGTGAAGGCATGACCAAGGTAGACGTGATCGTTACCAACCATGATCTTGTACTGGCTGACCTTGCGCTCGGTGGCGGGGCTATTCTGCCCGACCCGCGCGATACCATTTATGTGTTTGACGAAGGCCATCACCTGCCGGACAAGGCGATCAATCACTTCGCTCACTTTACCCGCCTGCGTTCCACGGCCGAGTGGCTGGAGCAAATCGCCAAGAATCTGACCAAGCTGCTAGCTCAACATCCCTTGCCGGGCGAGCTGGGACGGCTGGTTGAGCAAGTACCTGAACTGGCGAGACAGATTCGTACCCAGCAGCAGTTCATGTTTACAGCCTGTGAGCAGCTGGCCGAGTTTCGCGCTGGCGAAGACATGGAGGGACGTGATCGGCCTCGCCATCGGTTCGTTGGTGGCCTCGTCCCAGCGGATTTAAGGGAAATGGGGACTGAGCTCAAAAAGGGCTTTGCCCAGCTGTCCGACCTGTTCACTCGTCTTACGGACCTCTTGAAAGAGGCCATGGACGGGGAGAAAAGCATTGGCATTGCAAGCTATCAGGCTGAGGAATGGTATCCGTTGTTTGGCAGCCTGCTGGCTCGGTCCCAGGGTAATTGGGAGCTGTGGACGGCCTTTACGCTGGAAGATCCGACCGACTCACCACCCATGGCGCGCTGGCTGACATTGGTAGAGTCCGGTGCATTCCATGATATCGAGGTCAATGCCAGTCCCATCCTGGCTGCGGAAACGCTACGGCGTACGCTATGGAATGTGGCTTATGGCGCGCTGGTAACTTCCGCCACCTTGACGGCGCTGGGGACATTCGATCGTTTTCGGATGCGGGCAGGCCTGCCTCAAAGCGCCAACACGGCAATTGTGCCCAGTCCCTTCAAATATGCCGAGGCAGGGTTATTGCGCGTACCTAATCTGCAGGCGGATCCGAGAGACTCTGCGGCCCATACGGCGGCTATCGTGCGAGAGCTGCCCGATATGCTGGAAGGGGCCAAGGGGGCATTGGTGCTGTTTTCTTCCCGGCGACAGATGCAGGATGTCTTCGATGGGCTGGAGCGTGACTGGCGCCGCCGTGTACTGATCCAAGGCAACCTGTCCAAGCAGGAGACACTCAATAAACACCGCTCCCGCGTGGATGATGGCGAGCCCAGCGTATTGTTCGGTCTGGCCAGCTTTGCCGAAGGAGTCGACCTGCCCGGGGCTTATTGTGAGCACGTCGTGATTGCCAAGATTCCCTTTGCGGTGCCGGATGATCCTGTCGAGGCTGCTTTGGCCGAATGGATCGAGGCACGGGGTGGCAATCCGTTCATGGAAATCGCTGTGCCCGATGCCTCGCTGCGCCTGATCCAGGCTTGTGGACGTCTCCTGCGCACCGAGTCGGACAGCGGCACGATCAGCCTGCTGGATCGTCGTGTCGTTACGCAGCGTTATGGCAAGGCCATCCTGAGCACCTTACCGCCGTTCCGGCTGGAAGTGCAGTAGTAGAGGTCTCTTCTCGTCAGTGTGAGAGACTTGAATATGACCACGATGAGGAGACAGCTGTGCAGATCCAAGGTTATTTCGATCTGGCCTTTGAAACCGTCAGGGACCGCTTCAGTGCTCTGTTCGACGAGCCGGGGCGAGGCGTGCATACCCGCGGTGCAGCCCTGTGCGTTCAGGTGGACGGCGAAACCGTTCTGGATCTCTGGGCAGGCACGGCGGACAAGGATGCGCAGAGCGGGTGGCAGACGGACACGATACTGAATCTATTTTCCTGCACCAAAGCCTTTACTGCCGTGGCCGCCATGCAGTTGGTTCAAGAGGGCAGGCTTGAACTGGATAAACCAGTACAACACTACTGGCCGGAATTTGCGGCTGCAGGCAAGGGCGCCATTACGGTGCGCCAGTTACTGTGCCATCAGGCAGGACTGGCTGCCTTGCGTGCTCCATTGCCTGCCAGTGCGCTGTATGACTGGGACACCATGACGGCTGCCCTTGCCGCCGAAACGCCTTGGTGGACGCCAGGCGAGAGCCACGGCTATTCACCGATGACCTATGGCTGGCTGATGGGAGAACTGATTCGCCGCATTGATGGCCGCTCACCAGGGGAAGCTATTGTTGCCCGAACGGCCAGGCCGCTTGGGCTGGATTTTCATATCGGTCTGCCTGAGAGCGAAGAGTATCGGGTTGCGCATATTGCTCGAGGCAAGGGCGACATGGGGGATGCTGCCGCCCAGCGTCTCTTGAAGACCACCATGACCGACCCCCAAGCCTTGAGTACCCGTGCTTTTGCCAACCCGCCGGGCATTCTGACCAGCACCAATAAACCGGAGTGGCGCCGTTTCGAGCAGCCTGCCGCCAACGGTCATGGCAATGCGCGCTCACTGGCAGGGTTTTATGCGGGGCTGCTCGACGGTCGATTGCTGGACCAGACGGTCTTGCAGCACATGCTCACGGAACATAGTCGGGGTGACGACAGGACGCTAATGACCTCGACACGCTTCGGCCTGGGATTCATGCTGGACCAGCCTGACCACGCCAACGCAACCTATGGCCTGGGCGTGCAGGCCTTTGGTCATCCAGGGGCGGGTGGGTCTATCGGGTTCGCCGACCCTGAGCGCAGGGTAGCATTTGGTTTCGCCACCAACACATTGGGACCTTATATTCTCATGGACCCGCGAGCTCAGCAGCTGGCAGAAGCCGTTGGGCAATGCCTCTGACATCAAAATAGGATGGATTGACCGGCAGGGGTGGCCGGTCAATCCGCTATGCACTTCAACTTATCAGTCGTTCACGGCCTTGAGTGTGGGTGTTGTGGGTGCAAGATCCGCCTGGGTCTTTTGTAGCGCTGACGCCAGATCGGCCGTCGCTTGCGCAGATGCAGGGCGATAGGCCAGAAAATAGGCCAACCCTACAAAGCCGGCGCCACCCACAGCATTACCCAGGAAAACCGCTACCAGGTTGGGCAGACATTGGGCCCAGGTAGCCTGGCCTGCAAAGATAGCGGCTGGAATGATAAACATGTTGGCAACCACATGCTGAAAACCGATGGCAACAAAGGCCATGACGGGAAACCACATGCCCACGACTTTACCTACCACATCCTTGCTGGCAAACGCGATCCAGACGCCCAGACAGACGAGCCAGTTGCATCCGATACCGGAAACGAAGGCGTGAAGGAAGTCGGCGTTCATCTTTGCCTGCGCAATGGCAACGGTCTTGCCCAGGAATGCACCCTCGGTGAGACCCAGCATATGACCGAAGAAGTACGCGACAGCCAGGCTGCCGACAAAGTTGGCAAGCGTGACCCATAGCCAGTTGCGAATCACCCCCATCGTGCTGATACCGCCTGCAAAACGTGCCAGAGGAAGCAGCAGCATATTGCCCGTCAGTAACTCACCGCCTGCCAGCACGGTCATGATCAGGCCGACCGGGAAAACCGCTGCGCCAACGAAGCCTGCAAACGAGCCCCATTCGGCGGGCATGGTGCCAATAACGTGAATATCGAGAAGAAAACCAGTCGCAATGAACGCGCCGGCCATAACGCCAAGAATGAATAGGGTAGGAATGGAAAGCCGATTTTTGGCAATACCAGCCTGTATCGCCAGTGTTGCGATTTCTTTAGGTGTATTTATAGACATGAGTGTACGCAAGGGAGGACAAATTGACGCGCCCAGCGTAGTGATGGCCAATAGCAATTTCAATAGCGAGCTATCTATCGTTTGATAAGCACCGTCTATGACGTGATACCCTTGCCGCCCTCGTTCACCTGACCGTTTCGCCACCGAGTCTACTCAACCGCTTGTCGGTTGATACAAAAGGACAACGTACACCCCTTGCGAAATAATCAGTTAAAGACACAATCTAAGAAACCACTTTAACTTTGCCTGTCGGTGCCGATTCGGCGGGCTTGCGCCTGATGGGATAAAAACGCATGAAGCTGCTCAAGACTACTACTGTCGTTCTCTGCATGAGCGTTTCCGCCTGCAGTTATTTTCACAAGGAAAGCGACGTTGCCACTGCCAAGGAGCCAGTCCCCCAGGCGAAGGTAGAAACGCAAAAGACCGAAACCCAGGCGAAAGCGGACGGCGGACATTGGT
Source organism: Pseudomonas sp. UBA3149 (assembly GCF_002364655.1). Taxonomy (NCBI): domain Bacteria; kingdom Pseudomonadati; phylum Pseudomonadota; class Gammaproteobacteria; order Pseudomonadales; family Pseudomonadaceae; genus Pseudomonas; species Pseudomonas sp. UBA3149. Next base: position 539,698 of record NZ_DEYV01000010.1, read on the forward strand.
GGTGGCCGTTTGGCAAGAGCGACAAGACTGTAACCGAGGCAAAGGCTCAAGCGAAAGCCCAAGAGATAACAGTCAGCAAGGACTGGCTGGATCAGCATGAAAAAACGATCCGCGAAGCCATCGCCGGTAGCAAGATGCAAATGGAGCGTAGAAAGGACGGCTTACTGCTGATCGCCAACGTTGACGACTCCTTCAACCCTGATCGTGCTGAGATGCTTCTGCCATCCATGCTCGGCCCGCTGGGCCGTACCGCCAAGCTGGTATTCAAGGATGACCAGAGCGCCGTCATTGTGCTGGGACACACGGATAGCACTGGTTCCAAGGCGGTTAATGACCAGCTCAGTCTCGGCCGCGCCAAGGCGGTAGCCTCCATCTTTCGTCTGAGCGGGCTTAATGGCAATCGTCTGGTCGTTCGTGGTCTGAGCGATACCCAGCCGCGCGCAGCAAACGACAATGCCGAAGGGCGCGCTCAGAACCGTCGTGTCGAGGTCCTTATCCAGCCACGTACAGTGGTATTGGCCTCTCTGCAAAGTAAGCGCTGAGTCAGTAAAGGCATCCGGAACCGTTTGGTTTCGGATGCCAATTCGCCATATACCTGGCATGAGTCAAGCAACCTGGCGCATGACTGGGTAAGCTGTAAGTTCCATTCCCAATCAGGAGCTTGCCATGACCCAGACGCTGGCTGACATGCGTCGTGATTACACCCGCGACGGATTAACCGAAGCGCAGGCGCCCGCCGAGCCATTTGCCTTATTTGGCCAATGGTTTGAGGATGCTGTTAAAACCGAGCAGCCCCCTGTAGAAGCCAATGCCATGGTACTGGCAACGGTTGATGCCGAGCAGCAACCCCATTGTCGTGTACTTCTACTCAAGGGTGTAGACGCCAAGGGGTTTGTGTTTTACACCAATTACGAAAGTGCCAAGGGGCAGCAGCTCGCTGGGCAGCCCAGGGCCGCCATGACCTTTTTCTGGCCCGCACTTGAGCGTCAGGTGCGAATCGAGGGTGTGGTCGAGCGCGTAAGCCCTGAAGAGTCCGACGCATACTACCGTGTCCGTCCGTTGGGTAGTCGGTTGGGCGCCTGGGCTTCGCCGCAGAGCCAGGTGCTGGGCGGTCGGGAAGAGCTTGAGACGAAAGTGGCTGAAGTGCAGGCACGCTTTGCCCATGAGGAGCCACCGCGCCCGCCACATTGGGGAGGCTATCGGCTGATTCCCGAGCGGGTCGAGTTCTGGCAGGGCCGCTCTAGCCGTTTGCATGATCGACTCGATTACCGCCGTGAAGGAGAGGGCTGGAAGCGCCAGCGTTTGGCTCCTTAAACAGTGCTCATGTAAAGGAAGGGATTGCCGTGATTGAACTTGATTCAACCCTTGCGCAACACATTGTGGATCGCTCCATGGCAATCCTTCCCTACAACGTCAATGTGATGGATGCGCAGGGCATGATTATCGGCAGCGGTGATCCCTTGCGATTGCATACCCGTCACGAAGGCGCTCAGCTGGTGTTGGCCAACAGTCGAGTCGTCGAGATCGACGATCAGGCCGCCTCTTGCCTGCGAGGTGTGAAGCCGGGGGTTAACATGCCACTGCTCTATGCCGAGCGGTTGATCGGGGTCCTCGGTATCACGGGTAGGCCCGAGGTTGTCAGGCCATATGCCGAGCTGGTCCGCATGGCGGCCGAAATGTTGGTGGAGCAGCGACAATCGCATCTGGAGCGTCATTGGCAGCGGCATCGACTGGACAGCTGGATCGGCCAATTGCTGGACCCTTCGGTAAGCCTGAACACGCTTTCTGTTGAGGCTGAGCGACAGCAGGTACCCCTGAGCTGGCCACGTCAGGTATGCCTTATCGAGCTGAATGAAGCCTCAGACTCCCGTTCGGCCAAGGCGTTGAGCGCCATGTTGTCTGCCAATCTGGAGAGTTTTTGCGCCCCCGTCGGTATGCAGGAATGGTTCTGGTGTCGTCCGCTCGGGCGGCCTCATGAAGAACAACTCTGGCTTGATCAGGCAAAGGCCAAGGGGCTGAACGTATTACGCGTTACAGCATCGGGTCCGCTGGAAAGTCTGGTTGACTTGCGAGAGGCCTGCCAATCACTGCGCTTGCTGCAAGCCTATGCCCGTGCGTGCCTGCCTGATGTGCGGCTACTCAAGCTGGATGAGCACCGGCTGACGGCACTGCTTTACAGCCAGCGGCAGAGCTGGCTTTTGCAAGGGTGGCTCGATCCCTTGAAGCGGCTGTTTGCGCAGGATGAAAATGGCGTGTTACGAGAAACCTTGCAGGCGTGGTGCGAGCACCATGGGCAGGCATCTGCCTGTGCCGCCTCCTTGAATATCCATCGGAATACGTTGCGCTATCGTCTCGAGCGTATCTGTGAGCTGACTGGGCTCAGCCACGATATGCTGGGGCAGTGGCTTTACCTGTCGCTGGGAATCAGTCTGCTGGAATGCGCCTGATTGTGCAGATGCACAATATATAGGGTGAAATCAGGTGCTTATCTTGTGCTTGTGTACCAAGCGGAACTCATTGAACTGATAGCACAATAAGCTCATCCACAGTTATCCGATCACAATAACAACCGGAGCCTGTCATGAGCCTCGTCCTTATTCTGGTGGCGTTGATAGCATTCATCGTCGTGACCACCACACGCTTCAAGCTTCATCCATTTCTGGCCTTGCTCCTGGCGGCTTTTCTCGCCGGTTTCGCCTATCAGGTGCCCCTCGCCGATATCACCAAAACCCTTACAGCAGGCTTTGGCAGCATCCTGGGATATATCGGTATCGTCATTGTGCTGGGCACGATTATCGGTGTGATTCTGGAGCGTAGCGGCGCGGCCATAACCATGGCGGAAACCGTGATTCGTGTACTTGGTGAGCGTTTTCCCACCCTGACGTTGTCCATCATCGGTTACTTGGTATCGATACCCGTATTCTGCGATTCCGGTTATGTGATCCTCAATTCGCTGAAAAATGCGCTGGCTGCTCGTATGAAGGTCTCCCTGATCTCCATGAGTGTAGCCCTGGCGACTGGCCTCTATGCTACGCATACCTTTGTGCCACCTACGCCGGGGCCGATTGCGGCTGCAGGTAATCTAGGGCTCGATGCAAGCCTCGGATTGGTTATCGGCGTTGGCCTTGTCGTGTCATTCGTGACAGCCATGGCAGGGCTTTGGTGGGCCAACCGCTTCCTGGATAAAGACATCCCGCTGGTCGACGATGGCACGCCGATGCCTTCCCAAGCGGATTTCACGGCATTACGCGAAAGTTATGGTGTACTTCCTAGCGCCTGGCAGGCTTTTGCCCCAATTTTTGTTCCCATTGGATTGATTTGCCTGGGGTCAATCGCTGCCTTTCCCAGCAAGCCTTTCGGAGAAGGGGCGGTGTTGACGCTGTTGGGTTTTATTGGGCAACCCGTCCCGGCGCTGCTGGTAGGCCTGGTGCTGGCCTGTTCGCTGCTCAAGGGCGATGACAAGCGCCAGGAGTTTCAGAACCATGTAGCTGAAGGCATCTTATCAGCGGCTCCCATCCTGCTTATTACCGGCGCCGGTGGGGCGTTTGGTGCCGTGCTCAAAGTCACTCCACTGGGCGATTACCTTGGCAGCACGCTTTCCGCCTTGGGGATTGGGCTGTTCATGCCATTCGTAGTGTCCGCCGCCCTGAAAACAGCCCAAGGCTCGACTACGGTCGCACTGGTGACAACCTCTGCCTTGGTGGCACCACTGCTGGGCCAATTGGGACTCGACAGTGAGATAGGGCGTGTATTGACCGTAATGGCGATCGGCGCTGGAGCGATGACGGTTTCACATGCCAACGACAGCTTTTTCTGGGTTGTGACTCAATTCAGCCGTATGAGCGTAGCCACAGCGTACCGTGCCCAGACACTCGCTACCCTGATTCAAGGACTTGCCGGGATGGCTACGGTATGGCTTTTAAGTCTTTTCCTGCTGTAACGAGCAGCCATACCCATCGACAGGCGAACCGTCAGCCGGGAGAACATTGATGAAACTCGTGATTGCACCTGATTCGTTCAAGGAAAGCCTGAGCGCACCCGAGGTCGCCCAGGCTATTGCAGAGGGTTGGAGAGCGGTTTTTCCCTCCGCCACTATCGAACTCAAACCCATGGCCGATGGAGGAGAGGGCACGGTCGAGGCCTTGCTGGCTGCAACCGGAGGAGAGCGTCGTGAGCTGACCGTGCAGGGGCCGCTGGGGCAGCCGGTATTGGCTCACTGGGGATGGCTGGGCGAGGGGACAGCCGTGATCGAGATGGCGGCTGCCAGCGGCTTGCACTGGGTGCCAAAAGCGCAGCGGGATGCCAGACGAGCCAGTAGCTACGGTACCGGTGAGTTGATCCGCGCTGCACTGGATGCTGGAGCCCGACGAATTATCCTGGGGTTGGGTGGCAGCGCTACGAATGATGGCGGTGCGGGGTTGCTGAACGCCTTGGGAGTCAAGTTCCTGGATAAACATGGTCAACCTTTGCCGCCAGGGGGCGCTGCGTTAGCCGAACTTGCCCGTATTGAGCTGAACGGCCTGGATAAGCGTCTTGCTACCGTTCAGATCGATGTGGCTGCCGATGTCGATAACCCCTTGTGTGGCTCTCATGGTGCCTCCCATGTCTTTGGCCCTCAGAAGGGCGCAACGCCTGAGGATGTCGCTGTGCTGGATGCAGCACTTGGGCATTACGCTCAGGTTGCAGCTCAAGTACTTGGGGAAGATCACAGTTGCTTTCCAGGAGTGGGAGCGGCAGGGGGGCTGGGTTTTGCTGCTAGGGCCTTTCTTCAGGCGCATTTTCGATCGGGTGTCGAGCTGGTTGCAGAAGTTTCCGGGCTGGCAGAGGCGCTCCGGGACGCGGATCTGGTCATTACCGGAGAGGGGCAACTGGATTACCAAAGCCTGCATGGCAAGACGCCCATAGGAGTTGCCAGGGTCGCCCGTGAGGCTGATGTGCCTGTCATTGCATTGGTGGGTAGCTTGGGTGCGCACTACCAGCAGGTATATGAGGCAGGAATTGAGGCGGCATTCAGTCTGGTGCCTGGCCCTGTCACGCTGGAGCAGGCCTGTCGGACCGCCGCACAGGAGCTGCGTGCGCGCGCAACCGACCTTGCTCGTGTCTGGCGTCTGGCCCGGCAATCACGCGAGGGTTGAACAGGATGAGTCGTCCTATTTCAGGTAAAGCAAGCGAAGCGGATGAACGAAAGCTGTCTGGATCAAAAGATTCAACCGTTTGCCTTGAGGCCATATGAGAGGATGATAAAAGCTGAACATTCCTGTAAGGCAGAGGGTCCACCATAGGGTTCCGCCGAGAACAGCCCTGTAGGAACTGGAGTTGAATGATGAACAAGACCACTCAAATTATTACTGCACTGACCGCCTCCGCGCTGCTGGCCGGGTGCGTATCCAGCCAGACCGGTGACGTGTACTCACGCGATGAGGCTCGTCAGGTTCAGACCGTACGCATGGGGACCATCACAGCCTTGCGCCCCGTTAAGATTGAAGGAACCAAGACCCCCATCGGCGCAGGTGCCGGTGCGGCGGTAGGTGGTATCGCCGGCAGTGGCGTAGGTGGCGGTCGGGGTAGCTATGTCGCCGCTATCGTGGGCGCCGTAGCGGGTGGCCTGCTTGGTGCCGCCACTGAAGAAGGTTTTACTCGCGCCAACGGTGTAGAGGTGACGGTACGTGAAGACGACGGCAGTACACGTGCCTATGTACAGGAAGTCAGCAAGGGAGAGGTATTCCGGGTAGGCGAGCGCGTACGCATCGTGACGGTAAACGGTACCAGCCGTGTAGCACCTAATTCTGCCCAGTAAGATCAGTGGCCGCAGAAAGCGTTTCTGCGGCCAGTATTTCAGCGTTTCACTCATTGTTGCCTAGCTGTGCATTAAAGATGAGCATCTACTGATGCTTCCCGCATCTCTCCGTACACCCTAGACTGCGTATTGCCGATGTTTTCTGTCGCATATCTGTAAGCCGCTCCGCTGGCTGGTTGTGCGCTGTAAATAGTTGTCGCATAGCGGCAATGCCCGGCGTGATCTACTCCCTACAATCCTTCCATCGCTAGCCCACAACAGGCAGGAGAATTTTCGATGTCTGCTCCGCAGCTCTCGGTGCAACGCACCGACTTCGACCAGATCATGGTGCCCAACTATGCGCCCGCCGCATTCATTCCCGTCCGAGGCGAAGGTTCACGCATCTGGGACCAGGCCGGGCGTGAGCTGATCGACTTCTCCGGCGGCATTGCGGTTAACGCACTGGGGCACGGTCATCCCGCCCTGATGCAGGCCTTAATGGAGCAGGCTAACAAGCTCTGGCATGTATCCAACATCTACACCAACGAGCCTGCATTACGCATGGCTCGCAAGCTGGTTGACGCTACCTTTGCCGACCGGGTGTTTTTTGCCAACTCCGGCGCAGAAGCCAACGAGGCTGCGTTCAAGCTGGCCCGTCGTTACGGGCATGACGTCAGTGGCGGAAGCCGTTATGAAATCATTGCTGCAACCAACAGCTTTCATGGCCGCACACTGTTTACGGTAAGCGTGGGCGGGCAACCCAAGTATTCTGAGGGATTTGGTCCAAAGATCGAAGGTATCACCCATGTGCCTTATAACGATCTGGACGCGCTCAAGGCGGCCGTCTCCGAAAAGACCTGCGCGGTCGTGCTCGAGCCTATCCAGGGCGAGGGTGGCGTACTGCCGGGTGACCAGGCGTATCTGCAAGGCGCACGTGACCTGTGCGACCAATATGGCGCACTGCTTGTATTCGATGAGGTGCAGAGTGGGGTAGGCCGTACCGGCCACCTTTATGCCTACATGCACTACGGCATCACACCTGATGTCCTGACCACAGCCAAGAGCATTGGTGGCGGCTTCCCGTTGGCGGCAATGCTGACAACTGACAAGCTGGCGGCACATCTTTCGGTAGGCACTCACGGCAGCACCTACGGTGGTAACCCTCTCGGCTGTGCTATCGGTTCCGCCCTGCTGGACGTAGTCAACACGCCTGAGGTTTTAGAGGGTGTGAAGACTCGCCATAACCGTTTCCGTACCGCGCTTGAGGCCATGGCCAGCAAGTACGGCATCTTTTCCGGTGTTCGCGGGATGGGCCTGCTGATTGGCGCTCCGCTGAGCGAGCCCTGGAAAGGTCGGGCGAAGGAAGTGCTGACGGCAGCCAACGAGGAGTCGCTGATGGTGCTTCAGGCCGGTCCGGATGTCATCCGCTTTGCTCCCAGTCTGGTCATCAGCGAGGCTGACATTGATGAAGGCCTGGCGCGCCTGGAGCGCGCTGTGGCCCGCATTACCCAGGCTTGAGCCTGAACGTGGCGCAGGGAGGCGCCACGGTATTCAAGAGCGATTTCAATTAGAAAAATTAGAAGGAGTGACTTCATGCTGGTGATGCGACCTGCTCGGGCAGCTGATTTGCCCCATGTGCAGCATCTGGCCGCGGACAGTCCGGTAGGTGTCACCTCTTTGCCGGATGACATCGAGCGGCTCAAGGAAAAGATCCGGGTTTCAGAAGCCTCTTTTGCCGCCGAAGTAAGCTTCAATGGCGAGGAAAGTTATTTCTTCGTTCTGGAGGATTCAGACACGGGGCGTCTGGTTGGCTGTTCAGCCATCATTGCCACGGCTGGCTTTTCCGAACCGTTTTACAGCTTTCGCAACGAGACCTTTATCCATGCCTCGCGTGAGCTCAAGATTCACAATAAGACGCATGTGCTTTCACTCTGCCACGACCTGACGGGCAACAGTGTGCTGAGCAGCTTCTACATCGATCGTGATTTTCTGGATACCCCTATAGCCGAGCTCAATTCTCGGGGTCGATTGATGTTCATGGCTGGCCATCCCGAGCGATTTGCCGAGTCTGTCGTGGTCGAAATCGTAGGCATGAGTGTCGAGCAGGGCGATTCGCCGTTCTGGGACTCAGTAGGCCGTCACTTCTTTGATGTGAGCTATGCCGAAGCGGAGCGCATCTGCGGTGCCAAGAGTCGCACTTTTTTGGCGGAGCTGATGCCGATCTATCCGATCTATGTGCCGTTGTTGACAGATGCCGCCCAAGAGGCCATTGGCCAGGTTCATCCACGTGCGCAGATCACTTTCGATATCCTGACCCGCGAAGGCTTCGAAACTGACAATTACGTCGATATTTTCGATGGCGGTCCGACGTTGCATGCGCGTACCAACAACATCCGTTCGATGGCAGGGAGTCATGTGGTCGCGGTGGAGGTGCAGGATGCGGTCGACGGCAACCGTGCCTATCTGATCAGCAATGATCTGCTACAGGACTTCCGTGCCATTGTTCACGAGCTCGATTGGGAGCCAGGAGCGCCGGCAGTTCTGTCGAGTGCCGCCGCCGCCGCGCTCAACGTCAAGGCTGGCGATACCGTACGGCTCGTCGCTGTTTAACCATGATACGTGCTGTCGTCATGAGAGTAGTGCGTGCCCAGGGCACGTCAGACGCAGGCGCGGCGAAGCGCCGGCCTGGGTCATCGGAGGGAATATGATCATTCGTCCTGTCACCCGCGCGGATCTGCCCGCGCTAATCGAGCTTGCGCGCACTACAGGCGCCGGGCTTACCACTTTGCCTGCCAGTGAAGAGCGTCTGGCTCATCGGGTGGAATGGGCTGAAAAAACCTTCCGCGGCGACGTCGAGCGTGCCGATGCGGATTATCTCTTCGTACTCGAGCAGGACGATGGCACCGTTATCGGTATTTCCGGTATTGCCGGCGCCGTAGGTCTACGTGAGCCCTGGTACAACTACCGGGTGGGGCTGACAGTCAGTGCCTCTCGCGAACTCAATATCCACCAGCAGATTCCCACGCTGTTCATGGCCAATGACCTGACCGGTAATTCGGAGCTCTGCTCGTTATTTCTGCACGCAGGCCATCGTAACGGATTGAACGGCCGTCTGTTGTCCAAGGCGCGCTTTCTGTTCATCGCCGAGTTCCGCTCGTTGTTCTCAGATAAGCTGATCGCAGAAATGCGTGGGGTGTCGGACAGCCGAGGACTTTCGCCTTTCTGGGAAAACCTGGGGCGTAACTTCTTCAAGATGGAGTTTTCTCAAGCGGATTACCTGACCGGTGTGGGCAATAAGTCATTCATTGCCGAACTCATGCCCAAGTTTCCGCTTTACACGTGTTTCCTTTCAGAGCAAGCACGGGCTGTCATTGGTCGCGTCCATCCTGATACCGAGCCTGCACTTCGCATGCTCAATGCAGAAGGGTTTGCCTACCAGGGATATGTGGACATCTTCGACGCGGGCCCGGCAATTGAATGCGAAACCGACAAGGTTCGTGCCATTCGGGATAGCCAGATACTCGTTTTGTCCATCGGCACGCCGGGCGAAGATGCCCAGCCCTATGTAATTCACAACCGTAAGCGAGAAGGCTGCCGAATTACCGCTGCACCTGCACGGGTAGCCTCTGGAACACTGGTGGTTGACCCTGTTACGGCGAGAAGGCTGCAGCTGTCTGCTGGCGCTCAGGTCCGCGCAGTGTCAGTAGCGCCCTAGGAGAAAACGACATGAGTACGCATTACATTGGCGGTCAATGGCTGGCTGGCGAAGGCGCCGAATTCACTTCGCTCAACCCTGTCGGGCAAATCGTGATCTGGCATGGAAACGAAGCCTCTGACAAGCAGGTATCGGACGCTATAGCCGCTGCTCGCGCCGCTTTTCCTGCATGGGCTCGCAAGCCGCTGGACGAGCGTATCAAGGTGCTCGAAGCCTTTGCAGCAACACTCAAGACGCGTAGTCAGGAACTGGCCAATACCATTGGTGTGGAAACCGGCAAGCCTCTTTGGGAAGCTGCGACAGAAGTCACCAGTATGATAAACAAGGTGGCCATCTCGGTTCAGGCCTACCATGAGCGCACGGGTGAAAAGGCGGGCGTCTTGGGCGAGGCTAGAACGCGGCTACGACACAAGCCCCATGGTGTTGTTGCGGTATTTGGTCCTTATAACTTCCCAGGCCACTTACCCAACGGGCATATCGTGCCGGCTTTGCTGGCAGGAAATACTGTTGTTTTCAAGCCCAGTGAGATGACGCCTGCTGTCGCCGAGCTGACGGTCAAGTGCTGGATCGAGGCGGGGTTACCGGAAGGTGTACTCAACCTAGTGCAAGGGGCTCGCGCTACTGGTGTTGCCTTGGCTGCGCAGCCTGACCTCGATGGGCTGTTCTTTACGGGGTCAAGCCGGACGGGCGCCTTGCTCCATCAACAGTTTGCCGGTGCCCCCCACAAGATCCTGGCGCTTGAAATGGGAGGGAATAATCCGCTGGTGGTCGACACGGTCGATCAGATCGATGCAGCGGTCTACACGATTGTACAGTCTGCCTTCATTTCAGCCGGGCAACGCTGCACTTGTGCACGCCGTCTGTTAGTACCGAATACGGAGCAGGGCGACATCATTCTGGAGCGTCTGGTACAGGCAGCGGCCAGGCTGCAAGTAGGGCGGTTTGATGAAGAGCCTGCTCCTTTCCTGGGGGCTGTGATCTCTCTGGACGCTGCCCGCCAGCTACTTGAAGCACAAGAGCGTTTCCTGGCCAAGGGTGCAATGCCGCTACTGACCATGACTCAGCCCAACGCTGAGAGCGCTTTGCTCACGCCTGGCATTCTGGATGTGACCAGCGTTGCCGATCGTCCTGACGAGGAGTTCTTCGGGCCGTTGCTGCAAGTCATTCGCTATGAGAGCTTCGACGAGGCTGTACGCGAGGCTAACACTACCCGCTTTGGCCTGGCGGCAGGCTTGCTCTCGTCATCCAGCGCGAGGTACGAACAATTCCTGATCGAGTCGCGCGCGGGCATTGTCAATTGGAACAGGCCTTTGACAGGTGCTGCCAGCAGTGCTCCCTTTGGCGGTATAGGCGCTTCCGGCAATCATCGTCCCAGTGCTTATTATGCGGCGGACTACTGCGCTTATCCGGTCGCCTCGCTGGAAGCCGACACGCTTGATTTACCGGCAACACTGTTGCCTGGAGTCCATCTATGAACGCTTATGAAGTCAATTTTGACGGATTGGTCGGCCCCACCCATAACTATGGTGGGCTTTCCTATGGAAACGTAGCCTCTCAAAGCAATGGGCAGCTCACTTCGAATCCTCGCGAAGCCGCTCGCCAGGGGCTGGCCAAAATGAAAGCGTTGATGGAGCTCGGCTTCAAACAGGGCGTATTCGCGCCTCAGGAGCGTCCCCACGTTGCTGCGTTGCGCCAGCTGGGCTTCACCGGGACAGATGCTCAGGTCATAGAGCGCGCCGCCAGGGAAGCCTTGCCGCTGCTTGCCTCGGTCAGCTCTGCTTCTTCAATGTGGACGGCCAATGCCGCTACCATCAGTCCTAGCGCAGATACGGCAGATGGACGGGTGCACTTCACGGCAGCCAACCTGAACAGTAAGTTTCATCGTAGCATCGAGCACCCTACGACCAGTCGTGTACTGGCAGCCATGTTTCGTGATGAAACGCATTTTGCGCATCATATGGCCTTGCCGGCCGTAAACCAGTTTGGTGATGAAGGGGCTGCCAATCACACGCGTTTCTGCCGCGACTATGACGAGGCTGGCGTAGAGTTCTTCGTGTTTGGTCGGAGTGCTTTCGACAACCGCTACCCGGCGCCGCAGCGTTATCCGGCGCGTCAAACCCTGGAAGCCTCCCAGGCCATAGCGCGGCTGCATGGACTGACGGAAGAGGGTGTGGTCTATGCTCAGCAGAATCCTGAAGTCATCGACCAGGGGGTCTTCCACAATGACGTGATCGCGGTGGGCAATGCTGAAGTATTGTTCTATCACGAGGATGCTTTCCTCGAAAGCGATCGCGTGCTCAAGGAGTTGACCGACAAGCTGGCTCGACGTGGCGGGACGCTGCGCGCCGTATGCGTACCCCGTAGTCAGGTAAGCGTCAATGACGCGGTACGGTCTTACCTGTTCAATAGCCAATTGCTGCTCAAGCCGGATGGCCAGACACTACTGATCGTGCCTGAAGAGTGCCGCCAGAATGCTCAGGTGTGGACATATCTGGATCAGCTCGTCAAAAGTGATGGGCCTATCCGCGAGGTCAAGGTATTCGACCTCAAACAGAGCATGCAGAACGGTGGGGGGCCAGCCTGTCTACGGCTACGTGTAGCGCTGAAGCAGACAGAGCTTGAAGCCGTCAATCCTGGTGTGCTGATGACGTCCGAGCTCTATACACGACTGGTAACCTGGGTAGATACTCACTACCGGGATCGCCTTAACGTATCTGATCTGGCTGATCCGCAGCTACTATTCGAGTGCCGAACAGCCCTGGATGAGCTTACACAAATCTTGAAGCTGGGTTCGGTTTATCCATTCCAGATCGATTGAGTACAGACATGATCGAAAGCTTGTCCCTTATTCTCGAAGACACCCAAGGCGAGCGCCGCGAAGCGCGAGCTGCCCGCGTTGCCGTTCAAATCAATGGCCGTGACCTCTGGCTGGAGCCAGACGGACAGGGTGGGCTTACGATCTATGCCGAGTCCTTTGAAGATGAGGCTGAGACCCCGGTACTGGGGTTACGCCCGCAGGCAGTGAACCAGTTTGGACTGGCGCTCAGTCTGGAGCCGGTCGAAGAGGACCATGAGCATGGTCCAGATTGTGGTTGTGGGCATGATCACTGACTAACACTACTTGCCAGCCAGGATCATCATGACGGAACAGTACGGTCTTTCTCTGGGCAAACTGCTTGAACTCACACTGGCTGGCCGAGAGCCAGCCGAAAAAATCCAGGTCACCTCCAGCGGTATTCGCTTGCAGTGGTTGAGTGAGGGCGCCTTGCTCGTCAAGCCGTCCAACGGAACGGATGCAGGGGTCGACCTTCTGCTTTCAGCCGGTATTCACGGCAACGAGACAGCACCTATCGAAATGCTGGATCGGCTGCTCAAACGCATTGCGAGAGGTGAGATAAAGCCTCGTGTTCGCATTCTCTTTCTTCTGGGCAATCCTGAAGCCATGCGGCGCAACGTTCGCTTTGTCGAGCAGGATATGAATCGCCTGTTCAACGGTAAGCATGTGCTGACGTCAGGATTCGAAGCTCAGCGGGCCGATCAGCTGGAGCGCTTGGTCGCACAGTTTTTCAGCGAGCCGGACAGGGCTCGACTGCATTACGATCTGCATACGGCGATCCGTGGTTCCGCTATCGAGCGTTTTGCGCTGTATCCCTGGAGCGAGGGGCGAGAGCACTCGCAGGCCGAGATGGCCAGGCTCGAAGCCGCCGGTATTGACGCTGTGCTATTGCAGAGCAAGCCTGGTATCACCTTCAGCGCTTACAGCTACGCGGCCCATCAGGCTGAAGCCTTTACGCTTGAGTTGGGAAAGGCTCGTCCATTCGGTCAGAATGCCGGAGTCGATGTCAGTCAGCTCGAGTCCCGACTCAAGGCTATGATTGAGCAGTGCGAGCCCGAGTTGCCGCAAACACTGGAGCGGCTCAAGGTGTTTCACGTATCGCGAGAAATCATCAAGCAGAGTGAAGCGTTTCGCCTGCATCTGGCTGACGATGTCGCGAATTTCAGTCCACTGCCCGAAGGCTATCTGCTTGCAGAGGATGGTTCTCAAAAGTGGATAGTCACTGAAACGGACGCCAGGATCATCTTTCCAAATCCCAACGTAAGGCCCGGTCTGCGCGCAGGGATTTTGATCGTTCCAACCAAAGCTTTAGACAATTCGTGATTTTCGAGGCGGCTTTGCATTAGCATCGGGATTTTCTCTTTCCGGAGCTGTTTGCATGAGCCTCATCGATTTGAGAAGCGATACCGTCACCCAGCCTACGCCAGCGATGCGCGACATCATGGCGAAGGCTGAGGTGGGGGACGACGTCTACGGTGAGGACCCTACCGTTCTCAAGTTGCAGCATTATCTGGCAGATGAGCTGGGTTTCGAGGCTGGTTTGTTTGTGCCGAGTGGGACCATGAGCAACCTGCTGGGGCTGATGGGGCACTGCGAGCGAGGTGATGAATACCTAGTAGGGCAGCTGGCGCATACCTACAAATATGAAGGCGGTGGGGCCGCTGTTCTGGGCTCGATCCAGCCACAGCCAGTCGAGATGGAGGCTGACGGAAGCCTGGATCTGGATCGCGTAGCGTCCTACATCAAGCCCAGGGATTTTCATTTTGCACGTACCCGCCTTCTGGCGCTGGAAAACACCATGCATGGCAAGGTGCTTCCCCTGAGCTATCTTGCGGATGCACGCCGCTTTACCCACGAGCATGAATTGGCACTCCATCTGGATGGCGCCCGTCTCTACAATGCGGTCGTCAAGCTGGGCGTTCCACCAAAAGACATTACACGTCACTTCGACTCTGTATCGGTGTGCCTCTCAAAAGGTCTTGGCGCGCCAGTAGGATCGGTTCTGTGTGGCAGCCAGGGATTGATCGATAAGGCCATTCGCTGGCGTAAGGTCGTTGGCGGCGGCATGCGCCAGGCGGGCGTCCTGGCGGCAGCAGGACTTTACGCGCTTCAGCACAACGTGACCCGACTGGCAGAAGACCATGCCAACGCAGCACGCCTCGCTGAAGGACTTGAAAAGCTGGGCTACACTGTCGAGCCGGTGCAGACCAATATGGTTTACCTTGCCGCGGGCGACAAGGCTCCCAAACTCGCTTCTTTTCTGCGAGAAAGAGGCATTGTAGTCAGCCCGGCCGCACGGTTAAGGTTGGTGACGCATCTGGATGTATCCAGCGCAAACATTGAAACCGTGCTGGAGGCATTCGCCGCCTATCGCAAGGCCTGAATCCACTTGAATCAAATAGGCAACGCCTATATCGCAAATTGACGACAGCCGGCGCTCCGTCCCGATATACTGCAAGACTTTGCTGGCGCGCTGTAGCCCTGTATCTGTCTGGAAGAATTTATGAAAAGCGCAGAAATCCGTGAAGCCTTCCTCCGCTTCTTTGAAGAGAAGGGGCACACTCGAGTGGCCTCAAGTTCGCTGATCCCCGCGAACGACCCAACCCTGCTGTTCACCAATGCAGGCATGAACCAGTTCAAGGATTGTTTCCTCGGCCTTGAAAAGCGCACCTATACCCGTGCGACCAGCAGTCAGAAATGCGTACGTGCCGGCGGTAAACATAACGACCTGGAAAACGTCGGCTATACAGCACGTCACCACACCTTTTTCGAGATGCTGGGTAACTTCAGCTTTGGCGACTATTTCAAGCGTGACGCCATCAGTTATGCGTGGGAATTCCTGACCTCACCCAAGTGGCTGGGTCTGCCGCAGGAAAAGCTCTGGGTTACCGTCTACGCCACCGACGATGAAGCCTACGACATTTGGACCAAGGACGTTGGCGTGCCTGCCGAGCGCATGGTTCGTATCGGTGATAACAAGGGCGCTCCTTACGCCTCGGATAATTTCTGGGCAATGGGCGACACAGGTCCCTGCGGTCCTTGCACAGAAATCTTCTTCGACCATGGTGAAGGCATCTGGGGCGGTCCACCCGGCTCGCCAGAAGAAGACGGTGATCGTTATATCGAGATCTGGAACAACGTATTCATGCAGTTCAACCGTACGGCTGACGGGGTTCTTCACCCGTTGCCGGCGCCCAGTGTGGATACGGGGATGGGGCTTGAGCGTATCAGTGCCGTTCTGCAGCACGTTCACTCCAACTACGAAATTGATCTGTTCAAGAATCTTTTGGCGGCTTCTGCGCAGGCAATCGGCTGCGCCAATGATGACGCGCCTTCGCTCAAGGTTGTAGCCGACCACATTCGTTCCTGTGGCTTCCTGATTGCCGATGGTGTACTGCCTTCCAACGAAGGTCGCGGCTATGTACTACGTCGTATCGTCCGTCGTGCCTGCCGTCACGGTAATAAGCTCGGCGCCAAGGGTACGTTCTTTCACAAGATCGTGGCGGCCCTGGTGGCTGAAATGGGCCAGGCATTCCCTGAGCTAAAGGATCAGCAGGCACATATCGAGCGCGTTCTACGTACCGAGGAAGAGCAATTTGCCAAAACCTTGGAGCAGGGCCTCAAGATTCTGGAGCAGGATCTGGCTGGCCTTGAAGGCGATGTGATCCCGGGTGATGTGGTGTTCAAGCTGTATGACACCTACGGCTTCCCCGTTGATTTAACAAACGACATCGCACGTGAGCGCAACCTGACCCTGGATGAGGAAGGGTTTGAGCGTGAAATGGAAGCTCAGCGTGAGCGAGCCCGCTCGGCCAGCTCGTTTGGTGTGGACTACAACAGTCTGGTCAAAGTCGAAGGCGAGACGCTCTTCACGGGTTATGACAGTCACGCCGGTAATGGCAAGATCGTTGCGCTGTTCAAGGCGGGCAGCCCGGTGCCTCAACTGGTTGAAGGTGACGAGGGTGTCGTGGTGCTTGATCAGACACCTTTCTACGCCGAGTCGGGCGGTCAGGTGGGTGACAGCGGTTATCTGTTCGCTGACGGCCAGCGTTTCGATGTGCGTGACACCACCAAGGCAGGCGGTGCGTTCCTGCATCATGGCCTGGTTGCCGCTGGTACGCTCAAGGTAGGCGAGACGCTGGAAACACAAGTCGACGCCTCTGTGCGCCAGGCTACGGCACTTAACCACTCGGCGACTCACCTCCTGCACGCCGCACTGCGTAAGGTGCTGGGCGATCACGTCCAGCAAAAGGGCTCTCTGGTTGATAGTCAGCGTCTGCGGTTCGACTTTAGTCACTTCGAGGCTATCAAACCTGAACAGCTCAAGGAGTTGGAAGAAATCGTCAATACCGAGGTTCGCCGGAACACGACGGTTCAAATCGAGCTAATGGACATCGAAAGCGCCAAGCGCAAAGGGGCCATGGCGCTGTTCGGTGAGAAGTATGGCGATACCGTGCGCGTACTGACGATGGGTGACGGCTTCTCCATTGAGCTTTGTGGCGGCACTCACGTTGCCCGCACCGGTGATATTGGTGTGTTCAAGATCATCAGTGAAGGCGGTGTGGCATCGGGTGTACGCCGTATCGAGGCGGTAACTGGTGCTGGTGCGCTGGCATACCTGAACAAGGCGGAAGAGCAGCTCAAGGAAGCGGCAGGCCTGCTCAAAGGCAGTCGTGAAAATGTTCTCGATAAGCTCTCCGGTGTGCTTGAACGTAACCGTCAGCTAGAAAAGGAACTTGAGCAGCTCAAGGCCAAGGCCGCCAGCGCAGCTGGTAATGACCTGGCGGGGTCTGCCGTCGAGATCAAGGGCGTTAAGGTGCTGGCTGCTCGCCTTGATGGGCTGGATAGCAAAGCGCTGATGGCTATGGTCGATCAGCTCAAGAACAAGCTGGGCTCTGCCGTGATTCTGCTGGGTGGCGAGCAAGACGGTAAGGTCGTGCTGGTCGCGGGCGTGACCCAGGATCTGACCGGTCGACTAAAGGCGGGCGATCTGATGAGGCAGGCTGCTGCGCATGTGGGCGGGAAGGGTGGTGGTCGCCCTGATATGGCTCAGGGTGGCGGTACCGATCCGGCTGCGCTGGAAGGCGCACTTGAGTTGGCCCGCAGCTTTGCCGAAGCGGGATTGTGATTGAATAAGCGATGGGGCTCGCATCGCGCTCTGTGAGCCCTTGGCAGGTGTATACCTGAATTGTTAAATGAGCGCCCTCGCGTTAGGCAGCAATCAAATGGCATTGATCGTACAGAAGTTCGGCGGCACCTCGGTGGGTACTGTCGAGCGCATCGAACAGGTGGCCGAAAAGGTCAAGAAGTTTCGCGAAGCCGGTGACGATATCGTAGTAGTGGTTTCTGCCATGAGTGGCGAGACCAATCGTCTGATCGACCTGGCTAAGCAAATCATGCCGCAGCCAAACCCGCGCGAGTTGGATGTAATGGTGTCAACAGGTGAGCAGGTGACCATCGCCATGCTTGCCATGGCATTGACCAAGCGGGGTGTTCCGGCCGTGTCCTTCACCGGTGGACAAGTCCGGATCCTGACCGATAGCGCTTTTACCAAAGCGCGTATCGTCAGCATTGACGAACATCGTATCCGTGCCGAACTCAAGGCAGGGCGAGTCGTGGTTGTGGCAGGTTTCCAAGGCGTGGATGAGCAGGGCAATATCACTACCTTGGGCCGGGGCGGCTCTGACACCACGGGTGTCGCGCTTGCAGCTGCGCTCAAGGCAGATGAATGCCAGATCTATACCGATGTGGACGGTGTGTATACCACTGATCCGCGCGTAGTGCCTCATGCACGTCGTCTTGAAAAGATCACCTTCGAGGAGATGCTGGAAATGGCCAGTCTCGGCTCGAAGGTTCTGCAGATTCGCTCGGTTGAGTTTGCAGGCAAATACAACGTGCCTCTGCGCGTACTTCATAGTTTTAAAGAGGGTCCAGGCACCCTAATTACTCTTGATGACGAGGAATCCATGGAACAGCCGATCATCTCCGGCATCGCCTTTAATCGTGACGAAGCCAAGCTGACCATCCGCGGTGTTCCAGACACCCCGGGCGTTGCATTCAAGATCCTGGGTCCCATCAGTGCGGCCAATATTGAGGTCGACATGATCGTGCAGAATGTTTCGCACGATAACACCACGGACTTCACGTTTACGGTACACCGTAACGACTACCAGAATGCGCTTGAAATCCTAAAGCAGACGGCAGCGACCATCGGCGCACGTGAGGCAACCGGTGATACCAAGATCGCCAAGGTATCAATCGTTGGGGTGGGTATGCGTTCTCATGCCGGGGTAGCGAGTCAAATGTTCGAAGCGCTGGCTAAAGAAAGTATCAATATACAAATGATTTCGACGTCTGAGATCAAGGTGTCGGTCGTTATCGAAGAGAAATACCTGGAATTGGCTGTGCGTGCCCTTCACACGGCTTTCGAACTCGATGCGCCTGCTCGGGTAAGCGAATAGCCAATCTCTCTGGAGGGCGTTTTTGGATGCCTTCCATCGATTTGATCATGCCGCCGGAACTTTCTTTCTGGCGGTATTGGTCAATAGATCAGTAAGGATCGCGGGTTCCCGGAATTGATCCTGATTTTTTTGCAGACTGTGGTCCTGAACGAAAGGAGAAAAGGAATGCTTATTCTAACTCGACGGGTTGGAGAAACCCTTATGGTAGGTGATGAAGTGACCGTAACGGTCTTGGGCGTTAAGGGAAATCAGGTGCGCATTGGGGTGAATGCTCCTAAAGAAGTGGCGGTTCACCGTGAGGAAATCTACCAGCGAATTCAAAAGGAAAAGGACCAAGAACCTAACATCTGATTTTTATTTAACTTTTTGCTTGCATACGGGAAAAAATCGCGTATATTACGCCCCGTCGCGGTGAGGTGGCCGAGAGGCCGAAGGCGCTCCCCTGCTAAGGGAGTACACCTCAAAAGGGTGTCGAGGGTTCGAATCCCTCCCTCACCGCCATTTACGTTACAGGCTCCGGGAAAAGCGATTCAGAGTTCTATCCCTCTGATTCTATTAAGAAATTCGCTTGACTCAAAAAGATATGAGCCTATAATGTGCACCCTCAGCGCGCTCGTAGCTCAGCTGGATAGAGTACTCGGCTACGAACCGAGCGGTCAGAGGTTCGAATCCTCTCGAGCGCGCCATTTTGAAGGGTGTTTAACAAGCACCCGGTTTTACCAGTGGTGGTCTGGAATAAAAGCACCAAGTTGCGCGCTCGTAGCTCAGCTGGATAGAGTACTCGGCTACGAACCGAGCGGTCAGAGGTTCGAATCCTCTCGAGCGCGCCATACCCCAAAGGGCTTGCAGAAATGCAAGCCCTTTGTTTTTGTGCCCTGAAAAAACTTACGCAGACATGTTCCGGCGAGGCTATATGAACTGGGAACTTGAAAATCCGTTCGTCATATCGTTGCAGGTATCAATGACTGACATCGATGCGCTTGGGCATGCCAATAATGCTGTTTACGTCGCCTGGCTAGAACAGTGTGCTTGGCAGCATTCAAGTAGCTTAGGACTTGGTGTTGACGAGTTTCACCGGTTGGACCGCGCCATGGCGGTAGTTCGGCACGAGATCGACTATCTCGCAAGTGCTTTCGAAGGTGATCAGTTGCTGCTGGGAACATGGCTGACTGATTGGGACAGGCGGCTACGTATGACACGTCGTTTTCAACTGATGCGCCCGTCCGATGGTATGACCTTGCTGCGTGCAGTCACGACTTTCGTATGTATAGAGCTCTCTTCAGGTAAGCCGCGGCGTATGCCTGAGGCTTTCATTCAGGGTTACGGTCAGGCGCTGCCTGATTCGCTTTAAGTGTTCCAGAGGTCTACATGCAAATCGCTTTGGCGCCCATGGAGGGGCTGGTTGATGAGATTCTGCGCGACCTGCTGACGCAGGTGGGTGGCATCGACTGGTGTGTCACGGAGTTTATTCGCATTACCAACCGGCTATTGCCTCTAGCAACGTATGAAAAATACGCTCCGGAGTTAGCAAGCGGCTCGATGACGCGAGCGGGAGTACCCATGCGAGTCCAGTTCCTAGGGTCGGACCCTGTCTGCCTGGCAGAGAATGCGGCGTACGCCTGTACGCTGGGTGCTCCGGTCATTGATCTGAATTTTGGTTGTCCTGCCAAGACTGTTAACAACTCCAAGGGCGGTGCCATCCTCCTTAACGAGCCAGAGCTGTTGCACTCGATTGTCTCGCATGTTCGTCGTGCCGTGCCCTCGTCTATCCCGGTGACAGCCAAGATGCGGTTGGGCTATGACAGCCCTGAAGGCGCGCTGGAGTGCGCTCAAGCGTTGGTTTCTGGCGGGGCGCAACAGTTGGTTGTGCATGCCCGTACCAAAAAAGATGGCTATAAACCGCCAGCTCACTGGGAGTGGATTGCCAGGGTTGCGGAAGTCGTCGACGTTCCTGTACTGGCTAACGGCGAGATCTGGACGCTGGAGGATTACTGGCGGTGCCGTGAGGTGTGCGGTATCGCGGAAGTTATGTTGGGGCGTGGATTGGTTTCCCGGCCTGACCTGGCGCGACAGATAGCGGCCAGCGTCAAGGGTGAGCATGTTGAGCCTATGCAGTGGGAAGAGCTGTTCGCGCTGCTACAGATTTTCTGGCTCAAAGCGCGCCAGAAGATGGCGCCACGCTATGCGCCGGGACGTTTCAAGCAGTGGTTGGGTATGCTTTCTCGTAATTATGAGGAGGCGCTGACGTTGTTTGGCGAAATACGCCGTGAGACAGAATGCGAGCGGATCGATACGCTGCTTGGCTTGCAGCCCTCAATTCCTTCGGTTGCATAGTCCAGTTCAGTTACCGTTCATCGGGCGTACCACTTGAAAAAAGCGAGCGGGTTCCTATATGGAATCCTGCAGGGCGCCGAAGTCGGGCCTTGCGTTGAAACTTGCTGATGACTCAGGAGATTCCCTATATGAACACTGCATTCTCTCTTGCTCCCTTGTTCCGCCATTCCGTTGGATTTGACCGCTTCAATGACCTGTTCGAATCCGCGCTGCGCAACGAGTCGGGTAGCTCTTACCCACCCTATAACGTGGAAAAGCACGGCGACGATCGCTATCGCATCGTGATTGCGGCTGCCGGCCTTGCCGAAGACGACCTTGAGCTCGAAGTGGAGCGGGGCGTGTTGACCGTGAAGAGCGGCCGTCGTGAGAAGAGCGCCGACAGCGTGACCTATTTGCACCAGGGCATCGCCCAGCGTGCCTTCAAGCTGTCCTTCCGCCTGGCTGATCATATCGAGGTGAAAGGTGCGAGCTTGAAGAATGGCCTGCTCAACATCGATCTGGTACGTGAAGTACCGGAAGAGGCCAAGCCCAAACGCATCGCCATCAACGGTCAGTTGAGTGCCGATGAAAAGCCTGCACTGGAAGGTCAGAGTGCCTAAGTACAGCGGCCATCAAACAGTAGAAAAGGGGGCGCCATGTGCGGCCCCTTTTTTATTTATACATGCAAATCGTTCAATAGCTTCATAAAGGCCTTGGCTGCATTGGAATGCGTTCGTTCTGTGTGAACGATATAGCCCAGGCGACGTTTGAGGTGTATTCCCGGCAAGGGAAGTCTCACGACTTGGTCATCAAGCATTGTTCGCGGCAGGACACTCCAGGCAATGCCGATGGAGACCATCATTTTAATGGTCTCCAGATAATTTGTGCTCATTGCAATGTTAGGGGTGAGCTGCTGCGCCTCAAATAAGCCCCGCACGATGTGATGGGTAAAGGTATTTCCGCCTGGGAAAACGGCGGGGTGCGCAGCAACGTCAGCCAGACTGATTTGCTCTGACATGGCCAGGGGGTGCTCAGGCGCTGCGACAAAATCGAGGGGGTCATCCCAGACAGGTGAGGCCTGGATAAGCGGCGATGCTTCTGGCGCCAAGGTGATAATGCCAAGTTCCACACGCCCCTGTAGCACTTCCTCATATGCCGCTTCTGAGTCAAGAAAACGAATATCCAGAGAAACTTTTGGGTATAGGCGTGTAAAGGTCCTGAGTACCGGCGGTAGCCGATGTAATCCGATGTGATGACTAGTGGCTAAAATCAGTTTGCCAGCAATCTCTCCATTGAGATTGGCCAGTGCTCTTCGCGTGTCAGCCAAGGCGTCTTTTACTTGGTAGGCCCTGGGCAAAAGCGCTCGGCCTGATTCGGTCAGGCTGATTTCTCGCCCAATACGATCGAAGAGACGCGTTTCCAGTTGCTGTTCAAGACTGGCAATTCGTTTGCTGACGGCAGGTTGTGTCAAATGCAGCCGTTCGCCTGCCTCGGAAAAACTTCCACTCTCAGCAACTGCTATAAACGCATTGAGGTTATTCAGATCCAAAAGATGGATTCCTAATGGTTATGCAGATCATGAAAATTATGAATTTGTTTTATGAGAGCATCAAGCGTTAGGATCACCTTACAAGCCCTAAGGGCATAGAAACACGCCGATGAGGACGTTAGTGATGGCTGGCAAGACCCTTTACGACAAGCTCTGGGATATGCACTTGGTCAAGCAGCGCGATGATGGTTCGGCACTGCTATACATTGATCGTCATATCATTCATGAGGTGACCTCACCTCAGGCATTCGAAGGCCTGCGGTTGGCTGGGCGCAAGCCTTGGCGTCTAGGCGCCAATCTGGCAACGCCAGACCACAACGTGCCAACCACGCCGGATCGTAAGGAAGGTATTGCTTCCATCAAGGATGAGACGTCTCGCATTCAGGTTCGTACGCTCGACGAAAACTGCGATGACTTCGGTATTACTCAATTCAAGATGAATGACGTGCGCCAGGGCATTGTGCATGTCATAGGCCCAGAGCAGGGCGCTATCCTGCCTGGCATGACCGTGGTATGTGGTGACTCCCATACGTCCACCAATGGTGCGCTTGGGGCCTTGGCTCATGGTATCGGGACGTCCGAGGTTGAGCACGTGCTTGCGACCCAGTGCCTGGTCGCGAAGAAAATGAAAAACATGTTGGTACGCGTCGAGGGTGAATTACCTTTCGGCGTAACCGCCAAAGACATCATTCTGGCTGTGATCGGCAAGATCGGTACGGCGGGAGGTAATGGGCACGCTATCGAGTTTGCGGGCAGTGCCATTCGCGCCTTGTCGATGGAAGGCCGAATGACAATCTGCAACATGTCAATTGAGGCGGGCGCACGCGTAGGCATGGTGGCGGTCGATCAGACCACAATCGATTACGTAAAAGGACGCCCTTTTGCCCCTGCGCCCGAGTATTGGGAGCAAGCCGTAGCAGTATGGCGCGGGCTGGTCTCTGATGAAGACGCTGTCTTTGATACCGTCATCGAGTTGGACGCGACCAAGATCAAGCCTCAGGTTAGCTGGGGGACTTCCCCTGAAATGGTGGTTGCGGTAGACCAAGCCGTTCCTGATCCGGCCCAGGAGCGAGACGCCGTGAAGCGTGGCTCTATTGAGCGCGCATTGAAATACATGGGATTGCAGGCCAGTCAGCCTATTACTGATATCCGTCTGGATCGAGTGTTCATTGGCTCCTGTACCAACTCTCGCATTGAAGACCTTCGCGCCGCGGCGGCTGTCGCCAAAGGCCGCAAGGTGGCAAGTTCCATCAAGCAGGCGCTGGTGGTGCCTGGGTCTGGCCTGGTAAAGGCTCAGGCTGAAAAAGAAGGTCTGGATAAGGTCTTTATCGACGCAGGTTTCGAATGGCGTGAGCCGGGCTGCTCAATGTGCCTGGCAATGAACGCGGATCGCCTTGAAAGCGGTGAGCACTGCGCATCCACATCCAACCGCAACTTCGAAGGGCGTCAGGGTGCCGGTGGTCGTACGCATCTGGTAAGTCCCGCCATGGCCGCTGCGGCAGCGATTGCAGGGCATTTCGTTGACGTTCGTGAATTCGGCCGCGTTTAAGGAGCATCTCATGCAGGCATTTACTCAGCATACTGGCTTGGTTGCTCCACTGGATCGCGCCAATGTCGATACGGATCAGATCATCCCTAAGCAGTTTCTGAAATCTATCAAGCGGACCGGCTTTGGCCCCAACCTGTTTGATGAGTGGCGTTATCTGGATGTAGGGCAACCTGGGCAGGACAATAGCCAGCGTCCACTCAATCCGGATTTCGTGCTTAATCAGTCCCGTTACCAGGGTGCCAGCATCCTTCTGGCACAGGAGAATTTCGGGTGTGGATCGTCTCGTGAACACGCGCCCTGGGCGTTGGATGGATACGGCTTTCGCGCTGTGATTGCTCCGAGTTTTGCTGACATCTTTTTCAACAACAGTTTCAAGAACGGTTTATTACCAATCGTCCTGCCAGAACAGGAAGTGAGTGAACTCTTTGCTCAGGTTGAGTCGACAGAAGGGTATACCCTTGAAATCGATTTGGCCTCGCAGGTTGTGAAACGTCCTGATGGCAAAGCCATTCCCTTCGAAATCGACGCGTTCCGCAAGCACTGTTTGCTTAATGGGTTGGATGACATTGGTCTGACCCTGCAGGATGCGGATGCCGTCAGGGCATTCGAAAAGACATACCAACAGGCCAATCCCTGGTTGTTTCAAAACGCATGAGGTAGGCAACATGGCTGATGATCACGAACAAATTGTCCAATCCCAATTCGGTACGATGGCTGAGTCGTACCTGGGGAGTAACGTCCATGCTCAAGGCTCTGAACTGCAGGAGATGCGGGAACAGGTAGCCAAACGCGAGCAGGCAAAGGTTCTGGATCTCGGGTGTGGGGCCGGCCATGTCAGCTACAACATTGCGCCTGTGGCGGGCTCGGTGGTGGCATTGGATCTGTCAGAAGAGATGCTGGCCATCGTCAAGCGTACGGCCAATGAGCGCGGCATCGACAATATCAGTGTGCAACCCGGGATGGCTGAGCGTCTGCCGTTTGGGGATGCCAGCTTTGATTTCGTTCTTAGTCGGTATTCCGCGCATCATTGGCGTGACATCGGCTCAGCTCTGAGCGAGGTGCGGCGTGTGCTGCGTTTCAATGGTCAGGCTGCGTTTGTAGATGTTATCTCGCCTGCCAACCCCCGTCTTGATACCTATCTTCAGACCGTAGAAATCCTGCGTGATAACAGTCACGTCAGAGACTACTCCATGGCTGAGTGGCTCCAGATGCTGGGTGTTGCTCGTCTGGGAGTAACCCGCTGTGTTCGCCAGCGGCTGCGCTTGAACTTCCTGGAGTGGGCTGAGCGGATGAATACGCCTGAGCCCATGCGTCAGGCCATACGCACAGTGCAGGGCCGGATTGGCCAGGAAGTCCGTCATTATTTCGAAATTGACAAGGACGGCTCCTTTACCGTCGATGTGATGGTACTTTGGGCCCAGCCTATATGATCTGGGTGGTGCCCTTGCACCACCTCTACTTTTCCATGGATAAGTGAGATAACAATGAGCAAACAGATCCTCATTCTGCCAGGCGATGGCATTGGCCCTGAAATCATGGCTGAGGCTGTTAAGGTTCTGAATCGCGTCAACGACATGTTCGCATTGGATTTCGAGCTGATCGAAGATGTGATCGGCGGTGCAGCCATCGACAGGCATGGCGTTCCGTTGGCTGATGAGACGCTTGAAAAGGCTCAGGCAGCAGATGCTGTTCTGCTGGGTGCTGTGGGTGGTCCCAAGTGGGACAAGCTTGATCGTGCGATTCGTCCTGAAAAGGGTTTGCTCAAGATTCGTTCTGCGCTAGGTCTGTTTGCCAATCTGCGTCCGGCCATTCTCTATCCGCAATTGGCGGAGGCCTCTACCCTCAAGCCAGAAGTGGTGTCAGGTCTGGACATCCTGATCGTGCGCGAGCTGACCGGCGGGATCTACTTTGGTGGCCCTCGCGGTATCCGCACGCTCGATAACGGTGAGCGTGAGGGTTTTAATACGCTTCCCTACAGCGAAAGCGAAATTCGCCGGATCGCACGTGTCGGTTTTGAAATGGCTCGTGTCCGCGGCAGGAAACTCTGCTCGGTAGACAAGGCTAACGTCATGGAGTCCAGTCAGCTATGGCGAGAGGTTGTGGAAGAGGTCGCCAAGGATTATCCGGATGTCGAGCTGAGTCATATGTATGTCGATAATGCGGCCATGCAATTGGTGCGCGCGCCCAAGCAGTTCGACGTGATGGTGACGGACAACATGTTTGGCGACATTCTGTCGGATGAGGCCTCAATGCTGACCGGTTCGATTGGTATGCTGCCTTCCGCTTCGCTGGATGCCAACAACAAAGGCATGTACGAGCCCTGTCATGGTTCGGCGCCGGATATCGCCGGACAGGGCATTGCCAACCCGTTGGCTACGATTCTTTCCGTTTCCATGATGCTCCGCTACAGCTTCAACCAATCAAAGGCCGCTGAGGCGATTGAGCAGGCGGTAAGCCGTGTTCTGGACCAGAACTTGCGTACAGGCGATATATGGTCAGCGGGCTGTCAAAAAGTAGGTACTCGCGAAATGGGCGAGGCAGTAGTCGCGGCGCTCGCAAGTGAGTAATCTGTACGGCCGGCCGGAGCGCTTCCGGCCGCCACTTCCAAAAAAGGTGCAGTAGCAATGAAGCGTGTAGGTTTAATCGGATGGCGCGGTATGGTGGGATCCGTGCTCATGCAGCGTATGCTGGATGAACGTGATTTCGACTTGATCGAGCCGGTGTTCTTTACCACCTCCAATGTAGGGGGCGAAGGTCCTTCCATTGGAAAAGATATCGCTCCGCTGAAAGATGCCTACAGCATTGACGAACTCAAGGGCCTGGACGTCATCATCACGTGCCAGGGCGGCGATTACACCAGCGAAGTTTTCCCGAAGCTGCGGGAAGCCGGTTGGAACGGTTACTGGATTGACGCTGCGTCTACCTTGCGTATGCATGACGATGCCGTGATCGTTCTGGATCCCGTAAACCGTCGAGTGATCGACCAGGCGCTTAACGAGGGCACCAAGAACTACATCGGTGGCAATTGCACCGTTAGCCTGATGTTGATGTCTCTGGGCGGGCTGTTCGAGGCTGGCCTGGTTGAGTGGATGAGCGCAATGACCTATCAGGCAGCGTCAGGTGCCGGTGCTCAAAACATGCGTGAGCTGATTCGCCAAATGGGTGCGACGCATGCAAGCGTTGCTGACGATCTGGCAGATCCTGCCAGTGCGATTCTGGATATTGATCGTAAGGTGGCCGAAACGCTACGGGGCGAGTCTTTCCCGGTAGAGCAGTTCGGTGTGCCGCTTGCAGGGAGCCTTATTCCCTGGATCGACAAGGAGCTGCCTAATGGACAGAGCCGAGAGGAATGGAAGGCGCAAGCGGAGACGAACAAGATCTTGGCCCGCTTCAAAAACCCGATTCCTGTCGATGGTATCTGTGTCCGCGTGGGCGCCATGCGTTGCCACAGCCAGGCATTGACCCTCAAACTTAACAAGGACGTGCCGATTTCCGATATCGAAGGTTTGATCAGTCAGCACAATCCATGGGTCAAGCTGGTGCCGAACCACCGTGAAGTCAGCATGCGTGAGCTGACCCCTGCTGCGGTAACAGGCACGCTTAACGTGCCGGTAGGTCGTCTGCGTAAGCTGAACATGGGTTCCCAATACCTGGGCGCATTCACTGTCGGCGATCAGTTGCTATGGGGAGCGGCTGAGCCGCTGCGCCGTATGCTGCGTATTTTGCTTGAGCGTTGATGTATTACTCCTCATTCCGTTGAGATCATGCTTCTCCATGATTCACGGCAATTGAAAGTCTTAAAGGCGGCCGCTACAGTGCCGCCTTTTTTCATTCTGGGCCCCTGCACATGAACACATCCCTTTCGGTCGTTGTCGTTGGTGCAACAGGCAACGTTGGCGAAGCTATCGTGACATTGCTGGAGGAGCGTGATTTCCCGCTCGTCCACCTTTATTTGGTAGCGTCAGCTGACTCTGTTGGTCAGTCTATTGCCTTTCGCGGCAGAAACCTGCGCATAACGGCAGCTGATGACTTTGATTTTGGCAAGGCTCAACTGGCCTTTATGGCAGCTGATACGGTATCGGCCGGGACGTTGGCAGAAAAAGCGTTCGAGGCGGGATGTTCGGTTATTGACCTGACTGGCTCTTTGGATAGCTTACGTTCGCCGCGTGTGATGCCGGACGTCAGCAGCGAACTCATTGGCCAGCAGCAAGGGCCTTGTCTGCTGTCAGTGCCGAGTGCACCTGCCGCAGTACTCATTAGTACACTGGCTCCCATTTGCCATCAAAGTGCTATTGAGCAGGCAACTGTTACCGCTTGTCTCGCTGCCTCTAGTCGGGGTAGGGCCGGTGTTCGAGAGTTGGCGCGGCAAACAACCGAGCTGCTAAATGCGCGTCCACTGGAACCAAAGGTATTTGGCAAGCAGTTGGCATTCAATGTGCTAGCACAGACCGGTGAACCACAGTCAGATGGCTATACTGCAATTGAGCATAGAGTCATGGGCGAGTGTAAAGAAGTGTTGGGCGACAGTCTCGGAACATTGGCGGTCAGTTGTATTCAAGTGCCAGTGTTCTTTGGCGATAGTCTTTCGGTAACCGTTAAAACACGTGATATTTTGGCTATAAAAGATCTGAATTTGGCCTATTCTAAGCATGAAGGCTTGGAATTGTTTGATGCAGAAGAATATCCAACGGTCGTGGATGATGCGATCGGACGTGATGAAATATTGATTGGGCGCGTCAGACATAATCCTGAAGATCCACATCTGATTGAAATGTGGATCGTTTCAGATAATGTTCGAAAGGCGGCTGCGCTTAATGCCGTGCAAACGGCTGAATTATTGATAAAACATTATCTGTAAAAGATACTGATTTAAGTTAGGGCAGACTTATCAGTAAATAATTGGCTAGGCGTACCGTTCAAACTGGCCGGTCATCTTGAACGGTACCTAGGTAAGCAAATCTGCTGCCGACAGAAATCATAAGGGAAAGCTATGGTTCGGGTTCGAAAATTAGTGCTAGCAATCGCGGCGGCATCCGCCTTTG
This sequence comes from Pseudomonas sp. UBA3149, assembly GCF_002364655.1. Taxonomy (NCBI): domain Bacteria; kingdom Pseudomonadati; phylum Pseudomonadota; class Gammaproteobacteria; order Pseudomonadales; family Pseudomonadaceae; genus Pseudomonas; species Pseudomonas sp. UBA3149. The sequence goes on from NZ_DEYV01000010.1 coordinate 568,939, forward strand.
CGTCAGGAGCGACGTATGGCCTTGGCCTCGGTGATATTCATCTGAATTCATCACTGAATCAGCCATTCAATGCGGTCATTGACCTCAAGGATGTTCGCGACCTTTCAGCAGAAGAATTGCGCCCCGTTCTGGCTTCCCCTGAAGACTTCAGTAAAGCCGGCGTCGATAGAAACTATTTTCTGACCGATCTTAAATTTACGCCTGAAGTCCGAGCGGACGGGCGTAGTGTTATTCGTATTACGTCATCCAAGCCGGTACGTGAGCCCTACTTGAACTTCCTGCTGGAAGTGAGCTGGCCAAGCGGTCGCGTGCTTCGCGAGTACACCGTTCTACTGGACCCACCGCTTTACACGCCTCAAACGGCGGCAGCACCCGTAGCGCCTGTTACGGCGCCTGCACCATCAAGACCTGCGCGTCCAGCGGCAACCCCGGTACCTTCAGGTGCAGCGGGTGTGCCTGTCACCATGAATGGTGAGTACACGACCAGCCCGAAAGATACCCTGTGGGAAGTGGCAGACCGTACTCGTCCCAACGACAACGTCTCTGTACACCAGATGATGCTGGCTATCCAGGATCGTAACCCTAGTGCGTTTTTGAGCAATAACATCAATTTGATGAAGAGTGGGCAGGTTCTTCGTCTCCCCAATGATGAGCAGATCAGAGTGCGTTCCCAGCGCCAAGCATTGGAAGAAGTGGCTGCTCAGAACCGAGCCTGGCGTGGTGGTCTGCAGGCCGCTGATGCCGCCAACGTGCCAGGTTCGCCTCGACAACTTGATGCTACCAACAGGCAAGGCCCGGAGAGTGCACCGGGGGCGGCCGAGCAGCAGGACAATCTGCGCCTGCTTTCCGGTCAGCAGGGCAAATCAGCCTCTGGTAGCGACCAGGGAAATAGCGGTAATAACCAGGCGCTGGCAGACAAGCTGGCCGTGACGCAAGAAAGTCTGGATTCGACTCGTCGCGAAAACGAAGAACTCAAGAGTCGCATGAGCGATTTGCAAAGTCAGCTGGACAAGTTGCAAAAGCTGATGCAACTCAAGGATGCCCAGCTAGCTCAGCTGCAGGCTTCGGCTGCCAATCAGGGTGTTGCTCCAGAATCCCCTGAGGCGTCGGCTCCGGTAATCACTCCGCCGGCCACAACGCCAGAGGGTGAGCCTGCTCAACCTACGGCTGATCAAAGCGCGCCTGAACAGGCTGAAGCAGCGCCTCCCGCTACGCCAGAGGATACTGCACCCGATTCGGCCAGTGCTCCAGAAGTGCCGGCCGAAACACCCGCGGCGCCTTCGGCTACTACGCCTGCCATGCCCGCCACTGCAGCTCCGGCTCAGCCTGTTGAACCTGTTGCCGAAGAGCCCGCCAGTTTCCTTGATCAGATATTTGGAAACACCCTCTGGTTGGGTGTAATTGGTGGCAGTGCGCTGTTGGCGCTGCTGGTTCTTCTGATGGTCATCTCTCGCCGCAACGCCATGCGTGAAGCCGAGCGTGAGGCCGCCTTGGAAGAGGAGCAGTCCATTGGTGCCTATCGTGTCGATCCCGATATTCATGAAAGCAGTCTGGACGGCTTGGATATAAGTGACCTGTCCGAAAGCAATCTGGATAATCAGAACACCGATGCCAAGCAGCCGTCTGACGCGCTAGGTCAGGCTGATATCTATATGGCCTATGGGCGCTTCAATCAGGCTGCTGATGTTCTGCAGAAAGCCAGTGATGAGGAGCCGCATCGCGCTGACTTGCGTTTGAAACTCATGGAAGTGTATGCCGAGATGGGCGACCGTGAGGGCTTCATTCGCCAGGAAAATGAGTTGCGTGAAATTGGTGGATCCCAGCCGGAAGTCGAGCAGCTCAAGTCCCGTTACCCTGCCATGGCTGCCGCGGCGGCTGCAACAGTCTTGGGTGCGGCAGCGCTGGCTGCTGCGCACGAGGTCAGTGAGTCCGAGGAGCATCGCCTTGATGAGCCCGAGACTACTGAGAAGCTCGATGACGATTTCGATCTGAATTTCGATGACTTCAAGCTGGATGACACTGAAGAGCCAGCGGTGGTGCGCGAAGATACGAATACATTCGATTTTACCGCAGAAGAAACCACTGCTCAGACTGCCAAGGATGACGATTTTGACTTTGACTTCGATCTGTCGAGTGATTCGGAGCGTCCGGTAGCACCCGAGCATACGGCGTTAAATGACGAGTTCTCTCTGGATCTGGACGAGTCGGATCGCAACGCTGAGCCGATGGCCTTTAGCGAGCCTGCGGTTCATGCTCCTGAGGATGACTTCAGTCTCGATCTGCCAGATAATGAAACGAAGCCTTCGGACGTGAATGATCTGTCGGATGACTTCGATCTTTCCATTGACGAGCCAGGAGCAGAGCCAGAGCCTATTGCTGAGCGTGAAACGCCTGAAGCGGCTGACCCACAAGCACACAGCTTCGAAGCTGAGCTTCAGCGCGCCAATGCTGACCTGGAGCAGAGCAGTCCTGATCTGAGGGAAGAGACTGTAGCTGAGAAGCGCAAAGACGAAGCCAGTACTGACTTCGGCGGTTTTTCTGCAGAGAGTGGTTCAGGTCTTGATGACGATTTCGACTTCCTTTCGGGTGAAGATGAGACGGCAACCAAGCTTGATCTGGCTCGAGCCTATATCGATATGGGCGACGCGGATGGGGCTAGAGATATCCTTGATGAGATTCTGGCCGAAGGTAGTGATGCCCAGCGTAATGAGGCTCGCGAGATGTTGGCCCAATTGAGTTGAATATGACTGAAAGTGTTAACACAGCGGCAGCCGAGGAGGCTGCCGTTGGCGTTTCAAGAATAGCCCTTGGTGTAGAGTACATGGGGGCTCGCTACCGCGGCTGGCAAAGGCAGCAGGCTGGTGTGATATCCGTGCAGGAAGCCCTTGAGAAAGCATTGAGCCGGGTGGCAGCTCAGCCTGTGACGGTTTCCTGTGCGGGTCGTACCGATGCGGCTGTGCATGCCAGCGGTCAGGTCGTACATTTTGATACGGCGATTGACCGTCCGCTTCATGCCTGGGTGCTAGGGGCAAATGCCAACCTGCCTAAAGATATTAGCGTAGCGTGGGCTAAGCCCATGCCTCATCATTTTAATGCGCGTTTTTCAGCCGTCGCGCGTCGATACCGCTACGTGATTTACAACGATCCTATTCGACCTGCTCATCTGGCCGAGCAAGTTACCTGGAATCACCGTCCGCTAGATGTTGAGCGAATGCGAAGTGCTGCGGCCCTTTTGGTTGGGACGCATGATTTTACATCGTTCCGTGCGCAACAGTGCCAGGCCAAATCTCCCATCAAGACTGTTCATCATCTGCATGTGCAGGTGTTCGGCTGCTTTATTGTGCTCGATATCAGGGCCAATGCTTTCTTGCACCATATGGTGCGGAACATAGCAGGCGTATTGATGACGATCGGTGCAGGCGAGCGGCCTGTCGAGTGGGCTGCCCAAGTGCTGGACGCCTGCGATCGTAAAGCGGGAGGCGTGACGGCGCATCCCTATGGGCTTTATCTGGTCAGGGTCGAATACCCTGAAGAGTTTGATTTGCCTGAGCGCTACCTGGGGCCGCATTTCCTGTCGGCTCTCCCTGATATGGCGAACTGACTAAGCCTCCGCCTTCTGATACCATCGTCTGATTTTTCAGTCCGGGTAAAAAGACGTGTCAGCGGTCCGTGTGAAAATCTGTGGAATCACATGCGTCGAGGATGCATTGGCCGCCGCTCATGCTGGCGCCGATGCTATCGGGCTCGTCTTTTATAGGAAAAGCCCTCGTTCCGTATCGATCCCCCAGGCCAAGCGCATCATTTCTGCTTTGCCTCCATTCGTGACAACGGTAGGGCTTTTCGTCGATGCGTCCCGCTGTGAGATTGACGAAACACTGGATGCCTTGCCGCTTGATCTGTTGCAGTTTCATGGTGAGGAGACGGCAGCCGATTGTGCGCGGTATCGTCGGCCCTACATGAAAGCGCTGCGTATGAAGCCGGGTGAAGACATTGCTGCTCGTTGTCAGGAATACGCCAGTGCAAATGCCATCTTGCTAGATACCTATGTTCAAGGTGTTCCCGGTGGAACAGGGCAGGCATTTGACTGGGCGCAAATACCGCAGGGATTATCCAAGCCTATCGTGCTGGCAGGTGGGCTTGGGATTGAAAATGTAGCCGATGCCATTGCCAGAGTGCGTCCTTACGCTGTTGATGTCAGCGGCGGGGTAGAGTCAACCAAGGGTATAAAGGATCACGAAAAGGTTCGTGCATTCGTTGATGCCGTACGGCGTGGTTAGGATTAAAAGGATCAACTGAGGCCATGTGACGGCAATTGAATTAAGACCGTCAACAGGCTAAGTCGGGCCCGAACCGTTTCGGGTCATCAATGATTTTTCTGCTTGATAATTACTAGCAGAGTTTAGGTTGGGCTAGCCCGTTAGGGTGGAGCCTGGTGGCGTTGAGTTGGACATGCTGTTCAATCTCCGTTCACCATCAATTCATAATTCGCTCAGGGATTGTGTGTCGAGCTCAGGACTTGATACATGCGAGCCCATGCAAGTGGAGAGTAATGCATGAGCAATTGGCTGGTAGATAAACTGATTCCTTCGATCATGCGTTCCGAAGTGAAACGCAGTTCTGTACCTGAAGGGCTTTGGCACAAGTGTCCTTCTTGCGAGTCGGTGCTTTACCGCCCGGAGCTGGAAAAGAATCTGGATGTCTGCATGAAGTGTGGTCATCACATGCGCATCAATGCTCGTCGTCGTCTGGACATCTTTTTGGATGCGGACGGGCGCGAGGAGCTTGGCGCTGAGCTGGAGCCTGTTGATCGCCTGAAATTTCGCGACAGTAAGAAATATAAGGATCGTCTGACGGCCGCTCAAAAGGAGACTGGTGAAAAAGATGCCCTGATTGCCATGAAGGGCTCGCTGATGGGTATGCCGGTGGCGGCCTGCGCATTTGAGTTTTCGTTCATGGGCGGTTCCATGGGCGCGGTCGTGGGTGAGCGCTTTGTACGCGCCGCCAATGTGGCTCTGGAACAGCGTTGTCCGCTGGTCTGTTTTTCGGCGTCGGGTGGGGCTCGTATGCAGGAAGCGCTGATATCGCTGATGCAGATGGGCAAGACATCTGCAGTATTGGCGCGCTTGCGTGAAGAGGGGATTCCTTTTATCTCCGTCTTGACAGACCCTGTATATGGCGGTGTTTCGGCAAGTCTTGCCATGTTGGGTGATGTGATTGTTGCTGAGCCCAAGGCACTTATCGGATTTGCAGGCCCTCGCGTCATTGAACAGACTGTGCGTGAAAAGCTTCCGGAAGGTTTCCAGCGCAGTGAGTTCCTGCTTGAGCATGGTGCGGTGGATATCATTGTGCCGCGCGCTGAGCTGCGTAGTCGTCTCTCCAAGTTGCTGGCTACCCTGCAGAACGTTCCTAGCCCGGCGGCCTGATGAACAACAAGTCCCTGGCCGATTGGCTGAGTTACCTCGAACAACTGCATCCCACTGCCATTGACATGGGGTTGGACCGCTCGCGCAAGGTGGCTCAGGCACTTGCGCTGGGGCGTCTGGCGCCTCGAGTCGTTACGGTTACAGGAACAAACGGCAAGGGATCGACATGTGCGTTCCTGGCTCGACTGTTACGTGCCTCGGGGTTGCGTGTCGGGGTTTACAGTTCGCCGCATCTGTTGCGCTATAACGAGCGTGTCTCCATTGATGGGCAGGACGTAGACGATCAGACGTTATGTGAGGCATTTGCTGCCGTTGAGGCGGCACGTCAAGACACCTCGCTAACGTATTTTGAAATGGGCACGCTTGCTGCCTTCTGGCTGTTCGCGCGTGCGGAGCTCGATGCGGTCATTCTCGAGGTTGGGCTTGGCGGTCGCCTGGACGCAGTTAATCTGGTCGACGCTGACTTGGCACTTGTCACCAGCATTGGGTTGGATCACGCCGAATGGCTCGGTAACACGCGAGAAAGCGTTGCGTTTGAAAAGGCGGGTATTTTTCGTTCGGGAAAACCTGCCCTCTGTGGCGACCTTGATCCGCCTGTTCCACTGCTGGAGCAGGCGGAGCGTCTGAATGCTCCGCTGTTTTGCCGGGGTAAAGACTTTGATCTTCTTATGGAGTCCCATAGTTGGTTTTGGAAGGGCGTAGCCGCTGATGGCGAGGTGTTGACATTGCCCGGCATCCCTTTCCTTGATCTTCCTATGGAAAACGCTGCGCTGGCTTTGCAGGCGTATGCGTTGCTAGATATCGAGTGGGTGCCTGAAAGGATAGTCCAGGCTCTTTTGGACACAGCCGTAGTAGGGCGGCTGGATCGCCGTCAGGTAAGTATCGATAACAAGCAAATTCACTTGCTTCTGGATGTGGGGCATAACCCCCACGCAGCAGAGTATTTGGCTCGGCGATTATCTGTACGCAAACCCAGTGGGCGTCGCCTGGCTGTATTTGGCCTGCTTTCTGACAAGGATTTGCACGGCGTTATTACACCACTGCTTGCAGTGATCGGCGAATGGTTTGTGGCTGAGCTGCCAACGCCTCGGAGCCGTTCTGCGCAAGAGCTACATGCTGCGTTGCGCAATCAGGGGCAGGCCGTGCATTGTCACGACACTATAAGAAATGCATTAAGTGCAGCGGCTGAAATGGCTACGGAAGACGATGAAATCATCGTATTGGGTTCTTTCTACAGCGTGGCAGAGGCGCTAGGCTGGTTGCATAGCCAAGCACAAGGGGAATAAAAAATGGATCGAGTGCTCAAGCAGCGTATCGTTGGTGCCTTGGTGCTGGTTGCCCTGGCCATTGTATTCATACCAATGCTTTTTACTCGTCAGGATGAGACCCGCCAGGTGGTTGTAGAGCCGGCACCTCGACCCCAGGCCCCTGCAATGCCTGAAGTAGCTGTAAAGCCGGTAGAAACGCCAGAGGTGATACCGGACAAGCCTGAAAATGCAGCTTCGTTACCCAGTGCGCCAATTGCATCCGTGCCGGAGATTTCCAACGCTGATGCGCCAGTTGCTCAATCTTCACAACCCACTGCTCCTGCCTCTCAGGCCAGCGCACCTGCTGTAGCGCAGGCACCCCAGGCCAAGGCTGCACCAGCGGCGGCGCCGTCTACGCAGCCAGCGCCCGCCGCTCAGCTGGAGAAGCGGCTGGACAACAACGATCTGCCTGTAAGCTGGTCCGTGCAATTAGCCAGCCTGTCTAACAAGGCTCGTGCAAATGAGCTGCAAAACACGCTGCGCAGTCAGGGTTACAATGCATATGTACGCAGTGTGGATGGGATGAATCGCGTGTTTGTAGGTCCTGTCGTTGACCGAGGGGAGGCAGACCGCTTACGTGACCAGTTAAGCCGTCAGCAAAAGGTAAATGGCTTTGTAGTGCGTTTCCAGCCGGAACGCGGTTAACCAAATCGAAAGGCTCTGCTAATATGCAGGGCCTTTTTTAGTTGTGGGTCTCACCGTGGGCTTCACCTGGGCGGATTGGGCGATCATTGGCGTTATCGCTGTTTCCAGTTTGATTAGCTTGAAGCGTGGCTTTGTAAAGGAAGCGCTTTCATTGCTGACATGGATAGTGGCAGGTGCTGTAGCATGGCTGTTCGGCGGTGCGCTGTCTCAATACTTCAACGACTATATCCAGATTCCTTCAGGGCGTATCATTGCTGCATGCGCGCTGCTATTCATTGCTACGTTGATGGTCGGTGCTCTGGTCAATTTCCTGTTGGGAGAGCTGATTCGGGTCACCGGGCTTTCAGGTACTGACCGTTTTCTCGGAATGGCTTTCGGGGCCGCACGTGGCGGCTTGTTGATCGTGGTACTGGTAGGGCTGCTGAGCCTGGCTCCAGTACAGCAGGATCCCTGGTGGCAGCAATCCGTATTGCTTCCCCATTTTCTTTTGGTGGCTGACTGGTCCAAGAACTTCATGTTGGGGTTTGCAGGGAACTGGATGACTCAGGCAGCCGTGCCGCACACGCTTAATGAGCTGGGTGGTATTGCCAAGTAAACGATGCGTTCACGCATCCAATCGAACTAGTCTTAACAGTGGGGTTCCGTCACATGTGTGGCATCGTTGGCATTGTGGGCAAATCAAACGTCAACCAGGCGTTGTATGACGCGCTCACCGTCCTACAACATCGTGGTCAGGATGCAGCTGGCATAGTGACCAGCCTGGACGGAAAGCTCTATCTGCGTAAGGACAACGGGCTGGTTCGGGATGTGTTTCAACAGCGACATATGCAGCGTCTAGTTGGCAATATCGGTATCGGCCACGTCCGTTATCCCACTGCCGGCAGTTCATCCTCTGCTGAGGCCCAGCCGTTTTACGTCAATTCACCCTACGGTATTACACTGGCGCATAATGGTAACCTGACCAATGTGGCTCAGCTCTCTCAAGAGATCTATGAGTCGGATTTGCGTCACGTAAACACCAATTCCGACTCGGAAGTGCTGCTCAATGTTTTTGCACATGAGCTGGCAGTGCGTAACAAGCTGCAACCCACTGAAGATGATGTGTTTGCTGCCGTCTCTGGCGTACATGAGCGGTGCCGGGGAGGGTATGCCGTTATCGCCATGATAACCGGGTATGGCATGGTAGGTTTCCGGGACCCCCATGCCATTCGGCCAATCGTGTTTGGGCAGCGTCATACCGAAAAGGGCGTCGAGTACATGATCGCCTCGGAAAGCGTATCGCTGAATGTCCTGGGGTTCACCCTCATTCGTGACCTGGCTCCTGGCGAGGCGGTTTACATTACTGAAGACGGTCGCTTGTTCACGCGCCAGTGCGCGGCAAATCCCAAATATGCGCCGTGCATTTTCGAGCATGTTTACCTGGCTCGTCCGGACTCCATTATCGATGGTATTTCTGTGTACAAGGCGCGGTTGCGCATGGGTGAAAAACTGGCTGAGAAGATTCAGCGGGAACGCCCTGATCATGATATCGATGTAGTTATTCCCATTCCGGATACAAGCCGCACTGCAGCACTGGAGCTGGCGAATCACCTGGGCGTCAAATTTCGTGAAGGCTTCGTCAAGAATCGCTATATCGGCCGCACGTTTATCATGCCGGGGCAGGCTGCGCGTAAGAAGTCGGTTCGCCAGAAGCTGAACGCCATTGAGCTGGAGTTTCGAGGCAAGAATGTCATGCTGGTTGATGACTCCATCGTTCGGGGTACTACCTGCAAGCAGATTATTCAGATGGCCCGTGAAGCTGGCGCAAAGAATGTATATTTCTGTTCAGCGGCGCCTGCGGTGCGGTATCCCAATGTCTATGGTATCGATATGCCCAGCGTCCATGAGCTGATCGCACACGGTCGCTCTACAGAAGACGTTGCGCGCCTGATCGGTACGGATTGGCTCATCTATCAGGATCTCAATGATCTGGTCGATGCCGTTCGTGGTGGCAATCCAAGTATCGAAAACTTCGACTGCGCAGTGTTTGATGGCCAGTACATTACAGGCGATGTCGATGAGGCATACCTGCTCAATATCGAGCAGGCCCGTAATGATGCTGCTAAAACCACGTCACATGCGGTGCATGCCATCATCGACCTGTACAACGACTGAGGAGCTTTTGCATGAGTCATGACTGGGACGCCGGGCGGCTTGATAGCGACCTGGACGGTGTAGGTTTCGATACCCTTGCCGTTCGCGCAGGCTACAACCGCTCGCCTGAGGGTGAGCATGGTGAAGCGCTGTTTTTGACATCGAGTTATGTCTTCCGAAGTGCAGCCGATGCGGCCAAACGTTTCGCTGGCGAAGTACCGGGTAACGTTTACTCGCGTTACACCAACCCTACGGTACGGACCTTTGAAACGCGAATTGCAGCGCTTGAAGGGGCAGAGCAGGCGGTAGCTACCGCTTCCGGTATGTCGGCCATTCTGGCGTTGGTGATGAGTCTGTGCAGTGCAGGTGATCACGTGCTGGTCTCGCGCAGCGTGTTTGGCTCCACCATTAGCCTGTTCGAGAAGTACCTCAAGCGTTTTGGTGTTGAGGTGGATTATCCGCCGTTATCAGATATCGAGGCATGGCGTGGTGCCTGCAAGCCGAACACCAGGCTTTTCTTTGTCGAGTCACCTTCTAACCCGCTTGCCGAGTTGGTCGACATCGCAGCGCTCGCTGAAGTAGCCCATGCCCAGGGTGCGCTTTTGGCGGTCGATAACTGTTTCTGTACGCCCGTACTGCAGCAGCCGTTGGCGTTGGGCGCTGATATCGTGGTGCATTCAGCAACCAAGTATATCGACGGACAGGGTCGTAGCATGGGTGGTGTGGTCGCAGGACGTGCCGAGCACATGAAGGAGCTGGTGGGCTTTTTGCGTACAGCAGGCCCCACGCTGAGTCCTTTCAATGCATGGCTGTTCCTCAAGGGACTTGAAACGCTGAAGATTCGCATGCAGGCGCACAGTCAGTCAGCACTGCAGCTGGCGCGCTGGTTGGAAGCGCAGCCCGATGTTGAGCGAGTGTTTTACGCTGGCTTGGAAAGTCATCCACAGCATGAACTCGCCAAGCGCCAGCAGAGCGGCTTTGGTGCCGTGGTCAGCTTCGAGGTGGCAGGTGGCAAAGAGGCCGCATGGCGTGTCATTGATGCTACGCGCATGATCTCCATAACCACTAATTTGGGCGACACCAAAACGACCATTGCTCATCCTGCTACCACGTCTCATGGTCGTTTATCGCCGGCTGAGCGGGCCAATGCGGGCATCAGCGACAGCTTGATTCGCATTGCCGTTGGGCTGGAAGACATTGAGGACATCAAGACCGATTTGGCTCGAGGTATAGCAGCGTTGTGAATGAGGCATATCAAATGTTGACCGGTAGCAAGGTAGCGCTGGTTACAGGGGCGGCGCGTGGTATTGGGCTGGGTGTCTCGGCTTGGCTCATTACCGAAGGATGGCAGGTGGTTCTGGCTGATATCGACCGTAGCCGTGGGACGCGTGTGGTGGAAGCGCTTGGCGATCGTGCCTGGTTCATGGAAATGGACGTGGCGAACGAAAGTCAGGTGGAGGCCGTCATTGCCGAGGTGGTGGGTCAGTTTGGCCGATTTGACCTTCTGGTGAATAATGCCGGCCTCTCCGACCCCCATAACGAGCCGTTGGAAACACTGACATTGGCACGCTGGAATCAGGTGCTATCGGTTAATCTGACGGGCGCTATGCTGACAGCCAAGTATGCCGCTCCCTATCTTCGTGCCAATCGTGGTTCCATCGTCAATGTGGCATCGACGCGCGCGCAGCAGTCAGAAATATCCACCGAAGCCTATGCTGCCAGCAAAGGAGGTCTTGTTGCACTTACCCATGCGCTGGCCATGAGCCTTGGGCCAGATATTCGTGTGAACGCTGTCAGCCCTGGCTGGATTGATTCCCGGGATCTTTCTCAGCAACAGGCTGAGCCGTTGACGGAGCTGGATCATGAGCAGCATCCGGTAGGAAGGGTAGGCACCGTAGAAGATGTGGCAGCGCTGGTAGCCTGGCTTGCATCAGAGGAAGCTGAATTTGTTACCGGTCAGGAATTTACCGTTGACGGTGGAATGACCAAGAAAATGATTTATTTGGATTAAATGATAAATAAATCTTGACGGATCAAAGAGGTATGCGCAAAATGCGCGCCATCCAAGAGGGTGACCTCTTGATTCTTCCGGGCGTTAGCCCGACCGACGCGCAGCGGTAGTTCAGTCGGTTAGAATACCGGCCTGTCACGCCGGGGGTCGCGGGTTCGAGTCCCGTCCGCTGCGCCATTTTATCTTTGCTCTCATTAACATCCTTGTGCCATCTCCGAGCAACTCGAAGCATGACATGCCATTTGGATGATTATCTCAAAAGCTTGCTTCGTTAACTGTCAGGTTTAGTGAGCAAGCACTACTGCAAACATAAACGCTTAACCTTCCTTGCGAATAGCTTTGCGGAAATCTCCTGGAGTCAGGAGTGTCCAACGCTTGAACGCTCGCTGAAACGCAGCGGCAGAGGCAAAGCCAAGCACGTACGCCACTTCTCCAAAGCTTAAATCTGTATCGCGAATATAGCTTATAGCAAGCTCTCGACGCGTATCGTTCAAAATATCCAGATAACGTGTTCCCTCATCTGCCAGCTTTCGTCGCAGTGTCCAGGCAGGCATCTGTAGACGCTTTGCAATTTCTTCAAGCGAAGGCTCTCCGTTTTTTAGCAGAGGGCCGAGTATAGATACGATACGCTCGGTTAGACTGTGTTGCCGTGTAATCTGCTGCAGCTCAGTTCTGCAGATGTCCAGAAGCGCTTTCCAGGTGCCTGGAAAATAACTAAGACCTGGAAAGGCCAACGTCTTGGCATCAAGCATGATTGCATTGGTTTCTGCACCGAACTCCACCATGCAGCCAAAGCGTTCGTCGTAAGATGCCGTGCAGGAGGGGCGGGGATATTCGATCAGGACCCTGGTTGGCCTTACAGGATTACCTGTGATGTTTCCTAGCATTGCGATCCATCCAGACAGTACTTGGTCTACCACGAATCGGTTGTAATCGTTGTAAGGACTGATGGAGTAGAAATGCATCCAGGCATGGCTGTCTTGGCGAGTGAAGCGAGACTGTCCACGGTAATTGCTGCCGTACAACAATTCATAATCCAGCAGCGTACGAGCGGCGTCTCCCAGTGTTGGTGCATGCAGGCTGGCTATGCCGGCAAGGCCCAGATGGACAGGCAGGCTCTGCTGGCCGATATCCAGTCCTAGAGCAGGCTCCTGGGTAAGTTGAATGGCAGCATGTCCCAGTCGCATGTATCGGGGAATGGACAGGCGTGCATTTGGTGTTGCAAACGTCGAGTCATCAATGCCGAAGCGGAGCAACAGCGTCGTTGGATCGTGGCCTCTGGCACGTACCGCGTTGGCCAGGGCGTGGACAAATCCTACTGATAAATCACCCAGGCGCAGGCGCTTTCGATTCATAGCCAGAGGTTTAGCAACTTGGCGCCGCCCTGTGGGGTATCGAGTGGCGTGAGAATCGGTTGCTCCTTGAGCATAAGCTTGCTCTGAGGCGTTGAGCGAAGCCCCCATGCTTGACCGCTGGCAAACACCTGAACGCCAGCATGCGCCCCGGTAGCCTGAAGTGCCTGGCGTATGTCCAGCGTGCTGCGCTCGCTCAGGGCGGGTATGACCAAAAGGTCCGTCTTTACGTTCGCCTGCATGTCAATTGAGTCGCTGCCTAGGATGACGCCTAGCTTACCGGCAGCAGTTTCGATGACTTGTGGCGTGATGCCAGGATGTTCTTTGCCGGATAGCCAGGGGCTGCGATACGGTTTTGCCAGTGGATGGCCCGTTGGATCAAACACTACGCAGGTGTTGTAGAGCTTGCCTGTGCCAACCCGTAACAGGCCTTCCTTCATGCGTGGAGAGGGTAGAACGATCGAGCCCGCCACAACAGTAACCGAAAACTGGCGAGCCAGCCCGCCAAACAGGATCTGATAATTTCCTGCCATATCCCAGGCTTTCATTCTCAGCAGGGCTTCATCGAATCGCTGATCGCTTTTTGATGCAAGCCAGGCACGGGTGAACTTGACGGGGTTGCTGAGGGCTAGCCACTGGCGAGCTTCGTTTAGCTGGGCAGTGTTGTAAACGATAGGTTTCTCGCCAGTAAGCATAAGCCCTGTTCCAATATGCTCGGGGAATACCACAATCGTCTTGTCATTGAGCAATCCCTCGCGCTGGGCTTTGGCGAGGTAGCCTTCAAGCTTCAGTCGCAGACGCTCAGGGGTCTGGTAGTCGAGTGCAAACAGCTCCGGCTGAATCGCCAGCAGGTTGCCGTGGCCCTTGGCTTCGCCTGCATTGATTGCCAGCTCGCTTCGCAAATCCGATAAATAATGAAAGGTCGGCCGTTGGGCTATCCAGCCTGCGACTGCAGCGAAGATGCAGATGATGAATAGAAATACAAACTTGCGCATTAAAGCTCCGCGTTGAACCAGGCGTGCCCAAGGGCTTGAACACTCTGGCTGAAAATTCCACGTCAGGGTAGGGAAAATGCCTTTAAAAGCCAAGCCGGGGGTGTGCACCATGGTTAATGAGTTGTCATTTACGGTGATTGAGTCTGCGGGACAGGCAGCTTATGTTTTTCCCATAACGTCCATAACAGGCTTTTAGCCATTGGCCTTGGAGATTCCCGTGACTGCTATTCATTACCCTCACTTGCTTGAGCCGCTAGACCTGGGTTTCACCCAGCTGCGAAACCGAACGCTAATGGGATCCATGCATACAGGGCTTGAGGAGCGGCCGGATGGCTTTGAGCGCATGGCGGCTTATTTTGCCGAGCGTGCCCGCGGTGGAGTTGGTCTGATCGTGACTGGAGGGATTGCGCCCAACGAGGAGGGTGCGGTGTATAGCGGTGCGGCCAAGCTTACTACTGAGGAAGAGGCTTACCGCCACAAAACAGTCACTCAGGCGGTTCATGACTGTGATGGAAAGATCTGCCTGCAGATTCTTCATGCAGGACGTTATGCCTATACCCCAAAGCTTGTCGCCCCTTCGGCTCTTCAGGCACCTATCAACCCTTTCAAGCCAAAGGCACTGACTACCGAGGAAGTCTACAAGCAGGTCGATGACTACGTCTGGTGTGCCCGATTGGCTCAACTCGCAGGTTACGACGGTGTAGAGGTGATGGGGTCGGAAGGATACTTCATCAACCAGTTTATTGTGGCGCGAACCAACCACCGTGAGGATGAGTGGGGCGGATGCTATGAGAACCGTATCCGCCTGGCTGTAGAAGTGGTACGGCAGATTCGGGAAGCAGTGGGTGAGGCGTTTATCGTGATCTTCCGTCTGTCCATGCTGGATCTGGTAGAGGACGGCAGTAGCCCGGAAGAAATTGTGCAACTGGCCCAGGCGATCGAGCGGGCTGGCGCCACGCTGATCAATACCGGCATTGGCTGGCATGAGGCGCGCATTCCCACGATTGCGACACTGGTGCCAAGGGGAGCATTCAGTCAGGTAACTGCTCAGCTGAAGGGTAGAGTGAATATCCCCTTGATTGCTACCAACCGCATCAATATGCCGGATATGGCAGAGCGCATACTGGCAGAAGGGCAGGCGGACATGGTCTCCATGGCGCGCCCGTTCCTGGCTGATCCTGAGTTCGTTATAAAGGCTGCTACAGGACGGGCAGATGAGATCAACACGTGCATCGCCTGTAACCAGGCCTGCCTGGATCATACCTTTGCGGGCAAACTGACCAGCTGTCTAGTCAATCCAAGGGCGTGCCATGAAACCGAGCTCAACTACAGCCCTGTCAGTAAGACCAAGCGTATTGCAGTCATTGGTGCAGGACCGGCGGGTTTGGCGGCAGCCACCATAGCAGCACAGCGGGGCCATTCAGTGACTCTGTTTGAGCGCTCCGAAATTATCGGAGGGCAGTTCAATGTTACCAGGCGTATACCGGGCAAGGAGGAGTTCAACGAGACGCTTCGCTACTTTGGTAAACGTCTTGAGCTTACAGGCGTTACCGTAAGGCTGGGGCACGAAGTGCAGGCTGAAGAGCTGATTCAGGGAGGTTATGACGATATCGTTCTGGCGACAGGAATCATACCACGTACGCCGTCCATCCCGGGTATTGAGCATCCGTCTGTCATCAACTATCTGGACGCCATATACGGACATAAGGACATTGGTGCACGGGTAGCGGTTATTGGTGCGGGAGGAATAGGGTTTGATGTGGCTGAATTTGTCACTCATCAGGCGCATCTGGATACCTTGAGCCCGACAGCCTTCTGGCGAGAGTGGGGAATCGACACGACCCTACAGGCCAGAGGGGGAGTTACAGGTATTTCGCCTGAGCCTACACCCCCTGCTCGAGAGGTTTATCTGTTGCAGCGTAAAGCGACTAAGATGGGCGAAGGCTTGGGCAAGACAACAGGTTGGATTCACCGCACCAGCTTGAAACACCGTCAGGTAAGAATGCTGAACGGGGTGGAGTATCTCCGTATTGATGATCAAGGATTGCATATTCGGATTGGTGAAGACGTTCGGGTTCTGGCCGTTGATACCATCATTGTCTGTGCTGGGCAGGAGCCCAAACGAGTCCTGTTGGATGCCCTGTCTTCGGCTGGACAGCTTGTGCATGTTATTGGAGGGGCAGATGTGGCTGCAGAGCTTGATGCTAAGCGGGCCATCAATCAGGGTGCCCGCCTGGCAGCGATGTTATGAAACCTGACTGCATGCACTGAAACAGCTTGCCAAACAATAATGTGCATAGGTGCTGAGTCGTTCACATAAACCACCTAGTCTTTTAACTGAAAGGCCCTAGACTGTAGCAATGGGTTTAGGGCCGATGTGCCTTAAATAAATGTGTTGTGCTGTCCGGTTGTACGTCCGGTGCCAAGGCGCCTATGAGTCATGCGCTTTTCCAATGGGTCGAGGACTGCCCCATGAATACATTGAATAAGGCTCAACGAGCCGAAGCGGTGCTGTTCTTTGATGAAGAAGGATCAGTCATCAAAGAAATGCTCTATCACGAATTCGAAGCATTGCTGGATGCCTTCTTTGCATTGCCCCAATTCGCCCAGCGGCGAGTTCGGCTGGCCTATGTGACGATCGATCTACAGCTGTGCATCCGATCAGGTGTCTTTTTCTATCTGGATTTCACCCGTACGGGGGCTGCAGACCCCAATTGGAACATTCCGCTACGCGAAATGGCCGAGCGCGCCGGGCGTGGCCCGGATCTGGGCGCAGGACCTATCAGGCTTGCCTGTCGCAGTCAGTGTCCGATTTCCTGGCATCAGCCCAGCCTGTGGGACCCTGAGCTTGTCGCAGGTCGAAATGACCTGATTGAGCTTCGAGAATGCATCAAGCGTAATCAGCTTGGGCTGGCCCGTACCGAGGCTGTCGTTGACGAAGTCAAACCTGAACATCTTCATATGGCAGAAGAGCATCAGTGGTATGTTCAAGAGCCCTCTGCGTCGACTGTACATGTTGATCTGGCCAATCTCGAACAAGAGCATCAGGCAAAGATGGACCACCTTGTGCGCCAGCAGCGGCTGCGTATCCTCGCCCTGACGCGCAAGCATGAAGAGGAGCTGGTTCAGCTCAAGCAGGAAGCCGAGCACCTGCAGACTGCCTTGGCTGAGCAGGAGCGGATGAACGGTATGCTGATGAAAAAGCTGGAGCAGGAGGCCAGTCAGTATCGTTCGACTCGAAATGAGCTGACTCAGCAATTGCGAGCCCTGGAGAAAAACAGCGAATACAAGCTCGAGGCGTTCAAGATTCAATTCGAGGCCGAGCAGCAGGCCCGTATCGAAACGGCAGTAGCCGACTACAAGGAACAATTGGCCATCCGGGAAGTTGAGCTGGCTTATCGGGAGGAGCTGGATTCGCAATTGGAAGAAGAGCTCGAGCAGCTCAAGGCGAAATGTGCACGGCTTGAAGCGGGGAGTGGCAGCAAGCTGCTTGAAAGAATGGCAGACAGTGGCGTCATATTCGTGACTTACCAGCCTGGTGCAGGGCACATGACACTGTCACGCGCGGATGTCATGCGGTTTGTTGAAAGCCCATTGGCTTACACAGCTATGCACTGCCGGGTGACACAACCGCATTACGAGCAATGGCTTTCTCATTACAAGCATCCTGTTTGCCAAAGGGCATTACCGGGTGGCATGCCGTGTAGTAAGCCGCTCCAACGTGTTGATTCACCTCGCCAGTTCATTCGAGGCGAGTCTGACTGCTGTCTTCAGCATCAAACAGCGGCGTTTCTGAAAAACCAGGTAGGTTAACATTGGACTTGCTGTTAAAAAGTCCACCGCTGGAAGAAGTTGCAACCACATGGCTGAGCAAGGCGGGAGTCCGACTGGCACTGCTTCGCCTTGATGAAGTGGACCCTCTGGTTTCCGGCAACAAGAGTTATAAGCTGGCGGCTTACCTCCAGCAGGCGCATATCGAACGGGCTTCAGGGTTGATTAGCCTCGGTGGCCCGCACTCCAATCATCTGCATGCACTTGCAGCTACCGGACAACGGCTCGGCTTGAAAACTGTAGGGCTCCTGAGAGGCGAGCCGCAGGGTACGCCAACAGTTGATGACCTGCGCAAATGGAAAATGGAGTTGCACTGGTTGGGTTACGGAGGTTATCGGGCCCGACGCGATGACGAGTTCTGGGGTGAATGGCTGGCACGTTACCCAGGCTATTTGCCTATTCCCGAAGGGGGCGGTGGCTCGCTGGGCATGCAGGGGTGTATACCTCTGGTTGCTTATATTAAGACGCAGCTGAACACGATTGGCTGGTCTGATTATGATGCGCTGTGGGTGGCTGCTGGTACGGGAACGACGCTGGCCGGTCTGGCTGTAGGAGAGGCTGGCAGACATCCTGTCATCGGGACGCTATCTGTCCCGCTGCGCTACAACGTTCCCGATCAGGTGGCGCGTTGGGTGCGCGAGGCGGGTCAACCTGATACAGATATCCGTTGGCTCGATGCGAGTTTAGGAGGATTTGCACGTATTGATGCCGAATTGGCCAGCTTTATGGCCTCGTTCGAGACCGAAACACAAATACCACTCGAGCCACTTTATACAGGCAAGCTATTGCTGGCGCTTCGCCGTGCGGTTGAGGCGGGAGATATTCCAGCCGGACAGCGCATTATAGCGCTGCATACGGGCGGTCTACAGGGGCGTCGGGCGATGCAGGACAACCTGTTAAAGCTGCTGAAGTCATAGATCAGTGTTCGGCCCTTTCCGGTATAAAAGGCCATGTCTCAGGTACCCAGAATAAACGGTGGTCTTCCTGACCTTCCTCGTCAAAGTGCACAAGTAACCGAGGCCAATGTGGCTCGACGTTGAAGTCGAATGGAGCATGTCCATCGTGTCGGTGTGCAGGCGCAAGCCAGCGCTGCTTGGGAAGTAGTTTCCATGCGCCTTCCTCTTGCTTCGCTTTATCAAAGCGTTGCCACAAACCCCGCAAATGGTGTGGGGAGCAGCTGGGAAATGGTATGGCTCCCGCGGGTGGATAAAACAGATAACCGCCCATCCATAGCCAAGGCTGGACAGAGACGATACCGAGTGTTTTAAACAGAACGCGTGCTTCCGGCGACTGCGACAAGGGTAACTGCCGGTTTAGAAAATGACTCAGCTTGCGTTCGAGTCGATCTTCGCCACCTGGGCCCAACCATTCCGGTGATTGCGGAAGGCCCGTTGCCAGATAATATTTAACCGCTACTTCAAGGTGATGAACGCCTTCATCATCTCGGATCAGGAGATCAAGCTCGCCCAGCGTATGAGTCGCCGTACGGAGCGGTAGATTGGCTCCCAGCAACTCAACCCCAGGGGCATGGGTGAGGGCAAATTGCCAGAGCAATTCGTAGTACCGCCCAAGGCGGCGGTCGCTTCCCTGGGTAAGCCAGCCTGTCAGCAATGCAGGACTTCGATCAAGCTCATGGAGCCAATCGGCTAATTTGCCAGGTTTTGCTGTCCAATTGCTTGCAGCCAAGGGGTGACGTTGTTCCGCTCGGTCCAGGATGGGCGGAGAGGTGATTACCCAGGCTAGATCACGCACCGCTGGGTGGCGAAGCGTGTAAGGCAGTACGGCCAGTGCTTGGAATGGATTGCTCATCACTCAAGCATACGCCGAGTTGGACAAGGGTGTACGGTTTGCTGTGCCTTGCCGCTTGCCCGCATAATTTATCGACATTCTTGCCATAGAAGGGCTACGGCCGCGTATGGACTCTTTTCAGAAAATCGGCATTATCGGCCGTCTGGGCAGCACTCAAGTGCTGGATACCATTCGCCGGCTCAAAACATTCTTATTGGCGCGGCGCCTGCATGTGATCTTAGAAGACATTATCGCCGAGGTCATGCCCGGTCACGGCCTGGAAACCTGCTCACGTAAAACCATGGGCGAGGTCTGCGATCTGGTTATTGTGGTAGGAGGCGATGGCAGTCTGCTGGGGGCGGCACGTGTACTGGCGCGCCCGCGTGTACCTGTTCTGGGTATCAACCGTGGCAATCTGGGTTTTCTGACCGATATTCGCCCGGATGAGCTTGAGACCAAGGTAGCCGAGGTGCTTGAGGGGCAGTATATCGTCGAGACACGTTTTCTTCTGGATGCTTTTGTCTGCCGTGAGGGAGAAACGATTGGTCAGGCCGATGCTCTGAATGATGTTGTCCTGCATCCGGGCAAATCGACCCGCATGATCGAGTTTGCCCTGCATATCGATGGCAAGTTCGTCTGCGCTCAGAAGGCCGATGGGCTTATCGTCGCGACACCCACAGGCTCGACAGCCTACTCGCTGTCAGCCGGAGGGCCCATCATGCATCCCAAACTGGATGCGATTGTCATCGTGCCGATGTACCCACATACCTTGTCCAGCCGCCCCATTGTAGTCAGTGGCGACAGCGAGCTGAAAATCGTGGTCTCGCCGAACATGCAGATCTATCCGCAGGTCTCATGTGATGGACAGAATCATCTTAATTGCGCGCCTGGTGACGTCGTAACCATCCAGAAAAAGCCGCACAAACTGCGACTCATCCACCCACTGGATCATAACTATTACGAGGTTTGCCGGACGAAGCTCGGCTGGAGCAGCCGTCTGGGGAATGATTGATGCTTGACCCTGATCGTGGCTATGACCTGATAGGCGATATTCACGGCTGCGCTCATGTGCTTGAACGTTTGCTGGACCAAATGGGCTATCGCCGACACAACGGTGTCTGGCAGCATCCGCGAAGGATGGCGCTCTTTCTAGGGGACATCCTTGATCGTGGGCCTCATGTGCGAGAGTCGCTGCACTGCATTCGTGACATGGTGGAGGCAGGCCAGGCAATGTGCCTGCTGGGTAACCATGAAATCAATGCCTTGAGCTGGCACACGCCGGCGCCGCCAGAAAGTCACAAGCGATACGTTCGTGAGCATACCTCTCGTTACGAGCGGGTGATCCAGACGACCTTGGTGCAGTTCGATCACCATTCTGCGGAGTGGAATGACTTTCTCACATGGCTGTATGAGTTGCCCTTGTATATCGATGCCGGACGTTTCAGGCTGGTACATGCCTATTGGGATTCGTCCCTGATTGCTGCCATTGATGAGGTCTATCCGGGTGGGTATATCGATGAGCGATTCATTCAGCAGTCGGCCATTCCGGGGAGCCTAGCTAATCGCGCCTGCTCTCGGCTGCTCAATGGCGTTTCCCTGCCGCTGCCCAACGGCATGAAAATGACGGGGCGTGATGGCTTCACACGCGGTCGGTTCCGAATCAAATTCTGGGAGGAAGACCCGCAGACATACGGCGATATTGTCTTTCAGCCAGATGGTTTGCCGGATGATGTGGCCTGCGAGCGGCTAAGTGAAACCGAGAAGTCCAGCCTGATGTGTTATGGCGTCGATGAGCCGCTGCTGTTTGTAGGGCATTACTGGCTCGACGGTCATCCTGAACCGATACGGCCTAATCTCGCCTGTCTGGATTACAGTGCCGTGAACAACGGAAAGCTGGTGGCGTATCGGCTGGATGAGGAGCATCGTCTGGATCCAAAGAAATTCGTCTGGGTCGATGTGCCGTCAACAGGAGGGGCGGAATGAATGCACAGCCTGCGTTACGTGTAGGACTCGAAACGGACCTGCTAGGGTTTACGCAATTACTCCGTCGTCTGCATATTCCTCACCGAGTGACTGAAGAACGCGATGCACAAGTGGTGTGGGTTACTGATCCGGGACTGGTAGACGAGGTGCGTAACCTGTATGCACGCTATCCGCAAGGGGACACGGCCGGTGAGATCTCTGATGTTCGGCCTGCTGTAACTCGGCCTGGCTTCAAGGAGCAGCTACGGGCAAGTCCTGTAACTGCAGGCGTCCTGCTCATCACACTGATCGTGGCTGCGATTACCTTGTTGGGCGATCGTTATGAGGCTGTTCGCTGGCTTACCTTTCTAGACTTTCGGCTTTACGATACGTACATCGAGTTCTATTCCATCTCCTATACCCTTGAACAAAATCAGTGGTGGCGGTTTGTTTCACCCATGTTTCTGCACTTTGGTGTTTTGCATCTGGCCATGAATTCCCTGTGGTATTGGGAGCTGGGGCGCCGCATTGAGTTTCGTCAAAAGGGGTGGATGCTATTGGCGTTAACCGTCCTCTTTTCACTGGCAGCCAACCTTGTGCAGTACTGGTGGAGTGGCCCGGCACTGTTTGGCGGATTGTCAGGTGTGCTCTATGGCCTGCTGGGCCATTGCTGGTTATTCCAGCTGTTGGCACCCACCCCGGCGTATCGAATGCCAAAGGGCGTTGTCATCATGATGCTTGCCTGGCTGGGTATATGCCTGACCGGCGCCATTGATGTGCTTGGCTTTGGTGCCATTGCCAATGGCGCTCATGTAGGAGGTCTGCTGGCCGGCTGTGTAACGGGCGTTCTGGGTGGCCTGATTGCCAGGACGCGCCGCTAGACTGGAGGAGTGCATCTGACGTTTCGTGGGCAGAGCTGCAAGGCTACACTATGCCGCTGAAAAGGAGCCCTAGATGACCGAATCCCGTTTACGCACTCTTCGTGACTATATCCGTTGGGCGGTGAGCCGCTTCCACGCCGAAGGGCTTTATTTTGGCCATGGCACCGACAATGCGTGGGATGAAGCCAGGCAGCTGGTGTTAGGCGCCTTGCATCTGCCTTGGGAAATGTCTGACAGCTACCTGGATTGCCGGTTGGAAGATGATGAGCGCTACGACTTGAGCGTCCTGCTTCACCGACGGATTCAGGAGCGCATTCCGACGGCTTATTTGTTAGGCGAAGCCTGGTTTTGTGGGCTGCCGTTTATGGTTGATGAACGTGTGTTGGTGCCACGGTCACCGATTGCTGAATTGATTGATGCCCGCTTTGTGCCTTGGCTACCCCATGAGCCTGCTCGAGTCCTGGACCTCTGTACCGGCTCGGGATGCATTGGTATTGCCTGTGCTTATGCGTTCCCTAATGCAGAAGTCGCGTTGGCCGATCTCTCCTTTGATGCATTGGAGGTCGCCTGGCAGAACATAGAGCGGCATGACCTTGAAGACCGGGTTTATACCGTGCAAGGGGATGGGTTTGCTGGACTGCCAGGGCAGCGTTTTGACCTGATCGTGTCAAATCCACCTTACGTGGACGCAGAAGATTTTGCCGACATGCCGGCTGAATATCACCACGAGCCGGAAATGGGCCTTGCCTGTGGCTCAGACGGGCTGGATCTGGTGCGCCGAATGTTGGCTGAAGCCGCGGATCACCTCACTGACACCGGCACGTTGATCGTTGAGGTGGGCAATAGTCAGGTACACGTCGAAGCGCTTTATCCCGAAGTCGACTTTACGTGGCTCGAGTTCGAGCGGGGCGGTCACGGGGTCTTTCTGCTGTCTGCCAAGCAGTGCCAGGAGCATCAATCGCTGTTCCAGAGCCGCCTCTAGTAGGCGGCTCGAATACCTAAGCTGCCTGCGTCTTCTCGACCAGGCGCTCCAAAAACATGAGCAGGGCGACTTCCTCTTCGCGAAGTCCCTTGCGTTTGCGCGGCTTGGGTAGCGAGCCGAGTTCGCCAGCCATAAATGCATCCATGACGCCCGGGTGGATATAACACTTGCGGCATACTGCCGGTGTATTGCCCAGCGTACTGGATACTTGCTTGACCATCTCCTGAAGGTGCTTTTTGGCTTCAGTTTGAGTTTCGTAGCGCAGTGACTTGAGCGTAGAAAGAGCCAAGGCGCTGCCTGCCCAGGTGCGGTAATCCTTAGCAGTAAAGTCGGCACCACTGAGTTCGTGCAGGTAGGCATTTACGTCTGACGAGGTGACCGTATGCCGATCGCCATCTTCATCCAGATACTGAAACAAGTGTTGGCCGGGTAGCTCAAGGCAGCGCTTGACGGTACGTGCAAGCCTCGGGTCTGTCAGCTTGATGTTGTGCTCGACACCGCTTTTGCCACGGAAGTGAAAGCGAATCGTATTGCCGGTAACGTCTGCATGCCGGTTACGCAGGGTGGTCAGGCCGTACGATTTATTGCTTTTGGCATATTGCTGATTGCCTACGCGAATCAAGGTGGCGTCCAGCAGGCTGATAACGGTCGCCATGACCTTTTCCCGGTTCAGCTTGCGTTGCGCCAGATGCTCTTCTATCCGCTTGCGCAGTTTGGGAAGGGCATTGCCGAACTCCAGCATCCGTTCGTATTTGTCAGTGTCTCTGATTTCGCGCCAACGTGGGTGATATCGGTATTGCTTGCGTCCTCGGGCGTCCCGCCCCGTTGCCTGTAAATGGCCACAAGGATCGGCACAGATCCAAACATCCGTATAGGCGGGTGGAATGGCCAGTTTGTTGATGCGGTCAATTTCAGCCTGATCGCGAATACGTTCGCCTTGGGCATCCAGGTAGATAAACTTCCCGCGCAGCTTTTTTCGCCGCAGGCCTGGCTGCGTGTCATCCACATAGTGAAGGTCCGAGGGTAGCGGGGGGCACAGGGCTGTACCTGTATCGTCGCGCTCGTCTCCAGGGGCGGGCAGCGTACCCTCGGCGGTCGGGGGAATAAATGAGGCACTCTCTGACATGAAAACACCGGCTGTGGACTGCTTTCTATGAAGACCGCAGGGCTAGTAGCCGGTTCGTCGCTCTAGACGAGAGGCAATATCTGATCCTTTAACCGACCGCTTTCGGCAAGCTCCAAAAACTCATCACCTAGCCGCTGGCTTTCCGCCATGGCTGTATGCCAGTGACGTTGCCGTGTGGCAGGGTCGGTTGCATAACGGGTGAAATCCTTGCGGTCGGGAAGCTTTCGACCAGGTAGCCGCTCAAGGTAAGACCGTGAGGGTGCCAGTAGCACCACATTTCGCAGGTTATGTGTATTGGCCTTGCGCCAGAAGATGCCCTTGTCGAACCACCCAGGAATGATGCGATCGATAAAATGTGGATAGAGCACAATGTCATTCCCGCGATAGGGAAGATCCAGATGGTAATCGAGCAGTCCCCCGTCACGGTAAGTACCGGAGCCAAAGCCAGGGATATCTGTTACGCCCTCCATGACCAGTGGAATGGAGCCTGACGCCAGCAACGACTGGCGAAGGTTGTCGGGGCGAAGCGCATGGTACCGCGTTGGGAAATCATTCAGTTCATCCAGCGGCGGCGCCTGGCGCAAATCATGGGCCACGATACGGCTGAAATGGCGAATCAGACGAGACCGTGCTATCAGGTTGTCGCGGATCACAGCGCCCAGGCCAAGGCTTAATGTTCGGCGCTGGTCACTGGCCAGAGGGCCCAATGCCTGAACAATCATGATGTTCAGGCGATAGCCTGGTGCGGTCAGAATCGCCTCGTCACGCCCTCCCAGCAGTTCATCCAGCATGCTTTCGCAAATCTGACTGATCTGCCTGATTCCAATACCTTTGGGAAAATGCAATCCGGTATAGAGGTCGCCCAGCCGGCGTAATGAGTCTGCCGGATCCGGTAGGCAGACACATGCGGAGCGCCAGGCCCCAATGGATGCGCCAACCAATGCGCGCACCCGTGGTGAGCGAGGCAGCCATTCACCAAACAGCGCGATGTCTAGCCCTTGCAAGCCTAGTGCTTTCGGGCCGCCTGCTGCGCCTGGGATAATACCTACGTCTGCGGGTGACAGGCCCTGCTGGCGAATATTCGCCAGCGCCTGCGTGCCCGCGCGGATAACGAGGGAAGGAGATTTGATGTGAATAGCTGTCATGAGGACTCCATACGGACAGCCAGTATACAAACGCACCGCCGCGATGCGGAGCAGGTATGGCATTGATTGCGAAAGACCGTTGGGCTGACCATGTAGTTCCAAAATGAGATTAAGGCTGAATTAAGGCTGCCTCGTTAAGGTGAACTTACTGAATAACCCGTGAGGACATACACATGAAAGCACTGACTACATTGATTGCCGCTGCCAGCCTGACCGCCCTGGCCGGTGCGGCCCAAGCCCGCGACCTGGGACCTGACGAAGCGCTCAAGCTGCGTGATGCAGGTACCATCAAATCCTTCGACGTATTGAACAAGGCGGCTATCGCCAAGCATCCTGGCTCGACGACTCACGACACTGAGCTGGAAGAAGAATATGGACGCTATATCTATCAGGTTGAGTTACGTGACCAGAAAGGTGTGACATGGGATCTGGAACTCGATGCCGCAACGGGCGAAGTGCTCAAGGATGTACAGGACGATTGAGCCTGGGTAGCAGCATGATGAAAGGCCTGCTGGTATTGACATTGCTGTCAGCCAGCGGGCTTTCAAGCGCTCGCGACCTTGACCAGGATGAGGCGTTGCGGCTTCGTCAGGAAGGAAGAATTCGTCCTCTTGAGCAGCTTATCAACCAGGCTTATGCGCGCTATCCAAAGGCAACATTGCTGGAGGCGGAGCTTGAAGAGGAAGATGGTGTTTATGTCTATGAGATCGAGTTTCTGGTAGACAAGGGCGTTGTGCGCGAGCTGGAAATCAGCGCCACTGACGGTACGATTTTGAAGGACGAGGTAGACGACTGATGCGTCTGTTGTTGGTAGAGGACAGTGTTCCGCTGGCGGATGAGTTAATGGCCAGCCTGACACGACAAGGCTATGCCGTAGACTGGCTGGCTGATGGCCGTGATGCGGCATACCAGGGGGCAGTCGAACCTTATGACCTTATCGTACTTGATCTGGGACTGCCGGGGCGTTCTGGGCTTGATGTGCTTAGGGAGTGGCGCACGCAGGGACTTTCTACGCCGGTACTGATTCTGACGGCGCGCAGTGGTTGGGCCGAGCGTATCGATGGGCTCAAGGCTGGCGCCGATGATTACCTGACCAAGCCGTTCCACCCTGAAGAGCTTTCCTTGCGGATTCAAGGATTATTGCGGCGTGCCCGCGGGCTGGTGAATCAGCCGGCATTGCAGGCTTCCGGTCTGAGTCTGGATGAGTCACGGCAATGTGTTAATCGCGGGGATGAAAGCATCGAGCTGACCGCCGCAGAGTTCAGGCTGCTGCGGTATTTCATGTTGCATGCAGGGCAGATCCTGTCCAAAAGTCATTTGGGTGAACATCTCTACGACGGTGAAAGCGAGCGTGACTCCAATGTCATCGAGGTGCACGTGAACCATCTCAGGCGTAAATTGGGGCGCGATATTATCGAGACACGGCGAGGACAGGGCTACCGCTTCGGGAAATCTGCATGAAGTCCATTCAGCAGCGATTGGGCATTGGCTTGGCCTCCGCTCTGCTGATATCCGGACTTTTATTGATACTGGGCGCACGCTGGCTGGTTGATACGGCGCTACGGGATTATCTGGGAAGCGGACTTCAGACAGAGAGCGAAAACCTCCTGGTGGCTATTGCGCGGGGGCCAAACGGGCTGCAGCTGGATGAGCAGCGCCTTAATCCCGCCTATCAACGGCCATTTTCCGGGCGTTATTTCGAGATCGACATAGGAGAACCTCGCTGGCGCTCCCGGTCGTTATGGGATCATGTGCTTGAGAGACCTACGCACGTAGGGCTGACCAGACATCTCGTCAATGGCCCCGGAGATCAGCGCCTCCTGGTCTATCGCGCGGATTATCAGCGGTTGGGGCAAAAGCTCAGCATTGTCGTTGCACAGGATTACAACCCGCTCCTGACCAGTTTCAGTCGAATGCTACGTATAGGTGCCGGTATTGGGCTGGTTGCGTTAATCGTAATCCTTTTTCTACAACGGATTACGGTAAGGCGCGCCTTAAAGCCACTTGAGCGGGTCCGGCAACAAGTGGCTCAACTGCAACAGGGGCAGCGCAGCCAGCTGGATACGCAGGTTCCCCAAGAGCTTGAGCTGCTGGTGGAGCAGATCAATCATCTGCTGCGTCATACCGAGGATAATCTCAAGCGTGCCCGCCATGGCATCGGTAATCTGGGGCATGCATTGAAAACGCCTCTGGCCGTGCTGGTAAGCCTTGCGGAGCGGCAAGAACTGAGTGTGCATCCTGAACTGCAGAACATCCTGCGCGATCAGCTTGAGCAGATCCAGCAGCGTCTTGAGCGGGAGTTGCGCCGTGCTCGTCTGGCCGGTGACCAGCTTCCCGGTGTCTATCTGGACTGCGAGGCTGAATTGCCTTCGCTCTGCGCCATGCTCAAGCAGATCCATGACAACGACCTGACGATCTCTTGTCATGTGCCTTCCGGTTTGAAACTGCCCTGGGATCGCGAAGACCTGCTTGAATTGCTGGGTACGCTGTTGGATAACGCCTGTAAATGGGCGAGCAGCCAGGTAGAGCTGACGGTACTGAAGAAAGATGCCTGTTATGAGATCAGTATTGATGATGATGGGCCAGGTATCGCGCCTGAATCCAGACAGGATATTCTCGAGCGAGGTGCGCGTCTGGATGAGCGAGTCATGGGACATGGCCTGGGCCTTGGTATTGCGCGTGACATTGTGGACAGTTGCGCAGGTACGCTCAGCCTGGAAAGCAGTTCCCTGGGCGGGCTGAAAGTTTTGGTCCGGCTGCCGCTCCGAGCCTCCCGATCTGCTCCCGGTGATTGAGACCATACGGATAGAGCACTATCGATCGACCTTCATTTTCGTTTCGCTTGGCCGAAAACCTACTTAGATAACAACCTAAGAGGTCTCAGTGATGAGTTTAAAAGCCAAGGTGCTCCTGCTGGCGCTCCTACCTGTTGTAATTACTACCCTGATCATTAGCGGTATTTCCTATGTGATGCTGAGCAATAAAGCCGAGCGCGATATACAGACAACGCGTGATCGCTTGATGGAGCAAAGCAACGTAACCCTGAAGAATTACGTGCAGGTTGCCCTGACAGCGGTCAAGCCGCTCTACGATGCTTCAGCCGACGGTGATCAGGCGGCCCGCGCCGAGGCAATCAGGATTTTGTCTGGCATCACCTATGGCAAAGATGGCTATATGTTTGGCTATGACTCAAACGTCATCCGCCTTTTCAAGGGAAACGACACTGAAGGCATAGGCAAGAGCTTTCGTGATAACAAGGATCCGAACGGCGTTTACCTGAACCAGGAGCTGGTCCGTGCAGGCAAGGATGGCACTCATTATGTCCGCTATTCCTCTACATTGCCTGGCAAAACTACCTTGGTTCCCAAGTTGAGCTATACCGAATACCTGCCCAAGTGGGACCTGGTCCTGGGCTCTGCCATCAACCTGGATGGCGTTGAGGAGCGGCTGGGCAAGATCGAGGCCGATGTACGTGCGCAGACCTTGACTCAGCTGTTCTCCATCATCGGCGTCTCGCTGGTAGTGCTGGTCATCATCGCCATTGCGGCTCATCTATTTGCCATGCGAGTGTTGCGTCCGCTTGAGCTCATGCGTGCAAACCTTGATGACATTGCTGATGGCGAAGGCGATCTGACACGTCGACTGCCGGTGCAGAGTAACGACGAGTTGGGCCGGCTTGCTGGCTCGTTCAATCGATTCGTTGGCAAGATTCATGGAACCGTACAGCAGGTAATCGACATCACTCAGCAGCTCACCGGTTTGCTGGATGAGGTGGCTGCCCAGGCTCGTCGTACCGAGCAGGCCATGCAGCGCCAGCGTAGCGAAACCGATCAGGTTGCCACGGCTATCAACGAGATGTCCGCAGCGGCTCATGAAGTGGCGCAAAGTGCCCAGCAAGCGGCAGGAGCTGCCCGTGAGACCGATGAGCAAGGGCGTGTAGCCAAACGTGTGGTTGAGGGTAGTGTGGCAGGCATCCATTCTCTGGTCGATGAAGTGCGTGACAGCGGCATGTCGCTCGACAGTCTGCAGCAGGACGTGCAGTCTATTGTCAGCGTGCTGGATGTCATCCGTTCGATTGCCGAGCAAACCAACTTGCTGGCCTTGAACGCTGCTATCGAGGCGGCTCGGGCTGGTGAGGCGGGTCGTGGTTTTGCGGTCGTGGCCGACGAAGTTCGTGCCCTGGCAAGCCGTACTCAGCAAAGTACCCAGGAGATCCAGGGAATGATCGATCGCCTGCAACAGGGTACGCAAAAGGCGGTTGAGTCGATGCGTCGCTCTGGTGCGGCAGGTGAAAGTACGACTGTCCAGGCCAGTCAGGCAGGCGCCTCACTCGATACCATCAGCCAGCTGATCGGTACGATTAATGCCATGAACGCCCAGATAGCCAGTGCAGCCGAAGAGCAGACGGCGGTCTCCGAGGAAATCAACCGTAGCGTCCACGAGATTGCTGGTGCGGTTGAAACCATGACGGCAGGGGCTGAGCAGAGTGCGACCACTACCCAGGGGCTAGTCTCGCTAGGGGATCGCCTCCACGGCCTGGTCAAGCAGTTCCGCGTTTAAATCGACATTCCTGAGGGCTCTGGCTGAGCCCTCAGGAACAAGTGCGTGGTATCCAGTGTTCTAACCAAAAGCGACGCTCGTTGCTCTTGAATGGACTTTGGAACCCTGATGAAAAGCACGCGACTTGAAAATAGAACATTTATCTTTCTTCTGATTATTGTCTCGATCGCATTTGCCTGGATTCTGTTGCCCTATTACGGCGCGGTTTTTTGGGGAGCGATCCTGGCGATTATTTTCGCCCCTATGCAGCGCTGGTTTCTCAGGCGCTACAACAATCGTAAAAACCTTGCCGCGCTGAGCAGCTTGGGTGTTTGTTTACTCATCGTGATTCTGCCGGTCACAGCGATTAGTATTTCTCTTGTTCAGGAAGGCAGTGCGCTGTATCAGCGAATCAACAGCGGCCAGCTGAATTTCGGCGAATATTTTCAGCACATGTGGCAGGCACTACCGAACGGTATCAAAAGTGTACTGCACCGATTCGATATCACTGACCCAGAAAGTATTCGCGAGCGCCTGACGCAAAGCGTTGCCCAAGGTAGTCAGGCATTGGCAAGCAGGGCCTTGTTGGTAGGGCAGGGGACGTTTCAGTTGGTCATCAGCTTTGGCATTATGCTGTACCTGCTGTTTTTCCTGCTTCGAGACGGGCAATACCTTGTAGGGCTGATCCGCAAAGCCATTCCCTTGAGCGAGATTCACAAGCGCAGCCTGCTACGCAAGTTCACGGCTGTTATCCGGGCCACCGTCAAGGGCAACATTATCGTGGCCGTTGTTCAGGGTGCGTTGGGTGGATTTATCCTGGGAGTACTCGGTGTTGAGGCTGCTGTTCTCTGGGGCGTAATAATGGCGTTCCTGTCGTTGTTGCCGGCAGTAGGCGCTGGGCTGATCTGGGGGCCGGTTGCGGTTTACTTCCTGCTGACAGGCTCGATATGGCAAGGGGTTGTATTGATTCTGTTCGGCGTTATCGTCATCGGCCTGGTAGATAACATTCTGCGTCCTATCTTGGTAGGCAAGGACACCAAGCTACCCGACTACGTGGTACTGATTTCCACACTAGGCGGAATGGCACTGTTTGGTCTCAACGGGTTCGTCATTGGCCCATTGGTGGCGGCGCTCTTCATGTCGGTATGGGACCTCTTCATGCACCGTGAAGAGGAATAAAAAGTTCAGGCAATAAAAAAGCCCCATCACTGGGGCTTTTTTATGAGAGGCCCTTACAGGCCTGTATGTTGAAGCACTTGCAACAAGGGCTGCGGGTAAACACCCAACAGCAGCGTCAGGGCTGCAATGGCGATAAGCATGATACCGCCGGCACGCTCACCCCAGTTCATGGGGGCATCGTGACGGCTCAGACCTGGTTGTACCAGATACATCGTTACCATGACACGCAGGTAATAGAACAGGCCGATGGCGCTACCAATAACGACCGCCGCGGTCTGCCACCACAGATGGGACTCGACACCCACCGTAATAATATAGAACTTGCCGATAAAGCCCGCCGTCAGCGGAATACCTGCAAGCGACAGCATCATCACTGTTAGAACGGCGGTCAGATACGGGCGTCTCCAGAACAGTCCGCGGTACTCGAACAGCGCATCGGCATCACGTGTGCCATTGCTTGGGCTGGACATGAGCACGATCACGCCAAAGGCTCCCAGGCTGGTAACGACATAAGTCGCCAAGTACACCCCAATCGCCTCTACCGCAATACCATTGCTGGCAGCGAGGGCTACGAGCAGGTATCCGAAGTGTGAGATGGAAGAGTAGCCCAGCAGACGCTTGAGGTTGCTCTGCATCAGGGCCAAGAGGTTGCCGACCAGAATGGAGATGATGGCGATGAAAGCGATCAGGTTGTGCAGCCATGTATCGTTCAGCGCAGCGGGCATGGTCTGGAACAGACGAACCACGACAGCGAAAACGGCAACCTTGCTCGCAGTAGCCAGGTAAGCGCCCACCGGTGCCGGTGCGCCTTCATAGACATCTGGCGTCCACAAATGGAAGGGTACCAGCGACAGTTTGAAGCCCAGACCTACGATCATCATGCCGATACCGAGTTCCAGCAGCAGGCCGGCCGAGGCTTGCTGAGTCAGCTGCGCACCGATTCCGCTAAAACTCAGGGTGCCGGACTGTGCATACAGCAGGGCCATGCCAAACAGCAGAATGGCCGAGCCAGCAGCAGATAGCACCAGATACTTCATGCCAGCCTCAAGGGAGCGGCGATTGAAGTAGGAATAGGCCACCAGGCCATACACCGGTACGGACAGCAGCTCAAGGCCAATGAACAGCGAAGCCAGATGCTGCGAGCTTACCAACACGATACCGCCCGTACAGGACAGTAAAAGCAGTAGGTAAAGCTCTTCACGGTTGCTGGAGTATCCCTCCATGTAAGCATGCGACAGCGTCATGCATGCCAACGTGGTAATCAGGATCAGTGCGGTATAGAAGTAGGTGTAGCCATCCATGCGCATGAGGCTGGTGACGTCGATATCGACGACCCGCATCGAGTACACAATGGATAGCAGGGCCAGGTTCAAACCGATTACCGACAGTGTCGGAATCACGGTGTGGTTGCGCCGCCAGGCTATCGCCAGCATCACCACGACGGCGGTCAGACCGGTGATGAGGAGCGGCAGAAGTGCGATGAGATGTTCCGTTGTAAAGGTCATGGCGCTACTACCGGGCAGAAACAATGGAAGAGAAAGCTGTACCCAGCCACTGGTGTACACCACTCATGCTGGCTGCCGACGTATCCAGAATGGGCTGCGGATAAACACCCAGGAGGATCAGCAGACCGACCAGAAGCAGTACCATGGACAGCTCGCGTGCATTGAGCCCCGGCAATTCCCCTTCAGACTTCGCAGGTCCGAAGTACGCACGGTGGATCATGATCAATGAGTACACCGAAGCCGCAACCAGACCAAATGTAGCGATCACAACGGTCAGCGGCACCATCGGGAACGCACCCATCAGAATCAGGAACTCGCCTACGAAGTTACCGGTACCCGGCAGGCCCAGCGACGCCGAAGCGAAGAACAGGCTGAGGGCCGGCAGGTAGGGGAGGCGACCCCAGAGTCCACCCATCTCACGCATGTCGCGTGTATGCAGGCGCTCATAGAGCTGACCGCACAGGATGAACAAGCCTGCTGCCGAAAGACCATGGGCAATCATCTGTACCACGACACCCTGCAGTGCATGCTGGCTGCCCGAGTAGATACCGATCAACACGAAGCCCATGTGCGAAACGCTGGAATAGGCCACAAGACGCTTGATGTCAGTCTGTGCGAAGGACAGGAACGCACCGTAGAAGATTCCGATGATCCCGAGCCACATCGCAATGGGTGCAAACTCGGCCGAAGCGTTGGGGAACAGCGGTACGGCAAAGCGGAGAAGGCCGTAAGCAGCTGTTTTCAACAGAATACCGGCAAGGTCTACGGAGCCGGCTGTCGGTGCCTGCGCGTGTGCATCGGGGAGCCAGGAGTGAACCGGCACGGCAGGCAGCTTCACGGCAAAGGCAATGAAGAAGCCCAGCATCAGCAGGTATTCAGTCGTTGGATCCATCTGCGTTTTCAGCAGGTCTTCATATTCAAAGGTCAGCACACCAGTTGCGCTGTAGTGCACCAGCACTAGGGCCACGATGGCCACCAGCATGATCAGGCCGCTGGCCTGGGTGAAAATGAAGAACTTGGTAGCAGCGGTAATGCGGCTCTTCTTGCCGTCGGCGGAGCTATGACCCCAGAGTGCGATGAGGAAATACATCGGCACCAGCATCATCTCCCAGAAGAAGAAGAACAGGAACAGGTCGACAGCCAGGAACACACCAACCACACCACCTAGAATCCATAGCAGGTTCAGATGGAAGAAGCCAACATGCTTCTGGATCTCGCGCCAAGAGCAGACAACAGCCAAAAGACCTAACAGACCAGTCAGCAACACCATAAGCAGCGATAGGCCGTCCATGGCGAAGTGCAGGCTGATACCAAAGCGTTCAATCCAGGGATACTGGAATTCAACGGTCCAGTTCTGCTCGCTACCCGGAGCGGGGGCCAAGCTGAAGTCACCGTGCCACCAGACCCATAGGCCAAGCACCAGCTCCAATAGCATGGTTAATAAAGCAATCCAGCGTGGCAGGAGATTGCCGGAGCGATCTCCCAGCCAGCACAGCAGACCGCCTATGAAGGGGATCAGGATTAGCCAAGGCAGAATCATGACGGGCTCAATTCCTTTCGTAGATTCAAGTCAGGCCAGAAGCAGTGCGGCCAGAAGCAGCACTGCACCACCCACGATGGAGGCAGCATACCAACGCAGGCGGCCGTTCTCTGTAAGGCTCAGCGTGAGGTTACCGGCACGCGCGAGGATCGGGACAATCAGGATCGCCTTGTCGATCGGATCGCTACGCAGCAGTCGGGTAATCGCCAGGTAAGGCTTCACGAAGATCCAGTTGTAGAGCCAGTCGAAGCCCCAGGCGTGATACCACCAAGTACCAAAGAATCGACCCGGAGCACTCTTGGCAAGTGCACTGACAAAGCGACGCTTGCCCAGGAAGAGCAGGGCCGCCAACAGGATGCCGGCCAATGCAATGGCGCCTGAGGCAATTTCCAGACTGTGCTTGGCTTCGCCACCTGCATGGCCAGCCGACTGAGGCAGTACACCCGCCAGCGGTGGTATGATCCAGGCGCCGATAAAGGTGGACAATACGATCAGTACGATTAGTGGCAAGTGATGTGCGATCCCATGACCACCATGGGCCTCAGTCTTGGCTTCACCGTGGAACACGATAAAGATCAGGCGGAAGGTGTAGATCGAGGTCAGGAAGGCACCTACTAGGCCTGCAATCAGCAGATTCTGATGGCCACTGGCAAAGGCTTCCCAGAGGATCTCGTCTTTTGAGTAGAAGCCAGCCGTAATCAGCGGTAGCGCTGCCAGCGCTGAGCCACCAACTAGGAAGCTTGCATAGGCCAGCGGAATTTTTTTCCACAGACCGCCCATCTTGAAGATGTTCTGCTCGTGATGGCAGGCCAGGATGACCGAGCCGGATGCAAGGAACAGAAGCGCCTTGAAGAACGCATGGGTCATCAGGTGGAAGATCGCACCGCTCCAGGCGCCTACACCCAGGGCTAGGAACATGTAGCCGATCTGACTCATGGTGGAGTAAGCAAGGATACGCTTGATGTCGGTCTGTACCAGTGCTGCAAAGCCTGCCAGAACCAGCGTAACCGCACCCACGATACCCACTAGATGCAAAATCGAAGGCGTCAGCTCGAACAATCCATGACAACGGGCGATCAGGTATACGCCGGCAGTCACCATGGTCGCTGCGTGGATCAGCGCCGATACTGGGGTCGGGCCTGCCATCGCATCGGCCAGCCAGGTTTGCAAAGGCAGCTGGGCAGATTTACCTACCGCACCACCCAGCAGCATCAGCGTAGCCAGCATCAGCAGCGGATCGTTCATCGTGAACACATCTGGCGCACGAGTCAGCAGTTCCTGGATATCCAGCGTGCCCAGTGTCATGAACAGGATAAACAGACCGAAGGCCATGAACACGTCGCCCACGCGGGTTACGATAAAGGCCTTGAGTGCGGCGTTACCGTTGGCACGTTCGCTGTAGTAGAACCCGATCAGTAGGTAACTGCACAGGCCTACACCTTCCCAACCAAAGTAGAGGAAGAGCAGGTTATCGCCCAGTACCAGGAACAACATGCTTGCCACGAACAGGTTGGT
This sequence comes from Pseudomonas sp. UBA3149, assembly GCF_002364655.1. Taxonomy (NCBI): domain Bacteria; kingdom Pseudomonadati; phylum Pseudomonadota; class Gammaproteobacteria; order Pseudomonadales; family Pseudomonadaceae; genus Pseudomonas; species Pseudomonas sp. UBA3149. Next base: position 604,798 of record NZ_DEYV01000010.1, read on the forward strand.
ATAGGCAAAAAAGCGTGCATAGCCTGCTTCACCGCGCATGTACCAGGAGGCAAACAGGTGAATCAGAAAGCCTACACCGGTGACCACACACAGCATGGTTACCGAGAGACCATCCAGGTACAACGCGATGTTGGGTGCAAAGCCATCAACGGTCATCCAGTTCCACAGCACCTGGGTGACAGCGCCGGAAGGCGGCGGGCTGGACAGGAACTGCCAGCTAACCCAGGCGGCTGTAAGCGCAGATAGCCCGATTGAGCCTACTCCAATCAGGGCAGATAGGTTTTCGGACCAGCGGCTACGGGAAAACGCCAGCAGCACAAACCCGATAAGGGGAAAGACGAAGGTAAGAGGTAACAGGTTCATCCGCGCATCTCGCTGGCAGCATCGACATCGAGGGTTTGGAAACGGCGATACAGTTGCAGCAGGATCGCCAGGCCAATACTCGCCTCGGCAGCAGCAAGGCTCAGTACCAGAATGAACATCACCTGACCATCCGGTTGCCCCCAACGGCTGCCACCGACCACAAAAGCCAGGGCGGAAGCATTCATCATGATTTCCAGACTCATCAATATGAACAGGATGTTGCGCCGTACCATCAGGCCAACCAGACCCAGGGCGAACAACGCGCCGGCAAGTGCCAGACCATGTTCCAGAGGTATCGCATTCATAGGTCCATTCCTTAACGAGTTACTCGCCGACGCCTTTGACGTCTTGTTGCCGGCCTAGGTGATAGGCCGCAACCAGCGCAGCCAGGAGCAGCATCGACGCCAGTTCGACCGCTAGCAGATAGGGGCCGAACAGGCTGATACCAACCGCTTTTGCATCAACCGTGGTATGACCGATGCTTGCACCGCCGGGCATTCTGCCCAGTACCAGCAGCAACTCGACCAGCAACGCGATGGAAAGAATCGAAGGGCCAACCCAGATGCCAGGCGTTAACCACTTGCGTTCCTGCTCAACCACGGCAGGGCCGAGGTTGAGCATCATCACGACGAATACGAACAGCACCATGATGGCGCCAGCGTATACGATGACCTCAAGCGCACCGGCGAATGGAGCGCCAAGGCTGAAGAAGGTCATCGAGACCGCTAGCAGCGAGATGATGAGGTAGAGCAGGGCATGTACCGGATTACGGTTGGTAATCACCCTGAACGTGGCCAGTACGGCGACACCGGCAGCGAAATAGAAAGCAAATTCCATCTTTCCGTCCTTACGGCAGCAGGCTCTTGACGTTGATTGGCTCGGCCTCGTTCTTCGCAGCACCCTTAGGTTTGCCCGCAATGGACATACCGGCGACGCGATAGAAGTTGTAGTCCGGGTACTTGCCGGGTCCGGAGATGAGCAGATGCTCCTTCTCGTACACCAGGTTCTGACGCTCGTACTCGCACATCTCAAAGTCCGGTGTCAGCTGGATAGCGGTGGTAGGACAAGCCTCTTCACACATGCCGCAGAAAATGCAGCGGGAGAAGTTGATACGGAAGAACTCCGGATACCAGCGACCGTCTTCTGCTTCGGTTTTCTGCAGGGAAATACAGCCTACCGGGCACGCTACCGCACACAGGTTGCACGCCACGCAGCGCTCCTGCCCATCGGGATCACGGGTCAGGACAATCCGGCCTCGATAACGAGGCGGCAGATAAACCGGCTCCTCGGGGTACTGCAGGGTGTCGCGCTTTCTAAAGGCATGGGAAAAGATCATCAGCACGCTTCGTAGCTGAGTCCATGTGCCATGCACGACATTGACTATTTCTTTGAACATGGCGGCTCTCCTCAGTGAACCACGGCCGGGGTGGCGTTATACAAAACCACCGCACCGGTAACGAGCAGATTGATCAGGGTCAGCGGCAGACACACCTTCCAGCTGAACGCCATCACCTGGTCATAGCGCGGACGTGGGATAGACGCACGCAGCAAAATGAACAGCATGATGAAGAATGCAGTCTTCAGGGCGAACCAGATGAAGGGTGGCAACAGCGGACCATGCCAGCCACCAAAGAACAGCGTGACGAGCAGGGCAGACACCAGCACGATGCCAATGTATTCGCCTACGAAGAACATGCCCCACTTCATGCCGGCATATTCAACGTGGTAACCATCTGCCAGCTCCTGTTCTGCCTCCGGCTGGTCAAAGGGGTGGCGGTGAGTCACCGCAACGCCTGCGATCAGGAAGGTACAAAAGCCGAAAAACTGAGGGATGATGAACCACAAGCCCTGATGCTGCGCTTCAACAATATCTCGCATGTTGAAAGAGCCGGTCACCGCGACGACGCCCATGAGCGAAAGCCCCATGAACACCTCGTAGGAGACGGTTTGGGCTGAAGCGCGCATGCTACCCAGCAAGGCGAACTTATTGTTGCTAGACCAGCCTGCGAACAGCACTGCATAGACTGCAAGGCCAGCCATCGCAAAGAAGAACAGAAGACCAATGTTCAGGTCCGCCACACCCCAGGTAGGTGTGATCGGTACCACGGCAAACGCGATCAGCAAGGCGCTCATCGCAATGACGGGTGCCAGCATGAACGTCGTCTTGTCCGCGAACGGTGGCGTCCAGTCTTCCTTGAAGAACATCTTGATCATGTCGGCGCCCAGCTGGAAGGCACCGAAAGGACCGACACGGTTTGGCCCGTGACGATCCTGCCAAAGGCCAAGCAGACGGCGCTCGACCCAGCTAAGCAGCGCGCCGCAGATAACGACGGCCAACAGGATCACGATGGCCTTCACGACGGCCAGGATAATGGCGATGACGGAAGGGGTTAACCAACTCATTGCGCAGCCTCCTGGACGCGATCGATGGTAAGACCCGCCAGGCGGGCTGGGATGCCTTCAAACCCCACCGGCAAGCCGATCAAGCCAGCAGCCAGACCAGGTTTGACCATCAGCGGCAGGCTCAGCGCCTGACCAGCAACCGTAACGCTGACCTTGGCACCAGGATTGACGCCCAGACGGTCTGCATCAGCTTTTGCAAGCGCGACGTAAACTTCGGGGATACGCTCCTGGAAAGTCTCCGAGCGAGCCGAGGTCTCTTCACTGCCGAACAAATGATGGATCGGTACGGCTTTCCACTGGTTCGCCTGAGCGGAATAGGCTGCCGGAATGGCGTTGAACCAGCTCAGGCGATCGCCAGAAGACTCAATCAGACGAATACCAGGATCGCCCGCACGCAGATGTCCGCCTACCTCGTCCTGGAACTTGTTCCAGGCTTGCGGCGAGTTCCAGCCAGGAGACCAGGCAAATGCGATCTGCTGACGGGGTTCGGCGCTGCCGTAATAGCCTTCCATGGAGAAGGCGAAGGCAGAGTCTATATCCTGTGGCGTACGCGGCTCGTGAACGCTGATATTGGCGCGCATTGCAGTACGGCCGCTGTAACGGTGAGGCTCACGGGAAAGCTTCTGGCCCTTGATACGGAAGGACGCGCTGGGCGCTGCATCCCGAATGCCAGCCAGGCTTGGATGGCTTGCTGCGCAGGCTTCAGTAACCTGGTCCAGCTGCGTCCAGTCCACGGCCTTGCCCTGCAAGGTGCTATGCAGTGCATGTAGCCAACGCCAGCCTTCACGAATCAGACTGCTCGGATCGTAATAAGTAGGCTCGTACACCTGGAAGAAACGCTGGGCACGGCCCTCCTGGCTTACCAGGGTGCCATCACCTTCCGCAAAGCTTGCGGCTGGCAGGATCAGGTCGGCACGCTCTGCCGTAGCTGTACGCTGATGGTCCAGTACGATCAACGTTTTGGCTGCCTTGAGTGCTTCTTCTACGCGTGCAGAGTCGGCGCGACGGAACAGGTCGTTTTCCAGCACGACCAGCGCGTCGGCTTTACCCGCTGTCAGCGCGTCGAACGCATCATCTACCGACTCGCCGCCAAAAATGGCCAGGCCCATGCTGTTGGCTTCGGGAACGACAAGGCTCAGCGAGCCGTTCTTTTCCTTCAGCGCCAGTGCCTTGGCAATGTTGGCAGCAGCCTCGATCAGCGCGCGTGATCCCAGTGAAGTACCCGAGATAATGAGCGGACGCTTGGCATTGAGCAGGGTGTCGGCCACCAACTTGACCTGCTGCGCTACTTCATCGCTCAGACCTTCTACTGCCGGAGCGGAAGCGTCGAGAGCGTTGGCCAGTGCAAAGCCGAAGCGAGCCAGATCTTCCGGCGCACCGTGGATAGTCTGCGCAGCGATGTCATCTAGACGTGTCTCAGCCAGGCTGGCCAGAAACACGGGGTTTTTGCTGGACTGCCCGATGGTCTGGACAGCCGCCTTGTGCCACTCAGGAATACGAGCTGCCGCTGCAATATCGGTTGCCTTGCCTTTGGCTGCCTGACGGACTGCCAGGGCGACACGGGCTGCGGTCTGGGTCAGGTCTTCGCCTAGCACCAGCACAGCGTCATGGTGCTCGATGTCGCGGATGGTGGGTACAGGAAGAGGGCTGTTACGCAAGACATCCAATACAAGGCGGACATGTTCAAGCTCATGCTTGGCCATGCCGCTGTAATAGTTTTCTGCACCTACCAGTTCACGTAGTGCATAGTTGCTTTCCAGGCTGGCACGGGGAGAGCCGATACCGATTACCCTGCGCCCACGCAATAGCTCGGCAGCCTTATCCAGTGCAGCATCTACCCCTGCGTTGAGCGAGCCGTTACGCAGCAGTGCCTGACGAGGGCGATCCTTGCGGTTCACATAGCCATACCCGAAGCGGCCACGGTCGCACAGGAAATAATGATTAACCGAGCCGTTGTAACGGTTCTCGATACGACGAAGCTCGCCATAGCGCTCACCGGGGCTGATGTTGCAACCAGACGAGCAGCCATGACAGATGCTTGGTGCAAACTGCATGTCCCACTTGCGGTTGTAGCGCTCGGAGTGGGTCTTGTCGGTAAACACACCGGTTGGGCAGACTTCAGTCAGGTTTCCGGAAAACTCGCTTTCCAGTGTGCCTTCCTCAACGCGGCCAAAATACACATTGTCATGGGCGCCATAAACGCCCAGATCAGTGCCGCCCGCGTAATCCTTGTAATAGCGCACGCAGCGGTAGCAGGCGATACAGCGGTTCATCTCATGGGAAATGAACGGGCCCAGGTCCTGGTTCTGGTGGGTGCGCTTGGTGAAGCGATAACGGCGCTTGTTATGGCCTGTCATCACGGTCATGTCTTGCAAGTGGCAATGACCGCCTTCCTCACAAACCGGGCAGTCGTGCGGATGGTTGGTCATCAGCCATTCAATGACACTACTGCGGAAGTCTTTGGCTTCCTGGTCATCAATGGATATATAGGTCTTGTCCGTCGAAGGCGTCATGCAGGACATGACGAGGCGACCACGGGTGTCGTTCTCATCAGCAAACTGCTTGACCGCACACTGTCGGCAGGCACCGACGCTACCGAGCGCCGGGTGCCAGCAGAAATAGGGAATATCGAGACCGAGGGACAGGCAAGCCTCCAAAAGGTTGTCCGCACCGTCGACTTCGTACTCTTTGCCGTCTACGTGGATAGTGGCCATGGTTCTTCAGTCTTCGTTTGCCGGGGGACCTGGAAAGGCTTGAGCCTTTCCACAGCCTTACCGCGGCGTGGCTATTGGAATCACGGTGTCGCCGTCTTTACACATGCGTTCAGGCGGCGACAGTGGCCAGCTCAGCGAGCCGGCACACAAATCAAATGACTGTTTCTACAACGGAAGGCTGGGGCTCGCTGGGAGCCTTCTTCACGCCCGCCTCGAATTCGCTGCGGAAATACTTGATTGCGCTGGCCAGTGGCTCGACCGCACCAGGGGCATGAGCACAGAACGTTTTGCCTGGGCCAAGGAAGGTGCATAGCTGCAGTAGCGTCTCGATATCGCCGCTTTGACCTTCGCCTTTTTCCAGCGCGCGCAAGAGCTTGACGCTCCATGGCAGACCGTCGCGGCAGGGCGTACACCAGCCACAGGACTCACGGGCAAAGAACTCTTCCATGTTGCGCAGCAGCGAAACCATATTAACGGTATGGTCTACCGCCATGGCGAGGCCGGTACCCATACGGGTACCCACTTTGGCGATACCGCCAGCAAACATAGGTGCCGAGAGATGCTCCGGCAGCAGAAAGCCCGTGCCTGCACCACCTGGCTGCCAGGCCTTCAGGGTATAGCCTTCGCGCATACCGCCAGCATAGTCTTCGAATAGCTCTTGAGCGGGTATGCCAAACGGCAACTCCCACACCCCGGGATTCTTGACCTTGCCGGAGAAGCCCATGAGTTTTGTACCCATGTCTTCGCTTCCCTCGCGCGCCAATGATTTGTACCAATCAACGCCATTGGCGACGATGGCTGGCACGTTGCACAGGGTTTCGACATTATTTACGCAAGTCGGCTTGCCCCAGACGCCAACAGCAGCAGGGAAAGGCGGTTTGGAACGTGGGTTGGCCCGGCGGCCTTCAAGCGAATTGATCAGGGCGGTTTCTTCACCGCAGATGTAGCGGCCTGCACCGGTGTGAACAAACAGCTCGAAGTCAAAGCCACTGCCAAAGATGTTTTTGCCAAGGTAGCCGGCGGCCTTGGCTTCCTCGATGGCGCGATTCAGGTTGTGTGCGGCATCGACATACTCACCACGAAGAAAGATATAACCGCGGTAGGCCTTCAAGGCCCGTGCGCTGATGATCATGCCTTCTACCAGGAGGTGCGGCAGCTGCTCCATGAGCAGGCGGTCCTTCCAGGTGTTAGGTTCCATTTCGTCAGCGTTGCACAGCAGATAACGAATGTTCAGACTTTCATCAGCAGGCATCAGGCCCCATTTGACGCCAGTCGGGAAACCCGCACCACCGCGGCCCTTGAGGCCCGAGTCCTTGACAGTCTGAACGATATCCGTAGATGCCATGTCAGCCAGCGCCTTGCGCGCAGCGCTATAGCCGTCTTTGGACGTGTATTCCTCAAGCCAGACCGGCGCGGCATCGTCACGCAGACGCCAGGTAAGCGGGTGAGTTTCAGGTGTACGAGCGATTTTGTTCGCAGGACCCACGGAGGTAAGCGTCATACATAACCCTCCAGCAATTTGGCGACACCGGACGGCTGGATATTGCCGTAAGTGTCCTCATCGATCATCAGGGCAGGGGCTTTGTCGCAGTTGCCAAGGCAGCATGTCGGGAGCAGGGTAAAGCGACCATCAGCGGTCGTCTGGCCCAGGCCGATACCTAATTGCTCCTGGATTTGTCCCAGTACGGATTCATGGCCACCGATATAGCAGACCATGCTGTCGCAGACGCGGATGATATGACGGCCGACGGGCTGACGAAAAATCTGGCTATAGAAGGTAGCTACGCCTTCCACATCGCTTGCAGGAATGCCGAGGATTTCACCGATGGCATAGATAGCGCCATCCGGGACCCAGCCACGTTCCGTTTGAACGATTTTCAGTGCTTCGATAGATGCCGCACGGGCATCCTCGTAGTGATGCATTTCATGTTCGATGGCAGAGCGTTCGGTTTCACTCAGCTCGAAACGATCAGTTTGAATCAGTGTACTCATGATCAGCGGTCCACATCGGCCATGACGAAATCGATACTGCCCAGGTAGGCGATCAGGTCCGCCACCATGCTGCCTCGGATCACCGAGGGGATCTGTTGCAGATGCGGGAAGCTGGGCGTACGAATGCGAGTCCGGTAGCTCATGGTGCTGCCATCGCTCGTCAGGTAATAACTGTTCAACCCTTTGGTCGCCTCGATTATCTGCATGGATTCGTTGGCCGGCATGACCGGTCCCCAGGAAACTTGCAGGAAGTGAGTGATCAGGGTCTCGATGTGTTGCAGCGTGCGCTCTTTAGGCGGCGGCGTCGTCAGCGGATGGTCTGCCTTGAAGGGGCCTTCAGGCATGTTCTTCAGACACTGATCGATAATACGCAGGCTCTGACGCATCTCTTCGATACGGACCAGACAACGATCATAGGCATCGCCGTTGTGCGCGATAGGCACTTCGAATTCGAAGTTCTGATAACCCGAATAAGGCCTTGCCTTGCGCATGTCGAAGTTCAGGCCGGTGGCTCTCAAGTTCGGGCCGGTTACGCCCCAGCGCAACGCTTCTTCAGTGTTGTAATGGGCTACACCTACGGTACGACCTTTTAGGATGCTGTTCCGAATGGCTGATTTTTCGTATTCATCCAGACGTTTGGGTAGCCAGTCAACGAACTCCTTGACCAGCTTGTCCCATCCTCGAGGCAGGTCATGGGCCACACCGCCAATACGGAACCATGCCGGGTGCATCCGGAAGCCGGTAATGGCTTCTACCACCTTGTAGGCGCGCTGACGATCCGTAAAGGCGAAGAAGACCGGTGTCATGGCGCCCACGTCCTGAATATAGGTACCCAGGAACAGGAGATGACTCATGATGCGGAAGTATTCACACATCATGATTCGAATCACCTCAACCCGTGCAGGGACTGTAATTCCGGCAAGCTTTTCAACGGCCAGTACGTAGGGGAGGTTGTTCATGACACCGCCCAGGTAGTCAACCCGGTCGGTATAAGGAATGTAACTGTGCCAGGATTGACGTTCGCCAGTTTTCTCGGCTGCGCGGTGGTGATAGCCGATCTCGGGAACGCAGTCGACAATCTCTTCGCCGTCCAGCTGAAGAATGATACGGAAGGCACCGTGGGCGGACGGGTGGTTCGGACCCAGGTTCAGGAACATGAAGTCAGACGTGTCGCTCTGCTGCTTCATGCCCCATTCTTCAGGCTTGAAGCGCAGGGTTTCCTGCTCCAGATCCTGCTTCGCCGCGTTCAGGGCGTAGGGGTCGAATTCCGTCGCGCGGGCTGGATAGTCCTTGCGCAGCGGGTGGCCTTGCCAGCTGTCAGGCATCAGCATCCGCTTGAGCAGGGGATGGCCGTCGAACCGGATGCCGAACATGTCCCAGACTTCACGCTCGTACCAGTTAGCGTTCGGCCAGATATCAGTCACGGTGGGCAAGGTCAGGTCGTTCATCGACAGCGCGACCTTGATCATCACATCGCTATTCCGCTCGATGGACATCAACTGATAGAACACAGTGAAGTCGGCCGGCGGCAGGCCGCGGCGCTGGGTACGCAGCCGTTCATCTATGCCGTGCAGGTCGTACAGCATGACGTACGGACGCGGCAGGTTACGCAGGTAGGTCAGTACTTCTTTAAGCTTTTCACGAGACACCCACACTACGGGCATGCCCGTACGAGTGGTTTGAACAGTTAGCGCATCCGCGCTAAAGCGTGCCTTGAGTTCACCCACCACACCTTCATCTTGGGCAGCGTGCAGGGGTGCGGACAGAACAGTGTCTGCAGTCATGATTATCCGTCGCTATCGGTCAACGTCACGTGTGAGCCTGAGGGCTCACACTTCGTCGGGGCTGCGCAGGTTGGTTACCTGAATACGCTGTTCGCGTCGCTGCTCTCGTTGGGCTGGCATCTCGGCACGATAAATACCTTGCTCACCAACAACCCATGAGAGTGGACGACGCTCTTCGCCAATCGAGTCCTGCAAGAGCATCAAGCCTTGGAGGAATGCCTCGGGGCGAGGAGGGCAGCCCGGAATATAGACGTCTACAGGCAGGAACTTGTCCACGCCCTGGACTACCGAGTACACGTCGTACATACCACCGGAATTAGCGCAGGCGCCCATTGAGATGACCCACTTGGGTTCGAGCATCTGTTCGTACAGACGCTGAATGACCGGAGCCATCTTTATAAAGCAGGTACCTGCCACCACCATGAAATCCGCCTGCCGCGGTGAGGCCCGGATAACTTCAGCACCAAAGCGGGCGATATCGTGCGGCGCGGTAAACGCTGTGGTCATTTCCACATAGCAGCACGAAAGACCGAAGTTGTAAGGCCAGAGGGAGTTCTTGCGCCCCCAGTTGACAGTGTTGTGCAGGACGTCATCGAGCTTACCCATAAAGATATTCTTATGGACTTGCCCTTCAGTCGGATCGGAAACGGTTTCCCGTGTCCCGGCCGGATAGCGTTCTACGACCGCATCGGGATCGATCCTGGTAAGTTTGTATTGCATCGCCAAAGCCTCATTGTTTTAGCTTCGCCTGCCGCTTACGGCGGCCTTCAGGAGCCCAGTCGAGCGCCCCGATCCGCCATAGGTAAACAAGACCCGCCAACAGAATTGCTATGAAAACTGTAACTTCGATGAATCCAGCCCATCCTGACTCACGGACGGATACGGACCATGCGAAGAGAAAGAGCGCTTCGACGTCAAAGATCACGAACAGCATCGCGACCAGATAGAATTTAGCGGAGAGGCGCAGTCGCGCTCCACCGGTAGGAACGATACCCGACTCGAAGGGATCGTTTTTACTACGGCCAACAGCACGGCTGCCTAGCAGGCTGGAAACGCCGAGCATGAATCCTATAAGACCGACTACACCCAAAAGGAAAATCGCAAAGCTCCAATTGTGAGCTAGAAGACCGGTCGTATCAGGCATGCTCATGGTCCTTATCGTTTTTGCTAGTAAAAATCCTGCCTCATCCTGCGACATGACGTCGCAAGCGGCGGTGGAATTCTATTCCTGAATAACGCGTGTGTAAAATTTTTGACGAAAAAAGATTTGTTTAAATGATCTCCGTCAATCGTATTCAGGTAAAGTGGATTAAATCTTTGTTTATTAAGATTTATTCTCAACTAAATTCGCTGTTTAGACGCTCTAATAATTGAGTGATTTAGTTGGTTTTATACGTGCAAATCGCTCTTGTTATTAGCGTAGCAGGCTCACTCTCAATTGCTAGAAGTATTGTTCTTTATAAATAAGCTGCGTAAGTTGAGCGTTTTAATATGAAGGGTCCAGGTAATATCTTATTGATATCACCTGGATTCGAATACGTCAGATGAAGCGTGTTGTGAAGTGCAATCAGCGCATGGACGCTAATGAGATATGTGCGTCTTGAAGGTTGATACGCCAGGGTGTTTTTTATTCGAGAAGGTCTACCTTAACCCTGAGTTGAGTATCCTGACTGCCCCGAGTTGAATATTCATACAGAATTCCGTCCTCAGAACGTGAAGCATTCTGTGAAAAACCACTCAGCGTAATCCATTCACCTAGCCGGCCGCTGACGCGGGTGCTGGTGGATTGAGTATTGATAGTGTTGGGCTGATTTCTGTCCAGGCTGTTGTTGCCGCCATCTATTGTCAAATGTACAAGATTGCCTGTAAGGCTGGCAGTAACGTAAAAGCCACGGTTGAGATCGCGATACTCAGTACGGGTATAAGGGCGACCGTAAGGGTCGATTTCAGTGGCGGAAATAGGCACGCTTTGACCAATCTTGACCAAGGCAGGAGAGCCTTCCGTTGCCTGTACCTGCTGTGTGCCGTCTTGCTGTGTGCCGGTGCTGTTACTGATGATGCGAACCTGCGTGTCTGGATGATTACCCAGTCGTCCGTTAACCGAGTAACCCTGCTCATCGCCCTCATCTGCATCGCGTGTATCGACAGTAATCAAAAGGCGATGCGGCTCTGTATCCAATTGAGATAACAGGCTTTTGATTTCAGTGATTTTGTTCGACTCAGCATTAACGATGAGTTGATTGCCATAGGTACTGACTTTGCCTTCTGAGCCCAAAGTGGATTGCACGATAGGCAGCAGTTCATCGGCGGTTCTGTAATTAAGGGGAATCACTTCAGTACGAGGTGCCGCCTGTGCTGCGAAAGCAGTCATCAGCATGGACAGAAATAAGGCCAAGTACGCGCGATAGGGCTTCATAACACCATGCTTCTCACGTTAGGGTCCGATTGGCTGGTTTGCCAGATGCTGTCGAATCTGCTCTGTTGCAAGCGAACAGTGGCTCTCGCGTTGTAATAGGCCGTGCCGGTATATAGCTGTGGGTTGTTGCGAATCACCAGGCCCTGATCGTCTATCAGTACGTAAGCGGTGTCGTCTGCCGGATAATCAGGCGAGCACCTGCGAATTAAAAAGTTACTGGTCAGGCGTCGTGCCAGATTGATGAGTCGATGGCTCTGGCGTACAGCTTGGCCTGAGTCCTTGAGCAGTACGCGCAGGCGATTGCGAGGGTGCGTCAGTAAAAAACGTGTAATGGCGTGCTCTACATCGCTGCGGTTGTAGAGTTGTGGTTCAAAGTCTGGACTATAGATACAGATGCTGCGTCGGGCCTGGGAAAGCAATTCAACGATATGGAGAGCAGCAGCATCAGGAGTCTCGAAGCGCATCTCACGCTTTTCATCGGCTGCTACGGCCTCTGTTTGCTCCAGCGTAGAGTGTCTGGTCATGTCGACATGGGCAATACCCGCCTCCAGATATTCATCACCGGTGACAGTAAACCCCAGGCGCTGATAAAACGGAATGGCCTGGATTTGTGCGCTTAAAACCTGACGGTGTAATCCGCGTCGCTCGGCCTCGGATATCACTGCATGCATGATGGTTGAGCCAACATTGAGGCCGCGCCAATCGCGTAAAACCGCAACGCGACCTATGCGGCCATCCTCCAGTAGGCGAGCAGTGCCTACTGGATAAAGACCCTCTTGAGCCAGAAAGTGTATGGCATGCTCATCTTCCGAGTCCCATTCCATTTCTGGCGGTACAGCCTGCTCTTGGATAAATACGGTTTCTCGTATATGTCTCAGGGCCTCGTTGTCACGCTTCCAGTCTGCGACGCGGATAGAGAGGTCACTCATCAGCAAATACCAGGCTGCCTTGTTCAATGAGTTCGCGTATCAGTTCCCGGCCGGCTTCATCCTCTAGCCAGTTGCCCAGGTTTTCTTGATGCAATGCGTCAGCTGAGCATACCAGTGCAAGCAAGGGTTGAAGGTGGCCGGAAAGTAATCTGCTTTGACCGCTCGCGAAAATCATCACATCGTCGCCCATTTGTGACCAGGCCAGTCGTGCGCTGGGGTTGCGTATAAGGCAGGCGCCATCTTCCAGAGCTTGGACCAGATCACCTTCTTGAAGAGACTCGCCGCTGATCAGCTCAGGGTAGCGCGGCTCGGTCATGTATTGGCCAAACCAGGCCAATAGCATCCGCTCATCATTGATGTGTTCTTGTATAAGGGCTTTAAGGCGATCTACAGCGTCTTGCTTGATCTGGCCAGAGTCTGCTGCCTGCACAGGTTCAGTGCCTGCATCACTATAGCGCTCTTCTTCCGGGATGAACTGAGTCAAAAAGTCGGTGAAGTGCGTCAAGACCTCTGAGGTACTGGGTGCGCGAAAACCTATCGAATAGGTCATGCACTCATCCTCGGCAATGCCATCATGGGCAAGCTGAGGGGGTAGATACAACATGTCGCCGGGTTCCAACACCCATTCATCGGTCTGCTCAAATTCCGCCAGGATCTTGATATCCGGGTTGTCCTGTAAAGGACTTTCACTGGTGCAACGCTGACCGATCTTCCAGCGACGTCGACCATAACCTTGCAAAAGGAATACGTCGTAGTTGTCGTAGTGGGGACCAACGCCGCCGCCTGGTGCTGCATAGCTGATCATGACGTCGTCGATGCGCCAGCTTGGCAGGAATTTGAATGGCTCGACCAATTCGGCTACTTCAGGAACGAACTGGTCAACCGCTTGAACGAGCAGTGTCCACTCACGCTCAGGCAGGGTAGAAAAGTCTTCTTCCTTGAAGGGACCTTGGCGTAGCTGCCATAGGCCTTGTTCTCCGGGCGCGATGATGCGTGATTCAACTTCTTCCTCAAGGGCGAGGCCAGCCAGTTCGTCAGGAGATAGCGGTGTTTCGAAATCCGGGATGGCCTGACGGATCAACAGGGGTTTGCGCTGCCAATAGTCGCGCAGGAATTCTCGAGCCGTCAGGCCGCCCAACAGTTGCAAAGGAGTGTCTGCGTTCATGTCTGTCTCTGAAATAAAAAAGCCCGGCGCAGCCGGGCATAAGAATAGGCTCGGTATTCAAATACGCTTGGCTTGCTCTATAGCATTACCAATATAGTTGGCAGGTGTCAGCGCCTTGAGTTCTGCCTTGGCCTCTGCAGGAATGTCCAACCCTTCAATAAAAGTTTGCAGGGCTTCGGCGCTGATGCCTTTGCCGCGGGTCAATTCCTTGAGCTTTTCATACGGATTAGCTACGCCGTAACGACGCATGACGGTTTGAACCGGCTCGGCCAAGACTTCCCAGCAGTTGTCCAGATCGTCAGCGATACGCTGCGCATTCAGCTCCAGCTTGCTGATGCCCTTGAGCGTGGCTTCATAGGCAATAACACTATGGGCGAAGCCGACACCCAGATTACGAAGCACCGTCGAGTCGGTCAGGTCGCGCTGCCAGCGAGAGATAGGCAACTTGCTGGCAAGGTGCTGCAGAAGTGCATTGGCAATACCAAGGTTGCCTTCGGAGTTCTCGAAGTCGATCGGATTGACCTTATGTGGCATGGTCGAAGAACCGATTTCGCCCGCAACGGTTTTCTGCTTGAAGTAGCCTAGCGAAATATAGCCCCAGATATCCCGATCAAAATCGATCAGGATGGTGTTGAAGCGAGCAATGGCATCGAACAGTTCCGCAATATAGTCATGCGGCTCGATTTGCGTAGTGTAGGGGTTCCAGGTAAGACCCAGGTCATTCTCGACGAAGGCTCGTGCGTTCGCCTCCCAATTGATTTGGGAATAGGCCGACAGGTGTGCGTTGTAGTTACCTACGGCGCCGTTGATCTTGCCAAGCAGCTCGATACCAGCAATCTGCTTGATCTGGCGGTCCAGGCGATACACCACGTTGGCCAGTTCCTTACCCAGTGTAGTAGGGGAGGCTGGCTGTCCGTGAGTGCGCGACAGCATCGGGACGTCGGCAAAACGGTGTGCCAGCTCGCGGATGGCGCCCGAGATGTTACGCATCAGTGGTAATAGAACGGTATCACGACCTTCGCGAAGCATGAGTGCATGAGAAAGGTTATTGATATCTTCTGATGTGCAAGCGAAGTGGATGAATTCGCTGACGGCATTGAGCTCAGGTAGTGCTGCAGCCTGCTCTTTCAGCAGATACTCAATAGCCTTGACGTCGTGGTTGGTCGTGCGCTCGATTTCCTTTACCCGTTCTGCCTGCTCCAGGCTAAAACTGGTTACCAGCTTTTCCAGAATCTCATTGGCCTGCGTGGAGAAGGGTGCTACTTCGGGGATGGCATCATGCGAGGCCAGACGCTGGAGCCAGCGAACTTCAACCATGGCGCGGAAACGGATCAGACCGTATTCGCTGAAAATCGGGCGCAGGGCTTGGGTTTTGCTGGCATAGCGGCCGTCAATAGGCGAAACCGCGGTAAGCGAGGAAAGCTGCATGGGGCATTCTCGACAGTCAATGAGAGGAAAAAGGCGCGATAGCATACACCAAAGCGCCATGTTTGGCTGAGCGCGAGCGAGATGGCTGATCAGCTGTTCAGGAGAGGATAGAGCTCATCAAGCATTTTGCGTCGACTAAAGACCATCTGCCAGCGGTGTCCGCCGAGTTGTCGCCAGAGACGGGCAGAACGAATGCCGGCCAATAGCAATGCTCTCACCTTGGCGGCGTTGGCCGGTATCTGTAGGTAACGCATCTCGCCATGCACTTGAATACGCTGGCGAAATGTACTCAGTGTGTCTTCATAGATACTGCCAAAGCTGGCAATGACGTTTTCATGCGTCAAACCAAAGTGTTGAACCTGCTGCTGCACCTGATCAAGGCGCTTGCCAATCAGTTCCAGCATATCTTCGCGCCGGTCTAGCCGTCGTTCCAGAGCGATCATCGACAAGGCGTATTTAAGAGGCTCTCGCTGCAGGCTTGAGGGGTTGCGCTCTAGGGCGCTGGACAACGCCCTCATGCCATCGCGCAGGTCGATACTGTCCCCGCCATAGACCTCAAGCGTGGTTTGTGGGTTTGTAACCAGCAGGCTGCCCAACATGCAGGCCAGTGGCGCCTCGCTGATCTGTCCCGTCTTGGCCAGGCGATCGACTAGAAACGCGGCCTCGAAGACAGCACCCAGTGCTACCAGTTGCTCATGTATCGACGTCATGCTGCAGGGCTCTCCCTATATGCAGGCTCAGCGTCTTCGATAACACCACCGCCCAGGCAAATCTCTCCATCATAGAAAACGACAGATTGACCTGGGGTGACAGCCCTTTGTGGCGCTTCAAAGACAGCACGATAACCGGTGGCTGTTCTTTCAAGGCGGCAGGCCTGATCCTGCTGGCGATACCGTACTTTGGCTTTCAGCTTGAGAGGGGACGTCAAATCGACCGGGTTGACCCAGTAAATAGTGTTGACGGTCAACGCCTGAGAATACAGCCAGGGGTGTTCGTTACCCTGACCAACGATCAGAACGTTACGCTTCAGGTCTTTGCTCAGGACGTACCATGGGTCATCTCCGGAATCCTTCATGCCACCGATGCCCAGCCCCTGCCGCTGACCAATGGTGTGATACATCAGCCCATGATGTTTGCCGATGATCTTGCCTTCGGTGGTTTCGATATTGCCGGGCTGAGCGGGCAGGTACTGCTTGAGGAAATCGGCAAAGCGGCGCTCGCCGATAAAGCAGATACCGGTAGAGTCTTTTTTTCGTGCTGTGGCCAGTCCGTATTTTTCGGCAATCGCGCGAACTTCGGGCTTTTCCAGTTCGCCTACCGGGAACAATGTCTTGGCCAGCTGTTCGCCACCCACTGCGTGGAGGAAATAGCTCTGGTCCTTGTTGGGATCCAGGCCTTTTAGTAGCTGGGTCTGGTCGTTTTCGTCCCGACGGCGAACATAGTGACCCGTGGCGATAAGATCGCCCCCCAGCATCAAGGCGTAGTCAAGAAATGCCTTGAACTTGATTTCCCGGTTACACAGGATGTCCGGATTGGGCGTTCGGCCTGCCTTGTACTCTTCCAGGAAGTGTTCGAAGACGTTATCCCAATATTCGGCTGCGAAGTTGGCCGTGTGCAGCTTGATACCAATCCGGTCGCACACTGCCTGGGCGTCAGCCAGGTCTTCTTTGGCTGTACAGTATTCAGTGCCGTCATCCTCTTCCCAGTTTTTCATGAAGAGGCCTTCGACCTGGTATCCCTGTTCCTTCAGGAGCAGCGCTGAAACAGAGGAGTCCACTCCGCCTGACATGCCGACGATGACGCGTGTTGAAGAGGGCGTATGCATATGCAGAAGTATTCAGGAAAAAGCACAGTTTAACAGGGTAGGGCAGGGCGCGGCGACTTAGAGACGGATCACTTCCAAGGGGAAGGAGCCAGTGCTGAGATAATCATCAACGCAGCGCAGGACCAACTCACTGCGCCAGGAGGCCTCATTTGCAATCAGCTCCTCTCGTGTCATCCACTTAGGGCCGATAATGCCCTCGTCGAGTGGGTGCTCGGGTAGGTGGCGAAGCGGGCGTGCTGAAAAGCAGACGCGCTGGTAGGTCACGCCGTTGCTGGGAGCGGTATACAAATAAATGCCTGTGACACCTGTAAGCTCAACCTCCCAACCGGTTTCTTCGAGGGTTTCTCTACGGGCGGCGTCGAGCAGGCTTTCATTGGCCTCAAGGTGCCCGGCCGGCTGATTGAGACGTGGCTGGCCATCAATCAGTTCTTCAGTAAACAAAAAACGTCCCTGATCTTCAATAACGGTTGCGACGGTGATATGGGGTTCCCATTTCATAAGAGGCCCTGTTTTCAGTGAAGCATAGAGGTAAAGGCTGAAAGCAGAACCCCGGCACTGGGCCGGGGTTCTGTAAGCACTAGCGTGTCATATTAGGACAGCGTGGCCAGGGCTTCGTTGAGGGTCGCGCTTGGGCGCATTGCCTTGCTGGCAAGTTCTGCGCTCGGGTGGTAATAACCCCCAATATCCACAGGCTTGCCCTGTACTTCGTTCAATTCGGCAACGATCTTGGCTTCGTTGTCGGCAAGCTGCTTGGCCAGCTTGGAAAACTTCGCCTGCAGTTCACCATCCTCGGTTTGCTCAGCCAATGCCTGAGCCCAGTAAAGGGCTAGGTAGAAGTGGCTGCCACGGTTGTCCAGTTCGCCTACCTTGCGTGAAGGCGACTTGTTGCTGTCCAAGAACTTACCGTTGGCCTGGTCCAGTGTCTTGGCGAACAGGCGAGCCTTGGCGTTATTGGTTGCATGGCCATAGTGATCCAGCGATTCGGAGAGCGCCAGGAATTCACCCAGAGAGTCCCAACGCAGATGGTTTTCCTGTACGAACTGCTGAACGTGCTTGGGTGCAGAACCGCCTGCGCCAGTCTCGAACAGACCGCCACCGTTCATGAGCGGAACGATGGACAGCATCTTGGCACTGGTACCAAGCTCCATGATGGGGAACAGGTCGGTCAGGTAGTCACGCAACACGTTACCGGTAACGGAAATCGTGTCCTTGCCTGCACGGATGCGCTCAAGGGACAGGCGAGTTGCCTCAACCGGAGAGAGGATCTGGATGTCCAGGCCAGCGGTGTCGTGATCTTTCAGGTAGGTCTGTACCTTTTTGATCAATTGGGCGTCATGGGCGCGTGCAGGATCCAGCCAGAACACTGCCGGGGTGTTACTGGCACGTGCGCGGTTAACTGCCAGTTTTACCCAGTCGCGGACCGGAGCATCCTTGGTCTGGCACATGCGCCAGATATCACCTGCCTCGACAGTATGCTCAAGAAGAACATTGCCGTTGGTGTCAGTAACACGAACCACGCCGTCAGCGGGGATCTTGAACGTCTTGTCGTGGGAGCCGTATTCCTCGGCCTTCTGAGCCATCAGACCTACGTTAGGTACGCTACCCATGGTAGCCGGATCGAAAGCGCCGTTTTGCTTGCAGTCTTCGATAACCGCTTGATAGACACCGGCATAGCAGCGATCAGGGATCATGGCCAGGGTATCGTACAGCTTGCCATCGGCGCCCCACATCTTGCCTGATTCACGAATCATGGCGGGCATGGAGGCATCGACAATCACATCGCTTGGAACGTGCAGGTTGGTAATACCCTTGTCAGAGTTCACCATGGCCAACTGGGGGCGCTGCTCGTAAACGGCTTTGATATCCGCTTCGATTTCTGCCTGCTTGTCTTCCGGCAAGGTTTTGATCTTGGCGTACAGATCACCAATACCATTGTTTAAATCAACACCCAACTGATTCAACGTGTCAGCGTGCTTTTTGAGCGCATCAGCATAAAACACCGAAACTACGTGACCAAACATGATGGGGTCAGAGACCTTCATCATGGTTGCCTTGAGGTGCAGGGACAACAGAACGTCGCTGTTCTTTGCGTCAGCAATGGCGGCTTCGATAAAGCTGGCCAGAGCCTTCTTGCTCATGACTGATGCATCGATCAGCTCGCCAGCTGTTACGGATGTTTTTTCCTTCAGTACCTGCGTGCTGCCATCGTTAGTGGTCAGCTCGATCTTGACCGTGCCTGATGCTTCGATCAGCGCAGACTTTTCGCTGCCGTAGAAGTCGCCCTCATTCATGTGCGCGACCTTGGTCTTGGAGTCTGCGCTCCAGGCGCCCATTTTATGGGGATGCTTTTTGGCGTAGTTCTTGACGGAAAGAGGTGCGCGGCGGTCAGAGTTACCCTCGCGGAGAACCGGGTTAACAGCGCTGCCTTTGATCTTGTCGTAGCGAGATTTGACGTCTTTTTCCGTGTCGTCTTTTGGCTCGTCCGGGTAGTTCGGTAGTGTGTAGCCTTGATCCTGAAGTTCCTTGATAGCTGCTTTCAGCTGAGGAACCGAGGCGCTGATGTTAGGCAGCTTGATGATGTTGGCTTCGGGAGTAGTAGCCAGTTGGCCCAGTTCAGCCAAGTGGTCAGAAATCTTTTGGTCTTCGCTTAGATATTCAGGAAAAGTAGCGATGATGCGGCCAGCTAGAGAGATGTCGCGGGTTTCAACAGCAATGCCTGATGATTCGGTAAACGCTTTGACGATAGGAAGCAGGGAATAGGTGGCAAGGGCAGGTGCTTCGTCTGTAAGCGTATAGATGATCTTCGACGTTGTAGACATTTGTTACGTTAACCTCTCTGTATCATAGCGATTGCGCCTATTTGAATGGCAC
The DNA here is from genome assembly GCF_002364655.1 of Pseudomonas sp. UBA3149. Taxonomy (NCBI): domain Bacteria; kingdom Pseudomonadati; phylum Pseudomonadota; class Gammaproteobacteria; order Pseudomonadales; family Pseudomonadaceae; genus Pseudomonas; species Pseudomonas sp. UBA3149. The sequence goes on from NZ_DEYV01000010.1 coordinate 624,688, forward strand.
CGAACCAGCTAGTTCACCGACAAGGCACCGGTAGACGCAGATGAAAACGCGAGATTTGAGAACAATTCCGGGCACTTGAGCAGGCCAGAAAGGTTTGCCGTTAACGACGCGCCGGGTTTCAAGCCTGCACACACTGAGGCAGGCCCGACCGGACCCGTCCCGGATTGATCTCGGGCTTCTAGGGCCCAAAAATCGTCACGGAGTATATCAGCTAGGGAGGTCTTTCGCATTGCCGGGTTTGTTTGAATAACTACACAAATCTTTATAAGTGAAGTGATTACCTTTCAAATGTTTATTTTCTGAACAATTGGCTCTTTAAAAGAGCATAGTTCCTGCTTGGGGCTTGGCTAATTTATTGGTTTTAATAAATTAGTTTTTAAACGAATAAAGTCTTTTAACTGCTGCGTAATAAAAAGCCCCGAGCAGGTCGGGGCTTTTTATTTGATTTAGCGTTGTTGGCGCAGTAGCGCCTCTATACGCTCCTCCAAAGGAGGGTGGCTCATGAATAGACCAGCAAAGCCATGGCCCTTGCTGCTCTTGATACCAAAAGCGGTCAGGGTGTCTGGCATTTGTCCTTGAATGTTCTGTTCCGCACGCAAGCGCTGCAGTGCAGAAACCATTGCATTTGTACCTGCCAGGCGTGCGCCTGCTTCGTCGGCACGGAATTCGCGAAAGCGCGAGAACCACATGACGATGATAGTCGCCAGGATGCCCAGAACCAGTTCAGCGACGATACTGGTAATGTAATAGGCGGGCCCATGACCTTCCTCTGTCTTGAAGACGGCCTTGTCGATGAAATTGCCGAATATGCGAGCAAAGAACATGACGAAGGTGTTCACGACGCCTTGGATCAGGCTCAGTGTCACCATGTCGCCGTTGGCTACGTGACCAATCTCGTGCGCCAGGACGGCGCGCACTTCTTCAGGTGAGAAGCGCTCAAGCAAACCCTGGCTTACCGCAACCAGTGCATCATTCTTGTTCCAGCCCGTTGCAAAGGCATTCGCTTCATAGGCAGGAAAGATGCCGACCTCAGGCATCCGGATGCCCGCCTCGCGAGACAGATCCTCAACAGTTTGCAGTAGCCATTGCTCGTGACGAGTCCGGGGCTGACTGATGATTTCGGTTCCGGTACTCATCTTGGCCATCCACTTGGAAATGAATAGCGAGAATAGCGAGCCGGCAAAACCGAAGACGGCACAGAAAATCAGAAGACTTCCGTAGTTCTGGCCTGTAAAACGATCTACTCCCAGCACTTTAAGCGTAATGCTGGCGATCAGCAGTACGGCCAAGTTGGTGCCAAGGAACAGCAGAATTCGCATCATGGTGTAAAGCTTCTCCTAACAACCGGAAGACTATTTCCTAGCGGCGTATATAAGGTCCGGTTGTTAGGGTTTCAATCAATCGACTATTTCAAACTATGTCGTTTTGTTGGCAGGCCTGAGTAAAAGACGCGTCAACAGCACCACTCGTTCGCTATCGCTTTCTGCCAGAGCGTCCCGTAGATGCTGGGCTAGGGTAGAACGTTGGCGTCTCACGCTAGGCGGAAGCGCTTCTGCTTCCTTGAGTAAATGGGCGTGACTCGCTGAAAGACGTAGAAACGCTTTTTCGGTCAGGATGGCCTGGTCAAGTGCATCATAACCAAGGTTAGTGGTGTAGCGCAGATAGTCCTCTTCAGCCAGCCAGAGCAGCGCGCTAAAACAGCTCTGATGTCTAACACTGGGAAGCCCGAACTGGTCGGGTTCCTCTCGTCCAATCAGATCTTCGACATAGAGCGTCGCCTTGCGTGGAAAGCTTTGATAAAGCGCCAGCAGGCCTTTCGCTGCATCCTTGTAGAAGTCTTCGATATGGAGGTCCATGGGACTACTGCCGGTAATGTTTGAGGAAATTGCCAATTCGGCCAATAGCCTGTTCAAGGTCATCCACGCGTGGCAGGGTCACTACACGGAAGTGGTCAGGCCAAGGCCAGTTGAAGGCGGTGCCTTGAACGATAAGCAGTTTTTCCGAAAGCAGAAGATCCAGAACAAACTTTTCATCATTGTGGATTGGGCAAACCTTTGGATCGATCCTGGGGAAGGCATATAGCGCCCCCATAGGCTTTACGCAGCTTACGCCAGGGATGTCGTTCAATAGCGCCCAGGCCCGGTTGCGCTGTTCCAATAAGCGCCCGTTGGGCAGTACCAGGTCATTGATGCTCTGGTAACCGCCCAGGGCGGTCTGAATGGCATGCTGGCTGGGCACGTTTGCACATAGGCGCATGTTGGCAAGGATATCAAGCCCTTCGATATAGCTCTGAGCTTTATGTTTAGGACCGGAAATGGCAACCCAGCCCGAACGGAAGCCTGCCACGCGGTAGGATTTCGACAGGCCGTTAAACGTCAGGCACAGGACATCGGGCGCAAGCGAAGCCGTTGAAATATGCACTGCTTCGTCGTACAGGATCTTGTCATAGATCTCGTCCGAAAAAATGACAAGGTTATGCTGGCGCGCCAGCTCCACGATATCTTCCAGCACCTCTTTGGAGTACACGGCACCCGTAGGATTGTTCGGGTTGATCAGCACCAGGGCCTTGGTATTGGAGGTGATTTTGCTGGCCATGTCTGAAAGGTCCGGAAACCAGTCCGATTGCTCATCGCATAGGTAGTGGACAGGTTTGCCGCCCGCCAGGCTGACAGCTGCAGTCCAGAGGGGATAATCTGGCGCCGGGATCAAAACCTCATCACCGTTGTTGAGCAGGGCCTGCATGGCCATGACGATCAGCTCGGATACACCGTTACCCAAATAGATGTCTTCAATGCCAACGCCCTCTACCTGCTTTTGCTGGTAGTACTGCATGACTGCCTTGCGCGCGCTGAACAGGCCCTTGGAATCGCTGTAACCTTGTGCGGTAGGCAGGTTGCGGATCACATCCTGAAGGATTTCTTCAGGTGCTTCGAAACCGAACGGTGCGGGGTTGCCAATGTTGAGTTTGAGGATGCGGTGGCCTTCCTCCTCCAGACGCTTGGCATGCTTTAACACTGGCCCACGAATGTCATAGCAGACGTTGGCTAGCTTGTTCGATTTACTGACCTGCATGTGTAACGGATCCCGGTTGGTAATAGCGAAGAGCGACCTGCGAAAGGTGCATGGTCGATGTCTGACTGTAGGTAGGCGTGCCTATCGGCTTGGCAGCGCCCTCAACGAGTGACAGACTGGAAGCAGATCATACGACTGCCCCTGCGTTTTCAAAAGAGACAGATGGGGCCTTTTCCATGGCGGAGGTGTTCATCCTATGGATAAAGTCATCAAATCCGAAGATATTTGGCGTGACCAGCTGGATAATGACCAGTTTCGGGTGTGCAGGCTAAAGGCGACGGAAGCGCCGTATACAGGTAAGTACTGTGATACCAAGACGCCTGGGGTGTACCAGTGTGTCTGTTGTGGGCAAGCGCTTTTCGACTCGGAGACCAAATACAGTTCAGGCTGTGGCTGGCCCAGCTTTTATCAGCCTATCTCGAATGATGCTTTGCGAGAGGAAGAGGATTTTAGTCATGGGATGCATCGTATAGAGGTGCTTTGTTCGCGTTGCGATGCGCACCTGGGGCATGTGTTCCCGGATGGTCCACGACCGACGGGTTTGCGTTACTGCATAAACTCCGTTGCGCTGGATCTTGTCCCGCGTGATGAATAAAACAGACGCTCAAGCTGCGGAAGGCAAAAGCCTTTTGCAGATTCCGTTTACATTGATGAATGGGAAAGTGTGCTGCCTGGCTGATCTTTCTGCGCAAGCCTATCTGTTGGTCAACACTGCCAGTCGCTGTGGATTCACGCCTCAATACGAGGGGCTTGAGACGTTGTGGCAGGCTTACAAGGCTCAAGGGCTAGTAATTGTGGCCTTTCCATGTGATCAGTTCGGTCATCAGGAGCCTGCTGACAATGGTGAGATCGAACAGTTTTGCAAGGCCCGCTTTGGTGTCTCCTTTAACGTATCTCAAAAGATAGAGGTCAACGGTGCCGATGCCCATCCTTTATTCGAGGTACTAAAGGCGAAGGCACCGGGGGTGCTAGGTACGCAGCGTATAAAGTGGAATTTCACAAAGTTTCTGGTTAGTGGCGATGGTGAAAAGATCAAACGCTTCGCGCCGCTAGAGAAGCCTGCGTCGCTAAAGGGACAGGTAGAGCGGTTTCTTTCGCTGTGACTCGAATGTCATGCTGAATCTTGCGGCTCTCGCTATGTATAAAGGTGAGCCGCCGTTTTTGTGTAAGGATAAGTACGTGGAATCTAGACTCGATACATTTCTGGCACGTGCGGAAGGCGTGCTGGCCCGTTTGGAGCCTTTATTGCCAGCACTGCGCGAGCCGATTGATTGGTCTCAAACCGTTGCGGCTCGCTGGCGTCGTGAAGGGCAGGGAGGGTATCTGCAGCCTATTGAAGTCAATCTGGAGCTGCGATTATCTGATTTACAGGGCGTTGATAGACAGCAGGTCCTGCTTGGGCAGAATACGCAGCAGTTTGTAGACGGCATGCCCGCCAATCATGCTCTGTTATGGGGCGCTCGCGGTACAGGCAAGTCATCCCTGGTCAGAGCATTGCTCGCTGAGTATGCACAGCGCGGATTGCGGCTAATAGAGATTGAGCGTGATCATCTGACAGATCTGCCACGTGTGGTTGCGCAAATCAGTAAACAGCCTCAGCGGTTTGTGTTGTTTTGTGATGATTTGTCGTTTGATGCCAGCAACGATGACTATCGAGTGCTGAAAAGCGTACTGGATGGCTCGCTTGAGCAGGCGCCTGATAACGTTCTGCTTTATGCAACTTCAAATCGCCGGCATTTGGTGTCTGAGCGACAAAGCGATAACGCTGACTGGGAGCGAAGTGCGGATGGCGAGCTACACCCTAGTGAGGCGGTGGAAGACAAGATCGCGCTCTCGGATCGATTTGGGTTATGGCTTTCCTTTTATCCTTTTACCCAGGATCAGTTTCTTCAGGTAACCAAGCACTGGGTCGAGGTATTGGCTACCCGCGCGCAGCTTGTGTGGCAGTGGAGTGAGGAAACTGAAAAGGAAGCTATTCGCTGGGCGCTCGGCCGAGGTAATCGAAATGGCCGCTGTGCCTATCAATTCGCCCGTCATTGGGTTGGTAAACAGCTTTTGGATGTCGCAAATGCGTGATTTGAGTGAAGTGGGAAACGATCTGGGTGGCTATGAGCTACTAGCGGCACAGTTAGAAGCGCTTCTTTCTGGCGAAAACGATTTCATCGCCAACGCCTCGCAGTGTTCTGCCTTTCTTTTCCATGAGTTGCCTGACCTAAACTGGGCGGGCTTTTATCTGTGCAAAGACAATGAGCTTGTGCTTGGTCCGTTCCAGGGCAAGGTTGCCTGCGTTCGCATACCCTTTGGGCGTGGTGTCTGTGGTGCGGCGGCGCAAACGCGCGAGACGCAGCGTGTTGAGGATGTACATGTATTCGCGGGGCACATTGCTTGTGACAGTGCGTCAAACAGTGAACTTGTTATCCCATTGATAAAGAATGAGCGTCTGATTGGTGTGCTGGATCTTGATAGCCCCAAGCTAGGTAGATTCAGTCTGGATGATCAGAAAGGTATCGAGCGATTGGCAGCAATACTGCTAGCCGCAAGTGATTGCTGATAATAAAAGCGCAGCCCCTTGGGGCTGCGCTTTTATTGCTATTAGTCGTAGAGTGACTTCATAGGGGCATCTTCCTTCTCCATCTCCTCTAGCCCCTTTAATAGTTGCGTAGGTTCGCGGACCGGTTGCCCAGCACCAATTTCTCCCTTGATGACGCTGACTTGTTCATCAAGGTACTGAAGATGTTCATTGAACTTGTCTGAGTGAGGCTGTTTACGGATATATTGAGCGGCTTTCTCGAATGCCTGTCTGGCAGGAGCCAGTTGTCCCTGATCAATAAACTGACGGCCCAGGTGATCAAAGAATTCGAAGTGAAGTAGCGTCATTAGCGCTCTTATTTCCTCGTCCCAATAACCAGCCTCTTTAGCCTCAATCAGTCCATTCTGGATGGCGTAGGTGATTTGTGCGTGTAAATTTTCAAGCTGCGCACGAACCTGCTTTGCCTTGGCTTCATTCGCGATAACCTGGGCTGCGTTTGTGATCTCGATTTGATCACCCTTGGCCAGCTCAGCTTCCAGATGATTCATGCGTGCCGCCAATACGGGAGTCTTCTCCTTATTAGGCATGCGCTGAAGAAGTGTCAGTTCAAGCCTTGATAGTAAAAGCTTGAGGGCAGGGGTCATCCATTGCCCCGGTAACGTGTCGGACAGCTGCTCATAGCGTCGGATGCGGTTAACCAGCTCCGCTTTCAAGCGTGTCTTCTCAAGCTGATGCGCTTCAAGCTTCTGGTTGAGAAAGCTGATGAAAATCAACAGCACAGCTCCCGTCACAACCAAAATGGCAATTATAGATACAGACATCAAGGCCTCCTGCTGGCCTGCGAGTCAATAAAACAAGTACTACTATATTGGCAGCGCGACCATCTTCTTTAATGGCAAAGTCATTGATTTAAAAAAATTTAAATAGGTGTTGACGGGTCTCGAATGTCTCTCTAGAATGCGCGCCACTTCAGACGCAAAGCTGAAAGCGAAGCGAAAGAGGTAGGAACTGTTAAAGCTCCAAGGCTGCGTCCCCTTCGTCTAGTGGCCTAGGACACCGCCCTTTCACGGCGGTAACAGGGGTTCGAGTCCCCTAGGGGACGCCATATGCGGGAATAGCTCAGTTGGTAGAGCACGACCTTGCCAAGGTCGGGGTCGCGAGTTCGAGTCTCGTTTCCCGCTCCAAGTTTTAAAGCATGGCATGCGCGGTGCTTGTGTTAATAGAAATATGCTTTGCATGTTTCAAGGGTTTGTCCCCTTCGTCTAGTGGCCT